>CAYNUI010000009.1:0-25362 GCA_964400185.1 uncultured Hyphomonas sp.
GCATTGTTCGATGTGGTCCAGCCCTTTTCTTCGAGCTGGCGGGCGGCATCATAATCCAGACGCGCGCTTGCAACGCCGGCTTCGGCTTCAGCGATGCGGGCGGCGCGGCTTTCGACATCGAGCCCGCAAAGCGTTGTGCCGGCTTTCACGACTTGGCCTTCGCTAACGCGTGCATTTGTGACGGTGCCCATGGTCTCGGCGCGAACCGTGACTTCGCGGTCAGGCTCGGTGCTCCCTTTGAGCGTCGCAAAGATGGGACGAATAGACGTTTGTGCGGGGCGAACCAGGACTTCCGGGATCGCGCGTTCGATCGGCGTCGATAGGTTTGATTCAGCCGCTTCCGTGTCTGCAGGTGGCGAGCGGAAAATGGCGCTGAAGACGAAATAGATCATAATCGCCAGGAGGATGAATCCGGCGGTACGAACAGACTGGGGCAAGGCAGGCATCGGGAGGAGGTTCTTTTATTGTATCGGTCGTCTGAATGCGGCCAAGGTGGATCGCTGTTAACCCTAATAAAGGCTAAATGTTTCCATCCTGAAAAATCCAGCCGATATTTTGAGTGAACGAATAAACACATAGTTCAGATTTCAGGCGCTTTTTAGCACGTGAATTGTCGCGGTGCATCAAATTTTGGAAATGCCCTGTCATGGAGCGTGAAAGTGGACGCTCACAGGACGGCCTGTATCATCCGATTTTTCGGGCCGGGGACGTCAATCCTGGCTAGAACAAGCTGCCTTGATCCGAGGGGTCCGTGTTCGGTTTTCTCGGCTTAGTTTTTTGTTTTTGTTGAGGTTTCGGAGCGCTCGCCTTCGCGGCTCCGGTTGGCGCGAGCGGGACCGTGCCATCTGCCAGCGTGACATCCACTGAGGTAGCCTCGGCGACTTTAGCGGCCGATCGCAACAGTTTGCCCTCATTGTCTCTGACAATGGCATAGCCGCGATTGAGAGTCGCCTGATAGGAGAGCGTCTCCAAAAGCTTCGCCTGAGAGGCGAGATCGGTCTGTTTGCCGAGGACAATCCGATCGAGCGCCGGACGCGCGCGCCTCGCCGTATCAATCAAAGCCGTTCGCGCGCGTTTCGCGTCCGCGACGAGCGGTTCTGGCCGCAGGCGCGAGGCCGACCGCGCGAACGCGATCCGTTTCTTCGACGCGGCTTGCTGCAAACCGCTGCCCAAACGCGCGGAGAGTTTGTCGAGACGAGACGTTTTCTCCAGCACGATTTCTTTTGGGCTGCTCAAGCGCGCGCTGATGCTGTCTAGACGGCTGCGTTGGCGCGCCACAAGCGAGCGCATGGAAAGCGGTAGCCGGTCGCCAATGGCATCTAAGCGCTGGCGCTTTGGCTCTAGCAAGCGATCAGGGCGCGGCAAGCGTGTGGCCTCGACGCGTTCGGCGCCGCGGCGGGTGGCGCGGACTAAGGCTCGTTTTTGACGTTGCTGCAGGTCGTCGATTTGAAGTTGCAAATCGGCGCGCACGGGAACCGCGATTTCAGCCGCGCCGGTCGGCGTCGGGGCGCGCGCATCTGAGACATAGTCGATCAGCGTCGTATCGGTTTCGTGGCCGACCGCAGAGATGAGCGGGATTTCACTTTCGAAGGCGGCGCGCACAACGGCTTCTTCATTGAAAGGCCAAAGGTCTTCTATCGAACCACCGCCGCGACCGACAATCAGAACATCTGGGCGGTTAGAACCCGTCATCGCGTTGAAACCGCGAATGGCCGCTTCGATCTGAGGGGCGGCGGTGTCGCCTTGCACCAGTGCCGGCCAGAGGATGACCCGGACCGGAAAGCGATCCCGGATCCGGTGCAGGATATCGCGGATAACGGCTCCAGTGGGAGACGTCACAACCCCGACCGTTGCGGGCAAGAAGGGCAGGCGCTTCTTATGCTGCTCATCAAACAGCCCCTCAGCGGCGAGCTTCTTTTTGCGCTCTTCGAGCAGCGCCATGAGCGCGCCAACGCCGGCCGGGCGGAGGCTGTCGGCGATCAGTTGGTAATTGGACCGGCCGGGATAAGTGGACATGCGCCCCGTGGCGATGACTTCCAAGCCTTCTTCGGGGCGGAAAGGGAGGCGCGAGACCTGGCCCTTCCACATGATCGTATTGAGCACCGCCTTATCGTCTTTGAGGTCGGCGTACATATGACCGGACCTCGCAATTGTGACGCGCCCGAGTTCCCCGCGCACCCGCACATGATCATAGGCGGTCTCGATCGTGCGCTTCAGCGCTCCAGAAAGCTCTGAGACGGTGAGTTCTGGAAGATTGGAGGTCGGTGAATCAGCCATGCCCGACCTTAACCGCGCAAAGGCGGGGCGTCATCCCGCATTCGCTTTGCAGGACTTGATCTTATGCGACGCAGCGTGCATGGGCTGGCGCCATGAAAATACTT
Organism: uncultured Hyphomonas sp.; assembly: GCA_964400185.1. Classification (GTDB taxonomy): domain Bacteria; phylum Pseudomonadota; class Alphaproteobacteria; order Caulobacterales; family Hyphomonadaceae; genus Henriciella. Next base: position 2,382 of record CAYNUI010000009.1, read on the forward strand.
GTTGTTGGGTCAGGTGGCCGCGAGCATTCGCTGGCTTGGAAAATCGCGCAGTCAGAGATTGTCGACGAGGTGTATTGTGCGCCTGGTAATCCTGGCATGGACGAGGTGGGTCCTTGCTTTGATGTCGATCCAACGGATCTGCACAAGATGCAGGAATTGGTGCTGCAGCTCTCGCCGGACTTGATCGTGATTGGCCCCGAAGCGCCATTGGCGGTTGGCTTGTCTGATGCGCTCCGCGCCCGCGGGTTTGACGTGTTCGGGCCGAGCGAAAAAGCGGCGCAATTGGAAAGCTCTAAAGGCTTTTCCAAAGACATCATGCAGAAGCTTGAGATCCCAACCGCCGCCTATGGCCGGTTCACAGATCTCACTGAAGCGCTTGATTTTCTTGAGACCATGTCGCCGCCTTACGTGATCAAGGCAGATGGCTTGGCGGCTGGAAAAGGCGTTGTGATCTGCGACGATCTCGAGCAAGCCGAGAATGAAGTCGAAGCCATGATGACCGGCAAGTTCGGGGACGCTTCGGCTGAAATCGTCATCGAAGAATTCATGGAAGGCGAAGAGGCCTCCATTTTTGTTCTGACCGATGGCGATGGCGCGATCTATTTACCGCCAGCCCAAGACCATAAGCGTGTTGGCGATGGCGATACCGGTTTGAACACGGGCGGCATGGGTTCTTACGCACCAGCGCCCGTGGTCACGCCGCGGATTATGGAGCTGGTTCAGACCCTCATCGTTGAACCACTCCTCGCGGGCATGGCCGAAGAGGAAATGCCATATCAGGGCGTCCTCTATGTCGGCATTATGGTGACGGCGAGCGGACCGAAAGTGGTCGAGTTCAATGCCCGGTTTGGCGACCCAGAGTGCCAAGTTTTGATGGCAGGTCTGCCGGGCGATATCGTGCCAGCGCTGTTGACTTGCGCAACCGGAGGCCTGGTGCATGGCCACCGTGAGATTGCTGAGATGATGGGCGTGAACGCCTTCCAACCGAGCGCTTGCGTCGTCATGGCCACGAATGGTTATCCGGAATCGTATCCCAAAGGCTCGATCATTAAAGGGGTCGAGGACGCGAACGCTGTGGACGGGGTCACTGTCTTCCACGCCGGCACGGATCGCGACAGCGACAAGAGTCTAATCGCTGTGGGCGGCCGTGTGCTGGGTGTCACAGCGGTTGGGGACGATTTGAAGCAAGCGGTCGACCGGGCCTATGCAGGCGTCGATAAGATCGATTGGCCGGAAGGCTTCAACCGCAAAGACATTGGCTGGCGGGCCCTGAAATAGTGGCGGAACGCGATCTCTCGACGCTGCTTGAAACACTGTCTGTGAAGCGTCGCGACGGTCTATGGCGGTTTGAGACCATTCCGGCAGATCAAGCGTCTTGGGCCGAGCTGGTCAATCTGCGCGAGGTGCGCGACATCGCGATGCTGTTCCAGGAAGAAGAGGGTTTAACGGTCATTGCTGCCGCTGCTGATGACACACCTGCAGACAATCGCTGGGTTTGGCTTGAGCTTAGCGTCTATTCCGATCTGCAAGCGGTCGGCTTTCTCGCAAAGGTGGCCGAGGCGCTGACAGAAGCAAATGTGCCGTGCAACGCCGTTGCCGCCTACCATCATGATCACATCTTTGTCCCTGAAGAGCGCGCTGATGCCGCCATTGCGGCCATCGAGGCCTTGAGAGATCAGGCCTGACCCTGCGTACGACTTGTCGCGACGGGCTGCTTCGCTAAACAGAACTCAACGATAAATAACCCCTGGAGTGAGACCATGGTCCACGGCGGAAATGCGCAAGAAATGTTCACCGGCACCAAAGATGTGGCGGATACGCATAAGTTTGACGAAGCCAATCTTGAAGCCTGGATGGCGGAGCATGTGGAGGGCTTTGAAGGGCCGCTCACGGTGAAGCAATTCAAAGGCGGACAGTCTAACCCGACTTATAAATTGTTCGCGGGCGGCAAGACCTATGTGATGCGCCGCAAGCCACCAGGAAAGCTGCTACCGTCTGCGCATGCGGTCGATCGCGAGTTTCGCGTGATTGACGCCTTGTATCCTTTGGGATTTCCAGTAGCTCGGCCGTACGGCCTCTGTATGGATGAGAGTGTCGTTGGGACGATTTTCTACATCATGGATTGCGTTGAAGGGCGCATTCTCTGGGACGGAACGCTGCCGGAGCTTGAGCCGGCCGAACGCCGCGCGATTTACGAAGCCAAGATCAAAACCTTTGCCGATCTCCACAATGTCGATTGGCGCGCCGCTGGCCTCGAAGGGTTTGGCAAGGAGGGTGATTATATTGCGCGTCAAACCCATCGTTGGACGAAGCAATATGTGGCCTCCGAAACCAAGAAGATCCCGGAAATGGACGCCCTGATCGATTGGCTGCCGAAGAACATCCCGGATGGCGACAAGACCACGATCGTGCATGGCGATTATCGCCTCGACAATATGATCCTCCACCCGACCGAGCCGAAAGTCATTGCGGTGCTCGATTGGGAGCTTTGTACTTTGGGCGATCCGCTGGCGGACTTTACCTATCACTTGATGAACTGGGTGATGCCAAGCTCGGATCCGTCACGCGGTGCGTTGGTCGATATCGAAGACCTGAAGGCCTATGGCATTCCGACCATGGAAGAGTACACGGCGCTTTATTGTCAGCACACAGGTCGCGACGGGCTGCCAGAAGTGGACTTCTATTTTGCCTATAACGCCTTCCGCCTCGCCGCGATTTGCCAAGGCATTGTTGGGCGCGTGCGTGACGGAACCGCCTCCAATGCAGCCGCGGCAACGATGGAAGCGCGCGTTGCCCCATTGGCTGAGTTCGCGGCGAATTGTGCCCGCAAAGCCGGAATGGAAGGATGAGCTTCGATACGCCGATCCTAGACCAAGACGGTGTGCTGTCCGGTCCATTGCGATCGCCAGCGAATATGCTGATCGAACAGGAGTATGGCGGGCACAAATCGATCCATGACGACGCTGAAGCTGAGCGGCTTGGCTTCGTCGCAGGCCCGATCGAAGGGCCGACCCATTTCAGCCAATTTGACCCGCTTCTGGTCAAGCTTTGGGGCAAAGACTGGTTCGAGCGCGGGTGCATCTCATGTCACTATAAGAATATGGTGGTCGAGGGCGAGGAGGTGCGGGTTTTCGTCAAACCCGTCTCTGAAACACGCGCCGATTGCTGGGCGGAAAAGGCGGATGGCACGCCGGTTCTAGAAGCGTCTGCGACACTCGGGCCTGACCATGGCGAGACGCTGCTTGAGGCGCGGATGGCGAAGCTGCGGCCACCGGGTGAGCTGATTATTCTCTCCGACCTCTCCGTCGGCATGGTCGGCAAGGTCGACGAAAATATCAGGATGGATGCCGATCAGAATATGGGGGCGTTGTACCCCTTTTCGCTGACAGAAAAGCTCGCAAAAATTACCGAGCGCACGCCTTGGTATGATGATGGCGATGCATCCCCTTGGGGCCGGGCGATCATTCCGACAGAAATGATCAGCGTGCTCGCGGAGTATTCAAATCGCCAGGCAGGGTTTCCTGTGAGGGGACCGACAATTGGCTTATTTGCCGATCTCGAGATTCGCTTGATCAATGGCCCGCTCTTCGTCGGCGAAGACTATCTAATCCGCCGAGAAATCGTGGCTTTGTCACAAGGACGGCGTACCGAGAACTATTGGACGCGCACCCGAATTTTCGACGCGAAAGGCGAAACCCAAGTCGCCGAGACATTGCTCAATCATGGCGTCCTTAAACACTCGTATGAGGGCTATCCCAAAGAGCTTTTGGTCTAAGACGCAGACTTTAAGAGCTGCAGGTTCGGCACGTCGCGAGCAGGGGGGCCAAGTTCCTCCAGCGTGACCACTTCAGATGTGAGCCATTGATAATGCTGCTCTAATCGCGTGACCATTTCCAGATCGATATCTGGACGCGAAGCTACGTCTTCGCGCCAGGCCTCTAGGACGCGAACCTGCGACTTGAGCCATTCGAGCATGTCTGCATTTTGAAAGCGAAAACACATCGTCAAAATTCCTGCAATTGCAAATCATTCTCAATATAAGACTCAATTTGTTTCAGTTCGCAAGGGGGAGATTCAAACTATTTGCCCGCTTGGAGTCTCCGGTCCGGTGTGTGTGACTCGGAGGCTTCCACGGACCGTTTTTTTCAACTTCTAAGTTCGAATTCGAAAAACCGGCAGCCTGAAAAAGTATTCCCAGTATCTCATTTGATGTGGAATATTTTTTTGAAACCAGCGGGTCAGGCGATTGTAATTGAAATTATCTACCGCCGTTCTTGTGTCGATTATGCAACATTGCATGGAAATGATGCACAAATGCGAGGCAAAGCTGCATCATTTGCTTTCCTCCGAGTGTTCCCGAACCAATCATGTTCAGTTGCGTACATACTTCAATTGCGTACATAGAAGGAGGATACAATATGCGACGCAGATTATTAGCCAGCGCCAGCGCGGCACTGGTGCTCGGGGCCCTAGCGGCACCGAACGTGATTGCGCAGGAATCAGACGATGCGGGGGCCGATGAGCTCGAGCTTCAAACCGTCGTTTCGATTGGTTCACGCGTTCCGTCTCGCTCTGCTTTGGATACACCGGCGCCCGTCGATATCCTGCCGGGCGACGAGTTTGTGAACCAAGGCACCAATGATGTCTCTGACATCCTGCGGACTTCAGTTCCATCCTATAACGTCAACACGCAACCGATCTCGGATGCGGCTACGATTATTCGTCCAGCCAACGTCCGGGCGCTGTCGCCAGACAATGTTCTGGTGCTCCTGAACGGTAAGCGTCGTCACCGTGGTTCGGTTATCTCGTTCCTTGGCGGTGGTATCGCTGACGGTGCGCAAGGTGCAGACGTAAGCGTGATTCCATCTTTGGCTCTGAGCCGAGTTGAAATTCTGCGCGATGGTGCATCGTCCCAGTACGGGTCTGACGCGATCGCCGGCGTGATCAACTTCCAGCTTCGCGAAGATTCAAGCGGTGGTACTGTCGAGGCCGTCTACGGGTCTACCTATGAAGGTGACGGCGACAACTATCGTATCGCTGGTAACATTGGTCTGCCTTTGACCGATCGTGGTTTCATCAACCTCACCGGTGAAATCTCCGACACAGATGGTACAGTTCGTTCAATTGTTCGCGGCGACGTTGAGGCGCTGATCGCAGCAGGGAACACCGCTGTTTCAGACTTCCTGACGATCAACACATACACCGATCAGGTCCCTCAATATTGGGGTCAACCAGATGTGAAGGACAACTTCAAACTTTTCGTCAATTCCGGTCTGGAAGTGGGTGAGAACACCGAACTGTACGCATTTGGTAATTATGCCCAGCGGACTGTTGAAGGCGGCTTCTTCTTCCGTAACCCAACCAATCGTGGCGGCGTATACCGCGGTCCATTGGTGGACGCGACAACAGGTCTAGCCGACCCGAACGGCGTAGCGTCTATTTTGGTTGGCGACCTAGACGGCGTTGGAACCGGTGGATCTTGCCCAGCAGGTATTCCATTGACCCAAGGCGGCGGTCTGATCGCTGATCCGACCATCCTGGCGCAAGTCACGGCTGACGATAACTGCTTCTCATTCGTAGAGACGATCCCAAGCGGCTTTGTTCCACGCTTCGGCGGTGACAATACCGATTGGTCTATCGCAGGCGGCGTTCGCGGCGTCTTCGGTCTGGGCAGTGGGTTGAACTATGATTTCAGCGTCGTTCACGGCTCGAGCAAATCTGAGTTCTTCATCCGCAACACGATCAACGCTTCGCTTGGTCCAAACACACCACGTGACTTCACACCAGGTGCGTACCAGCAGACTGAAACCATTGTCGACGCTGACTTCAGCTACGCAGTTCCAGTCGATGGATTTGCATCTGATCTGAACATCGCGTTCGGTGGTCAGTTCCGGGAAGAAGAGTTTGAGATCACTGCCGGTGATCCAGCCTCATTCGCGCTCGGACCGCTTTCAGATCAAGGCTTCTCGTCTAGCTCTAACGGTTTTGGTGGCTTCACCGCTTCCACGACTTCGAGCCAAGACAGCTATGCAGCCTATGTCGACTTGGAAGCTGACATCACGGACAAGTTCACGGCCCAAGCGGCTGTGCGCTATGAAAGCTATGATCAGTTTGGCGACACGACCGACTATAAGCTCGGCTTGCTGTATCGCCTGACCGATAGCTTCCGTCTTCGTGGTACCGTTTCAACGGGCTTCCACGCGCCGACCGCGGGTCAAGCGAACGTCACGAACGTGACCACGCAAAACGTTGGCGGTGTTTTGGTTGACCAAGGCACGCTGCCTCTATCGTCTGCTGCTGGTCAACTTGCGGCTGACTTCATTGAAAACCGCGATGGTGGACGTCCAGACCTGAGCACTGAAACGGCTCAGAACTTCACCGTGGGCGCCGCGTTCGACGTTGGCACCATGACTTGGACAGTCGACTACTTCAACATCGACGTGGATGACCGGATCGCGCTTTCTGCGAACGTTAGCTTCCTCGACGCGTTGAACTTTGCTGGCACTGCAGCCTCGCTTGGACCATTCATGTCTGTTAGCGATGGTCTGACGCAGCTTGGCAATGCTGGTGCGATCGACCGTAATGCCTTTGTTGGCTTCGAAGACCTGAACGAGTTCCGTTACTTCTCGAACAGCTTCGATACGACCACAGAAGGTGTAGAGGTTGTTGGTACATTGCCGCTTGAGATCACTGAGAATGGTGACTCGAAAGCGACTCTGTCCTTCGCCTATATCGACACCACCGTGGATGATGCCGGTACGATCAACCCGATCAGTGCTGGTCGCGTTGCGGCGCTCGAAGAGCTTCTGCCTGAACTCAAAGGTTCGCTGACCTTCTCTCATGTCGAAGACAAGTGGCGGGTCCTGACACGCGCCAACTATTTCGGCGAGTGGGAAGACACAGGCAACGGCACTGGCGAGCAAGGCGCTGAAGTCAATATCGATGCCGAGTTTGGATACTACCTCAATGATCAGATCGAGCTGATCATCGGTGCAAACAATGTGTTTGATAACTATCCGGATGAGAACCCGAACGCAGCGTCTCTCGGACAGCTGTATCCAGAAGCCGCGCCAGCGGGCTTCAATGGCGGGTCTTACTACGTGAAAGCGCGTTACACATGGTAACAGCTTGAACAAAGCCAAATTGAGAAGGGCGCCTGTATAGGGCGCCCTTTTTCTTTGGCCTTAAGGGCAATCTGCGTCGGTGAGGTCGGAGTTGAAAATATAGGTCTGATTGGAAATCGGTGTGGTGACGTCCTCATAGACGGTATTGGCCGGGTCTTCCCAGGATTGCGCAAAAGCCTCCATGCGGGTGATCCGATCGCCAAGAAAGTCCGTTAGATGATTGGCGTCCAACATGCCCCAATAGTCTTTCGGATCGACGCGGCAATCGTGACCCAGCGCCGCCTCGTACATGCGATCGCTGACCTCTTGGATATAGCCCTGATCGACGTTTTGTCCGTCGAGATGATCGCGCATATGGTCGGCGCCGCTGCGATGCATGACGTAGCCGAAATCATAGCCGAGTTGCGCGGCCATTAGGGCGACTGGGGTCGGCGAGGCATCCTCTTTCAACCAACCCCACCAGGTCCGGTAATCCATCATCGTGATGCCGTGAACGGCGATGTGCGCGCTGTGATGGATGTGGACCTCATCCAAACCCGGAAGGATCACCATAGCGCAGGCGGACATGCATTGCCCAGCAATCACCGCTGGCTCGCCGCGATTGTCGAGGATGGTGCTCATTCCGCGAGCGGTTGCGACATTGCCGCCTGGACTGGTGATAATGATCCGGCTCGCTTCCGGTAAGGCGTTGAGCTTTAGGAACTGCTCGGGAAAGATCGCAGAGTTGTAGCAGATGACATCTGTGCCCTCGAGCATGTTCACGCCCTCTGTCGCCAGGCACTGCTCGACCAAGCGATCAGTTTCGAGGTCGGACCGGTCGAACGTTCTTGAATCCTGCGAGACGGCTGACGGTGCCACAGCCATGCTGACCAATCCGAGTATCCAAAGACGCATATCCACTCCTATTCGTTCGGGGGTCAGATTGTTCTAAAATTTCGGCAAATCAAAGGCGTCGCTGGGTCAAGTCTTGCCGAACGTGCATGATCCGTCCAATCTGCGGTCGTTGGGAGACAAAAATGAGACGATTGATCAAAGCTGCGGCACTGGCTGCGCTAGCAACGGGTATTCTGGGTTCGGTAAACGCCCAATCCTCAAAAACGGTGATTGAAGCGGGTCACTTGCTGGCCGTTCCGGGCGATGGCTATTTGCGTAACCGCTCGGTGACGATCCAAGACGGAAAGATTGTCAGCGTCGAGCGAGGGTTCAAAGACCATCCAGATGATGTGCGTGTCATCAATCTGCGGGATGCTTATGTCCTGCCTGGTTTGATCGATAGCCATGTCCACTTGTCGAATGAGTTCTCACCGACCTCACGCATGCGGCAGCTGAGCGATTCTGAAGTCGACGCGGCGCTAAATGGCGCTTCGCATGCAAAGAAAACGCTCCTCGCTGGGTTCACGACTGTGCAAGACGTGGGCGGACCGAATGAGGCCATTTTCTCGCTGCGCGATGCCATTCGCGGCGGCAAAGTGCCTGGTCCACGCATTCGGGCGTCCGGACGCGCGATCACCCCAACAGGTGGGCATGGCGACGCCAATGGATTCTCGCCAGCTTTAACGAAAATCTTTACCGGTCCCAACGCGTGTAATGGTGCAGATGATTGCCGGCGCGCGGTGCGGGAGACGATCCGGTCCGGCGCGGACGTGATCAAAATTACCGCCACGGGCGGCGTGCTTTCAAACACCAAGGCGGGTCTTGAGCAGCAATTCTTTGATGATGAGATTGCCGCTATTGTTGAGACCGCGGCGATGATGGGCCGCAAAGTGACGGCCCACGCGCACGGCAAAGGCGGCATCGAAGCGGCCTTGCGCAATGGCGTACAATCCATCGAACACGGCACATATCTCGATGATGAGACCATCGCGCTGTTCCGCGAAACCGGTGGGACGCTGGTGCCAACCGTACTGGCGGGGGTCACAGTCACTGGATGGACGGAACAACCCTGGTTGCCGGAACCCTCGCGCGAAAAAGCCGCGATTGTTGGACCACTGATGCTGGATATGCTCCGCCGGGCACGCGAAGGCGGCGTCAATGTTGCGTTCGGGACTGACACCGGCGTATCGAAGCATGGTGAAAACGCAGAAGAATTCGTTCTGATGGTTGAGGCTGGGTATGGCGAAGAAGAAGCCATCCGCACAGCGACGGTGGTCGCCGCAGAGCATCTTGAGATGGCCGATTCAATCGGCACCATCGAGGCCGGTAAGTTCGCCGATATGGTCGTCTTGCGCCGCGACCCGCTCGAAGACATCACCGCGCTGCGGGCGGTTCGGGTCGTTATCAAGGATGGCGTCGAATATCGTCCCTAAGATGCGGCTTTGACTTTTTGACCTGAACGGTCAATGTTTGCTGCAGAGTAGAGTGCATGAACGGGGGCGTGAATGCAGAGCATGCGACCCACATTGCCGCTGATTGTGTTGTCAGTGGTGCTTGCGTCTTGTGGCGCATCCGTCGAGCCAACGACGAAGGCTGTTAGCGAGTGCGTGGACATCCCGAATGGGCAATATTTCCAATGGGTGAACGGCCGATTGGTTGGAAAGACCGCTGTACAAGATAGCCAAGAACAACCGCCGATAACGGCGCGCCGAATTGGGATTACATTGGCAGGGATGGGCTATCCATGGGTGGTCTTGAACTGGGATGGGCAGACCGCTTCGATCGGCGGAATTGCCCCCAATGAGCTGACGCGGTCGGACGCGTTTATTGCCGCAAAAGCTGCCTTCGAAGCAGACCCCGTCTCCGGGCCGCTGGTTCAACGCGTGGTCAACGATATGACGATCCGCGATCCAGGCAGCGCTGTGGCATCTCGATTGAATCAAGATTTGGCGGCGCAGGGCTTCTCTTGGTTGCGCGTTGTCATGGTCGACAATATCGCGCTGCTTATAGGGGAAGCGCAAAACGCTGAGGTCAAACAAGCGGGCTATCGAAAAGGACGTTCGCTGATTGAGGCGGACTTAGACGCCGGACAAATCGTCAATGTTGTGGTCGATATCATCTCTGTTCCTGGGAACGGACGCCCGCCAGGAATTGCGCTTCAGAACCTGCCCGCTGCTCCGACATTGGTCGATTGCGAGAATGCGTTTTTCGACACGATGGCCGGGCGCAAAATTGAGTTCATGCCGGGCCAAGCGATCATCGAAAATTCGAGCGCCCGGATCTTAGATGCGGCCTCTGCGATCGTTCAGCGCTGCGAGGCGTTTGAAGTCGAAATCGGCCAGCACCTCGGGGGCGTTGAGGACGAAAGCGCAGCCATGGAACTGTCTCAAAGACAGGCGTCAGCGATCCGCGACTATCTTTCTGCGTATGGCGCCAATCGCGACACACTGATTGCCAAAGGGTATGGAACGAGCCAGCCACTCGACCGGTCCGGAACCGCCGCGGCGATCAATCGGAACACGCGCACCGAGTTCACAGTGCGCGCGCAGCAAAACGACTAAAAGCTACAGACGAGCCCTTCGTCGGCCGGGACCTTTGCATCGACCGTGTCGAGCCAAGCCTTGGCGATCGCATCTGTGCCTGAGAGCGCCTTTGGGGTGACGAACTTTCGCGACACAGGATAGAAGGCGACCAAGTCTGCGCCCGTGCGTTTGTCGAGTTCCCCGGGTGGCAACTGCTTAGCGCGATTGGCGGCATAGTCTGGCACAAAGAACAAAGTTGGCGTTGGTCCGGGCAGGTCGGCGCTCGGCACGCGGCTCGCCTCCCAATCGGTGACCCCGATGACCATGCTGTGCGCGAGTTTGTCGCCACAGGCCACGTGTACAGTTTTCGTGAGGTCGGGGCGGCCAACAAAGTCGACATAGGCGGCGGTGCCATCGCCGGAATAGGTTCCGGCATCGTCATAGGTTAGGACCTCGTCATAGAGCTCCGTCGCTTTGACGAAATCGACATTGCGCGGCGACGTGAGGCCGATGGTTCGAACGCCTCTGCGTTGCAGGCTGTGGGCAGCCGCAATGGCTGTTTTTGAAGACGCGCTTGAGATGATCGCGACTTCCGGCACCGGATCGGCTTCCATCAAGAAATCGCAAATCATCCAGCCGGTCAGGTAAAGCGGACGAAACAGCATTTGCTCTGGTTCGGTGCCTTCAACATAGGCCGGATCGGTTTCGGTAAAGGCGTAAGAGTTATAGATGGGCGCGAGCCCTTGTCGGTGGGCAGCGCCGTCCATGAAGCCGCGCTCCGAGACGCGCATCGGCGAAACGACGAGATTTTCGGAAATCGGGAAATAGCCATAAACGCGCTGACCCGCATTCACGCCGTCGGTCGTCGACTCGGCAACTGTGGCAAAGCCCCATACAGGCACGCGACCATGCGCATCCGCGCCGGAAGGAAAGAAGTTCCAATAGTGCATGGGTGGGCCGCCAAACGCTGCATAGGTCACGTTATTGGCGGTGAGCGCGAAGGCGTCGAGTTTTAGACGGGCTTGTCCGGCTTCGAGCGGTGCGGTTTCTTGATCTTCCCAACTGGTTTCGCGCAGGTTGGTTTTCGTGATGAGATGCTGCTTGCCCATGATATCCTCGCTTTTTTGGCACTGTGTGCCGCTAAGTTCGGGGAATCAAGATTGACGCTGGGGCGCTAATGCCGCGTTGGCGGCACGCGAGGTTTAGGTGACGGCAGCTCAAGCTCTTCGAGATGAGAATTCAGGGCCTTCAGGGCATCCCGCGCTTCTTCAAGGATCATCGGGGCTTCAGTTTTGTAGAAGTCAAAGTCGTCACTATTCGTTTTCGCGAGACAGGCGGCCTCGAGCTCATTCAGGGCGCGCGTGAGAATCTGCATATAAAAAGATGCGTTTGAATTCTTCAAAGCGAAACCTCAATACTATCGAATACTGGGTCATTTACGCAGGTTGAGAGATAAAACAATCAAAAAGTGCGAAGATATGAATTCATTTTTTGATTGTACTGTCTCAGTCACCCGAAGATGCGCCGTCCGTACGGGCGATCAGGTCGGTAAAAAGCTTCGGCATAGCGGGTTGTTCCGTTGCCGGATCGATGAGATCAATCAGCTGGCGCGGAGCGATGGCGACGCCGGTTCGGTCCTGAAGGGAAAGCAGCGTGTTCACGCTGGCATAGGTCTTTCCATTCCGCAGGAATGTCTGCGCAATGGCGAGATAATGGTCCGTCCATCCGACAATTTGAGTTTCCAGGAGAAAAGACTTTGGCGCTTTCAGCATGCGATTGATCGTCATGGTCTGACCGCAAATATCGGCGCGCCAGCGATGTCGTTTCAGCGCGCGTCGCAAGCCTGAGCGCGCGGTTAGGTCGACCCGGCCAAGATCTGCAAAGGACAGGTATCGGCTGTTGGTCATATGCATGAACATGTCCTGGTCCGTCAGCCAAACCGTAAAGCGGGCTTGGCGTGGCGCCGTCAAAGGCGCGTGCGGCTTACCAAGGGCTGCCCGGATCAAAACCCATATCAGGCGAAAAAGAAGATTCACCGATCGCCTCCCATGCTGATGCATAAGATATCACAGAACGGGTGGCTTCGCCGGTTCGGGGTATTTTTCATTGGGTACTTTACTGGGACGGCTGTCTAGGACCGCCATAACTTGTCTAATTCTGCGGCAATCGCAAAGGATTTTCTTGCCGCGCTTCCACCAATTCTAAGGCCGATCATGGCCGAGCCTTCCAAAGCTGACGGATCATCGCTTTGCCGCGCCCATCTGCTGCCGGCCACAAAACCTTCGTCGAGCTCTGAAAGATAGGCGCCGAACTCTTCTTCCCGGCCATCTGCGAACAAGGGCAGCCAGACTAAGAACTGCGCTTTTGGCCATTTACGCATCGCGCGCGGCACCCAATTCGCAAGGGCGTCCATGTCAGCGTCTGTTTCGTAAGACGGATCGAGCATGACCAACATGTCTTCGCCGCGACGAGGTTGTAGTCGCAGCGCGCCGCGATAGCCGTCTTCTTTGCGGATCTGGACCCGGGCATCTTTATGAAGGGCCTGACTGAGCGCTTTGTGCTCGGCCGGGTGAAGCTCAAACAAAGCGAACCTCGCCTTATCGCCCAAAAGCTGCGTGGCGAGGGCAGGGGAACCTGGATAGGAGTGCGATCCCTTGCTTTGGACATGGCCGAGCCAAGGCTGCAAGGCGCTGGGTGCCTTAGAGGCCTTCGGCATGGCCAGCACGCCGCTGGCGGCTTCTTTGGTCTTTTCCGACTGCGCGCTCGTCAGGTCGTAAAACCCGCGGGCGGCGTGGGTTTCGACATAAAGCAAATTGCGGCCATGTTCGGCTTCACTTTCCAGCACGGCGTGCAGGATCGCGTGCTTGAGCACGTCGGCTTTATTGCCTGCGTGATAGCCGTGTTGGTAAGACAGCAAGAGCGAGTCTACTCGTCGCGTTCGGCCAGCGAGGCTTGCCGGATGGCTTCGAACTCATTGCCAGGATACCAAGTTGGCCAGGCGTCGGACTGCGCGATTTTCAAGCCGACATTATAGAGCGCTGTGACGTCTTCCTGCATGCCGGAAAGGTCCCAGGTCTCATTGTATTCGTCCATCGGCTTGTGATAGCGCTGAACCGTATAGGTCTCAGCGATGGCGCGGCCGGCTGGTTCTCCGCCATCCAATTTGTCGATCCCACCGTCAGCATACAGCATCGGCACGCCTTTCTTGGCAAATGACACGTGGTCCGAACGATAGAAGTATCCCGCTTGCGGGTTTGGATCTGGCGCAATGACCCGGTCCGTCGCGTCGAGCTCAGCCTTCAGCATATCTTCCAGCTCAGACGCGCCATAGCCGACGACGACCATGTCTTTGGTCTTACCGACCGGAAGCATGCCGTCCATGTTCAAGCCAGCTACGATCTGGTTCATCGGAACGGTTGGCGTTTCAGCGTAATAGGCTGATCCCAAGAGGCCCGATTCTTCCAACGTGACGGCTAAGAATAGGGCAGAGCGGTCGAGCGTTTCAGCTGCCATCGCTTCGGCCATTTCAAGCAGCGCAGAGGTGCCGGTCGCATTGTCGACGGCGCCATTGAAAATGTCGTCTCGATAGAAGTCTTGATTAGGCTCGCCGGATTTCTCCTCAGACTTTTTGCCGAGATGGTCCCAGTGCGCTGTGAAAAGCATGTATTCATCCGGAGCCGTTGTGCCGCGGATCTGCCCGACAACGTTTCGGGACTCTGTGGTTGTCACGGTCTGCTCGATCCGCCCAGAAGCTGTGAGCCCGCCCATGTCCACCGGCGCGAAGCCTTCAGTTTTGGCGAGGCGCTTCATCTCCGAAAAGTCCAGGCCACCTTCGGCGAACAGAGCGCGCGCTGTTTCTTCGGTGATCCAGCCTTCGAACAATGTGCGATTGTCGCCGCCATCTGCGCGGACGAGGTCGGCTTGAGCGCCAGACCAGGAATTGGCCACTACATCCCAGCCATACGAGGCGGGTGCGGTCTCATGCACAACGATGGCACCGGTCGCGCCTTGGCGCCCAGCTTCTTCGAATTTGTAGGTCCAACGGCCATAATAGGTCATCGACTTGCCTTTGAAGAGCTCGTCCTCGCGGGCATAGCCAGGATCATTGACCAGCATGACGACGGTTTTGCCTTCAACGTCGAGGCCGGCATAATCATCCCAGCCATATTCAGGGGCGACCACGCCATAGCCAACAAAAACCAGTTCGGAATCAGACCAATCCGCTTCGACGCGGTCCTGCTTCTTGGTCCAGAGCACGGCGTCTTCTTTGAGCACCATGGGATAGTCGTCGCCGGAGGCGCCGCCCGAGAAAGTGAGGCTGGACGCATTCTCATCCAACGTCTGCTCGACCATGCCGACGGTTTGGAACCAAGTGCCGTTTTCGCCAGCAGGTTCGAGGCCAATCCGCTCCATTTCTTGAGCCAGCCAATCAGCGGTTAGCTCGCCTTTTTCGGCTGCCGGGCCGCGGCCTTCAAAAGCATCATCTGAAAGGAGCGCGATGCGCTGCGCGAGGTCCGCTTCGGTGATCGCCGCTTCGGTTCCGGACGGGAGCGGCATTGGCAGGGCAACTGTGTCGGGTCCCAGCGCTTCGGTCGTCTCTGTTTCCGGGGTGATCGGAGCAGGGTCTTCAGTTGATTGACCGCAAGCCGTAAGCACGGCCAGGGCAGATGCGGTGAGGGTGAGGCGGATCATGCGCGACTCCAAACAGTTCAATTTGCAAACGGTTTGGCACAGCGCAGGAAAGGCGACAAGCGGGGCTCTGCGCGCGGACTAGTCGCCGGGAAGCGGGATGTATTCGTCTTCCCCTTCGGGCAAAGTGAAGGGTGTATCGGTCCAACCGCCAGCGGCGGAGGCGCGCCAGTCAGCCTTGGCTTGGTCCAGACGGGACTGGTCGGTCGCGACGAAGTTCCATTCAATTTTTCGTGGGCCGTCCATGGTTTGACCGCCAGCCAGCATAAACCGTGTTCCCGGCGTAACAGAGACAGGTACGTCTGCGCCTGGTGCGAAGATCGCCATTTGACCGGCTTCGATCGTCTCGCCCTCAATTTCAGCCTGCCCGAACGCTACATAGAGTGCCCGTTCTTCCGCTTCTGAGCCGTTCACTGTGAACGTCGCGCCCGCATCAGCGTCGGCGCCGACATACCAAATGCCCCATGGGAACTCGACCGGTGCTGTATATCCAAAGGCTGTCCCGGCGAGGACGCGTGCATGCGCGCCACCAAGATCGAATTCAGGCAGCGTCTCAGCTGGGTGGTGTACGAAATCAGGTGCAATCTCAGCATACTCTTTCGGCAAAGCTACCCATGTCTGGATGCCGTGAAGAGATTGGCCAGCTGCGCGCTCCTCCTCCGGCGTGCGCTCTGAATGGCAAATGCCGCGGCCTGCGGTCATCCAATTCACCGCGCCTGGCCGGATCACGAGATCATTGCCTAGCGTGTCTTTGTGCTGGATCGCCCCTTCATAGAGGAAGGTCACTGTCGCCAGGCCAATATGCGGATGCGGGCGCACGTCAAACCCGACACCCGGTGCATAGTCTACGGGTCCGAAATGATCGAAGAAAATGAAGGGCCCGACCATCTTGCGGCTATGAAACGGGAGAATCCGGCGCACGACGAACCCATCGCCGAGATCCTTTTCTCGCGGTTTTATGATTTGCTCAATCAACGCACTCATGTCTGAGATCCTTGTCTAATATCCGTCTTGAAGTGAGATAGACTTATGAGCACTGATCTCCATGATTTCGTAGCCGAAATCCGGGCATGTCAATTATGCGTAGACGACATGGAGCGCGCCCCTCGGCCCGTGCTGCAAGTGTCTGAGACGGCGAAGATCCTCATCGCAGGCCAAGCTCCAGGAAACCTGGCGATGGAATCAGGGCGTCCGTTCACCGATCCATCCGGCGTTCGATTGCGCGACTGGCTTCAAGTCTCTGAGGATGAATTCTATGACCCGTCAAAGATGGCGATCGTGCCGATGGGGTTTTGCTTTCCGGGCTACGACAAGAATGGTGGTGATATTCCGCCAATGAAACGCTGCGCCGAGACCTGGCGCGCCAAGCTTTTAGACCGAATGCCGAACGTCGAACTGACAGTCTTGATCGGTGGCTATGCACAGAAGTGGCATCTCGGCGATGAGATCGAAAAAACGCTGACCGCGACGGTTCAAAAGTGGCAAGACTTTCTAGATCGTGGCGTCATTGTTACGCCACATCCGAGTTGGAGAAATAATGCATGGCTGAAACGCAATCCTTGGTTCGAAACAGAATTACTGCCCGAATTGCGAAAGCGGGTGCGACGCTTGCTCTAATCCTTGGATTGCTGTTTGGGGGATTGGCCGCCTGCGTGACGCCCGCCACGTTTCCGGCGCTTGAGCTTGAGGAGCCCGCCATGCCGCAATTAGATCCTGCTGCGAACCGGATGATCAGCTTTGATGGCGCAGAGCTGGGACTGACAGTGTGGGACGCAGACGGCGATCCAGACATCGTGATTGTCGGTGTGCATGGCATGAATGATTATGCCAATGCGTTTCATATGGCAGCCCCGTATTGGGCTGAGCGCGGCGTGAAAACCTATGCTTATGACCAACGCGGATTTGGACGGTCCGTGGGGCGCGGTGACTGGCCAGAAGAAGAGTTGATGCGCGAGGATTTGCGCACAGCGGTCGCGCTCGTTCGGGCTGAACACCCCGACACCACGCTCGCAGTGGTCGGAATCTCGATGGGCGGGGCCATGACCATGACTGCTTTTGGGTCGGATCGCCCACCCGAGGGCGTAGACCGCGTCGTCTTCAGCGGACCGGGTTTGCGCGGGTGGGGATCGATCCCAACTGTGCAACGCGTGGCGCTGTGGACCAGCGTCCGCGTACGGCCGGGTTGGATTGTGCGCCCGCCGCGTTTTGTGAAGATCGAGCCGAGCGATAATGTTGAGATGCTCCGCCGTCTTTGGTCGGATCCGCTGGGCATTCGCACCAATAAGATCGAGCAAGTCCATGGCGTCGTCAGCTTGATGGAAAATGCGCATCGCGCAGCACCCAAGCTGCCGGAGGAAGTTCCCATGCTGCTAACCTATGGCGCGAAGGATATCGTCATCCCGAAACGCGGCGTGAAACGGACGGCGAAACGCCTGCCCGAGCACGTCAGAACCGCCTATTATCCTGACGGCTACCACATGCTGCTCCGCGACTTGCAGTCTGAGGTGGTGTTTGAGGACGTTCTGACCTTTTTGCGGGATCCGGAGGCGCCGTTGCCGAGCAATGTTGGTGAAGTCCCGGGCCGTATCCAAGACTGATTGTTGACGCGGCGTTTTGAGGCGTTACACCGCCGCTTTGTTTCAAATGCAACTACGAGGCGCGGCGGCTCGATATGTTCGACAATCCTTCTTTCGACAATCACGAAGGCGTTCACTTCTTTAGCGATGAGGCGAGCGGCCTAAGAGCGGTCATCGCCATTCACTCGACCGCGCTCGGACCGTCATCCGGCGGCACGCGTATGTGGGACTATAAAGATAGCGCCTCCATGGTCACCGACGCGCTGCGGCTCAGCCAAGGCATGAGCTATAAGAATGCGATGGCGTCGATCCCACATGGCGGCGGTAAAGCGGTCATTTGGGGCAATTCAAAGACAGATAAAAGCGAAGCGCTGTTCCGCGCCTTTGGCCGTGCTGTGGACAGCTTGCAGGGTCGATATTGGACGGCTGAAGATGTCGGCATTGATACCGCCGATATCGAAATTGCCGCCAAAGAGACGCGCTATGCGGCGGGTCTGACCACAGGGGCAGCCGCGAGCGGCGACCCATCGCCTATCACCGCGCTCGGCGTATTCAAAGGCATTCAGCAAACCGCGCTTCGCGCGTTCGGCACAGACGATCTCAACGGCAAGACGGTCGCGGTGCAAGGCGTTGGCTCGGTCGGCGGCTATGCCTGTGAGCATCTCGCGGAAGCGGGCGCCAATCTGGTCGTCACGGATATTGATCAAGAGGCCCTGGCCGACATCTCAAAACGCACCGGCGCCAAGGTCGTCGCGCCTGACGATATCTATGATGTCGACGCGGATGTGTTCTCCCCGAATGCGCTTGGCGCGATAATCAATGAAGACACGCTGAAGCGATTGAAGGTCAAAGCAATCGCCGGTGGCGCGAATAATCAGCTTGTTGTTCCCGCAATGGGGGAATTCGTTCGCCGCGCCGGCATCCTCTATGCGCCTGACTATGTCATTAATGGCGGCGGCATCATCAATGTCGCGGCGGAGATTTCAGGATCTTATTCGCGCGCATGGGTCGATGAGAAACTGGACACGCTGATCGACACGCTCGGCGATGTCTTGGACGACGCGTTGCAAGCTGGGCGTCCCACCAATGAAGTCGCTGACGAGATTGCGCGCGCGCGGATTGCGGCGGCGAAAGCTTAAGTTTCGGGTTCAATCTCTGGCGGAGTGTCTTCTACCGGCTCCGGCGCTTCTTCAATCGGTTCTGGGTCCGGCGCGGTTGCGCCTTTGCAGACAAAGGGTTCGGCCTCGACCGGATTGCCGTCAATCAACCGCACGGCCCTCGCATAGCCTCTGGCATTGCCAGCGGTGAGCGCGAAACTGCCTTCCAGCACGTTCACATTGCGCTGATAGAAAGGCAGATAACCCGTCCAGCTGCGCCGGGTGAGGGTCGGCGCGAGTTCAAACCGTCCAGTGGATGCCCGTCGCGCGCCTTCGAACCGGCCCGTTAAAGAGACGCGATTGATCTCTTTTGTGCCGACAAAGCTGACCGGGAAACGGCCGCGTGGCGCGATCAGTTTGAACGCCTCTTCGATCTTCTCGCCATTGCCGACAACTGGGGCTGACAGCGGATCATCCGACAGGAAAACGCGCCAAGCGAGATGCAGGCCCTCATAAGTCGAGAGATCGGCGCTCTCAGTGCAGGTATCGATCTGCCACTCGCCATCCAACCGAAACTTTTCATATTGCATCCAGCCGGTGACGACCGCCGTCGTCGCTGTGAATGCCACAGACGCATATTTGATGAATTCGAGCATGTGCGGGTCCCCTCAGACGGCAACGCGTGCGAGCCTAGCCGATGCAGGCGGGGAGGTTAAGCCACTGACTAGAGGGCGGGCTGGATCGGGCCGTCAGCTCGGCCATGCACGAACTGATCGACATGATCATTGCCGCTATTGTCGATCATGCTGGCGGGGCCGCGCCAGATGATCTTGCCTTCGAACAGCATGGCGATTTCATCCGCAATTTTGCGGGCGCTCGCCATATCATGCGTGATCGAGATGGCCGCTGCGCCAAGCGCTTTGGTCTGCTCGACGATGAGATCATTGATCGCATCCGCGGTAATCGGATCGAGGCCGGTGGTCGGCTCGTCGAAGAAGATAAGCTCAGGCTTAGAAACAATCGCGCGGGCGAGGCCGACGCGCTTTTGCATGCCGCCAGAGATCTCTGCAGGTGTGAGGTCTGCAACATCCGAACCGAGGCGAACTTGTTTCAATGTCTCGATCGCGCGCTCTTTCGCGTCTTTGCGCTTCATGCCGTCTGAGTTGAGGAGGCGAAAGGCGATGTTTTCCCAGACGGTGAGGCTGTCGAACAGCGCCGCTGATTGGAACAGCATGCCGATCCGAGCGCGCATGGCCTCGCGGGCTTTGCCTTGATTATGGGTGACATCATCTCCGTCGAAAATGATCTGGCCTTTGTTCGGGGTCATCAGGCCGAGCGCATTCTTCAGCATCACGGATTTACCAGAGCCTGACCCGCCGAGCACGACCAAGGACTTGCCCGGTGCCACATCAATATCGACGCCTTTCAGGACCTGTTTCGGCCCGAAGGATTTGTGGACATCTTTAAGTTCGAGAAGGGCGCCGCTGCTCATGATCCGAAATCCACCAGAACCGTTGAGATGAGATAGTTGAAGGCGAGGATGAGCACCGCTGCGCCGACCATGGCGAAGGTCGCTGCGCGGCCCACACCGGTGGCGCCTGCGCTTGATTTATCGCCGTGATAGCATCCAAGGATCGCGATGACGCCGCCAAAGACAACAGCTTTGATCAAGCCGACGGTCACGTCCTGCCAGGTCAGGAAGTCGATCGTATTGCGCAAATAGGTGGTCGAATCGAAGCCAAGCCCAATCGTGCTGACCGCCCAGCCACCCATGACACCAATCACGTCGGCAATGATGACCAGCATTGGCAGCGTCAATACTCCGGCGAGGAAGCGCGGGGCATAGAGATAGCGATAAGGATTGGCGCTCAGGGTCTTGAGCGCGTCGATTTGCTCGGTCACGCGCATCGCGCCGATTTCGGCGGCGATCCCAGCTGAGACCCGTCCGGCGAGCATCAGACCTGTAATCGTCACGCCAAGCTCGCGGGTGATGCCAAGCACCACAATATTCGGCACGAATTGCTCCGCACCAAAGCGACTGCCACCGGAATAGATGTTGAGGGCGAGCGCCGCTCCAATAAAGATTGCCGAGAGACCGACGACTGGAAGGCTGTAAAAGCCAATCGCGATCATCTGGCGGACAATTTGCGCCGGATACCAACGCGGGCTGAAGCTCGCCCCCATTGTCTTGCCGGTGAAGATGGACAGCCGGCCAATCTCTCCCAACATGGCGAGCGTCGCGCTGCCAAGCCATTGGAAAGGATTGGGAAATCCTGACTTACGGTTCGTAGATGCGTTTGACACGAGGCGTCAGTCCTGTGGTGAGTTCATATCCAATCGTGCCCGCGAGGGCCGCTTGCTCTTCTAGCGGTGCCTCAGGCCCGATCAATTGGGCATAAACACCGGGACGCGCAAGGTCTGCGACCTTTGTTACGTCAATTGTAATCAAGTCCATCGAGACGCGCCCAAGAATGGGGCAACGTTTTCCGCCAAGGCTCGCAAAGCCTTTGTTTGAGGCGGATCTTGGGAACCCGTCGCCATATCCGATGGCCAAAGTGGCGATCAAAGTCGGCTCGCTGGCGCGCCAAGTGGCGCCATATCCGACCGTTTCACCGGCCGAGATTTGCCGGACCTGCAAGATCGGCGCTTCTAAAGTGAGGCCGGGGCGCAAGATGAGGCCTTCGGGTGGCGATCCTCCGCCAAACAGTGCAATGCCCGGGCGGGTCAGAGCTTCGTGATAATCGGCGCCGAGCCATACGCCGCCTGAATTAGACAGGCTAAGCGGCACGCCCGAAAACACTTCGCCGAGCTTCCGTAGCGCCGCATGCTGATGCGCGTTCATGGCGTTGTTCGCATCCTCCGAGCAGGCCAGGTGGGACATGATCAGCACTGGATCCTGCGCATCCGTCGCGCTGGCGATCTCAGCCGCATCGCTGACCGGCAGGCCGAGCCGGTTCATGCCTGTATCAAAGTGTAGGGCATAGCCACGCGGCATCTTCACGCCATCGACGAGCCAATCCGCCATGGTGCGAAACTGAAAGCTCGAATTGATCACCGGAATGAGCGCGTTCTCGCGATACAGCGCCTCTTCGTCAGGGGAGGGGCCATTAAGGACGTAAATGTTCGGATGGCTGCCCAGCGTGGCGCGGGTTTTCTCAGCTTCGAAACTGTGCGCGACGAAGAAATGATCGCAACCGGCATCATGCAACGCCTCTGCAATCTCGGGCAGGCCATGCCCATAGGCGTCGGCTTTGATCACCGCGCCGGTCACGCCATTGATCTGAGCAGCACGAACCGTGCGCCAGTTGGTGGCGATGTTGGTCAGGTGGATACGTGCACGTGGGCGAAGACTCATAAGCGCCGGATTACAACGCTTTGCGGCGGATGTAAGGCCTATTCGTCAAATGCTTCTTGTGATGCGCGGGCCAAGTTGCCGAAACGGGTGACATTGGCGTCGAAGGACAGAACGACTTTGCCGATCGGGCCATGGCGTTGTTTGCCGAGGATGACTTCGGCTGTGCCATAGACTTCGTCCATGCGTTGACGCCAGGACGCCCATTTGTCAGCCGCCGCTGGATCTCCGCCATCTGCCTGAGGTTCAGTCCGTTCCAAATAATAGCTCTCACGATAGACGAACATGACCACGTCTGCGTCTTGTTCGATCGAGCCCGATTCGCGGAGGTCCGAGAGCTGCGGTCGTTTATCATCGCGCTGTTCGACTTGCCGTGAGAGCTGAGACAGAGCGATCACAGGCACGTTTAGCTCTTTGGCGAGCGCTTTCAGCGTCGTCGTGATCTGCGTGATTTCCTGCACGCGGTTCACGTCTGATTTCCCAGAGGTGCCAGTAAGCAGCTGGAGGTAGTCGATAATGATTAAGTCGACGCCCTGCGCGCGGCTGAGACGGCGGGCGCGCGCGGCAAGCTGGCTCACAGAGATGCCGCCCTGATCATCAATATAGAGGGGCAAGTTTTGCAGCTCTTCGGTCGCCTCGCGCAGCGTCTCGAAATCATTCTTGTCGAGATCGCCTTGGCGGATCTTATGCGCATTGATGCTGGTCCGCTCTGCCAAGATCCGCGTTGCGAGCTGTTCGGACGACATTT
>CAYNUI010000010.1:0-21358 GCA_964400185.1 uncultured Hyphomonas sp.
AGCCCGCTCGGGGCCGTCGGCCGATCCATGATGAGGTCACCCGCATGATCTAAGGCGTCTAGCGCGGGTCTCGTCTGTTCGAGATAGACAGAACCAAGTTCGGTGAGGCTGACCGATCGTGTGGTTCGGCTGAGCAAACTTGTGCCAAGTTCTGCTTCGAGATCCTGGATCCGCCGGGAGATCGACGAGGCGGGAACGCCAATCGCTTTCGCCGCCGCGGTAAAGCTTCCTAACTCGGCGACTTTGATGAAATACTCAATCGCGCGCAGCCGATCCATGCGCTCTCCTCATGTCTTCGTCGATGGGTGTAGCTTGTGCTATTATTGTCGAAAAGACAATACTATTGGGCAAAACCAGTGATTTTTCTGCGTAATCCCGATCTTATTTTGCGATTTCGACACAATGCGAAGGAGATCGAACAATGAATATCGTACAGTTTAATGAGCTGGGAAACCCTGCGGACGTGCTAACGCTTGCACACGTGACGGACCAAGCGCCGGGCGCAGGTGAGGTCAAGGTCAAGGTGCTCGCGGCGCCGATCCACCCGGCAAACCTGTTGCAGATTGCAGGCGCCTATCTCGCTCCCACCTCGGAGTTTCCGGCAACGCCTGGCCAGGAAGGCATCGGCGTCGTCTCTGAAATTGGCGAAGGGGTTACCCATTTGCAGGTGGGTCAGAATGTTTTGCTTGCCGGTGTTGGCGGCACCTGGCGCGATGAGATTGTCGCTTCTGCGATGAATTTCGTTCCTGTCCCGGCCGGGGATGTCGAACAGCTGGCAATGATTGCGGTCAATCCCATGACGGCGCATCTCTTGCTAACCGACTTTGCAAAACTAGAAGCGGGCGATTGGATCATTCAAAGCGCCGCCAATTCTGCTGTTGGTGAAATGATCATCCAACTTGCCGCTTTGCGCGGCATCAACACGGTGAACGTGGTGCGCCGCGAAGAGCTTATATTGCCGCTCAAGTCGCTGGGTGGAACCGTTGTTCTGCTCGACGGGCCAGATCTCGCCGAACGCGTCGCCGAAGCGACAGGCGGTGCATCGATCAAACTCGCCTTCGAAGCCGTCGGCGGTGAGACCTATGACCGATTGATCGACTCGCTCAGTTTCGGCGGCACGATTGTCTCTTATGGCAATATGTCTGGCACCTTCCCGCCACTAAACATGGGCGCTTTGATCGCGAGAGACATTCGCGCGCGCGGGTTTTGGCTGCAGAATTGGTATCAGAATGCGTCGCCGGAAGAGAAGAAAGCGACGCTCGACACGCTGGCCTCGCTGATCATAAGCGGTGAGATCAAAACCAAGATTGACTCGCGCTATCCGCTCGAAGAAATCACCGAGGCTGTGACCCGGGCCGCGGCCGGTGGTCGTGACGGGAAAGTCCTACTGACCCCGAACCACGCCTAGTGTGGATTAAGAAAGGCCGTCGGCACAGACGCGGTTGCGCCCCGTTGTTTTGGCGCGATGCAGCGCCGTGTCGGCGGCCTCGACCATGGTTTCAGGCGTGAAACTCTTTTTGTAGCCACAGATACCGAAAGAGGCCGTTGCTTGAGCGAATCCATTGCCGGCAGTATTGCTTGGCATGCGCGTGCCTTCGAATCTGTGCTTGACCGAGACCATTAAATTGTAAGCTGCCGTGACGCTGATATTCGGCAGGATCACTGCAAACTCGTCGCCCCCATAGCGTGAAACCAAATCCTGGCCTTTGGTGTTTTCCAGCAAAATCGAAGCGAATGTTTTGAGGACCATATCCCCAGCAGGGTGTCCATAATTGTCATTCACTTGTTTGAACTCATCCAAGTCAGCGAGCACCAAGCAGAAGTTCGAGCCGTTCGTATGGGCATCCTCAATCTGCCACTTTAGGCGATCCTCAAAGCCGCGGCGATTGGCAACCGAGGTCAGCGGATCGAGTAGGCTTTGCTTCCGGGCCTGTTCGAGCTCGGCGTTCAGTTTGTGGACGCGCGCCTGCGATTCCTGCAGGCCTTGCGTAAGCCGGGTGGAAACGTCGGCCATTTTTTGGCTTTCAGAAATCAAATGAGACAGCAGGTCTTTTACGTCTTGCTCGCCCGAAATGTCGGGCGTGTTGCCAAGATCTTGGAGGGTTTCGCAGAATTGCTCATTCTGACTCATCCCAGATTTGATCAGCGCCGACACATTTTTCAGGCTTCTCTCAAATTCCTTGCCGATCTCTTCTTGTTTCTCGTCCTGTTTATCCTCGGACAAAAACTCACGATGGATCTCACCCAGCTCGTAAGAGTCAAGGGCGCGGCCGCTGGCCAGGAGCTTATCGACAGCGGCGTTTACGCCGACAGGATTGCGCGCCACATATGCGTACCATAGCGCATAAGTGGTCGGATCCGGCGGCGTGCCATGCTTTTGGATATGTTGAAATGCAGCTTTACAGCGTCGAAAGATTTGGGCCCGTTCACTTAGAGGCGCTTGTTCTATCGGGTCTGAAAACTCAGTCTTAACAGCGGGCTGCATCGATATCTCCAAAGATCGTATCTTTTGAAATATCTACTTACGGTTGTTTTATGTAGCGTTAATGGTAAACGCCTTTTGCGTTTTTCGGGCAAATTAAACCGGATCGCCGAGATTTAAGATGTCTCGGGCTTCCTGCCTTAGATGGGCATAGAGCTCGTCCGGCATCGGTAAGATATCCGGTACAATACCGGTCATTGGCCAGATGAAACACAATGCCGTCCGCTCAGATAAGGCCTTCAAATCGTCAGTGATGTGCGTCTTTGCAGCCTCTAGGGTCTCGACCGTAAAGGGCTCGAACGGCCCCCAGCTTACAGATATCGCATGCGCATTGATCTCACCGCGCATCTCGCGCGCGAGGCCGCGACGACCTTCTCGTTCAACATTATCACCATACACATAGATCAAGTCGCGATTGGCCTTTAAGTCGGCGCGCGTGATCCAGGTCTGTCGACGAACTCGAATTTTCGACCCACAGGAGAGAGAAGACATGCTTTCAAACCATCTCGTTTACCATTGAGATGGTTAAGGCAAAAACCGGGCCAAATACTATTTTAAGTAGAAATTTTGGGCTGGCGCTAGGTCCCGTCCCGCCGCAAGTCTTCATTGATGCTGGCGAGGCGGACGCTGACAATATAGGCCTGCTGAGACTCCATATTCGCCATAATGAGTCCGGCTTGCTCGCTGTTTAACAGACGGAGAAAGCCAGCTGCGAAGCCCGGATCCATTTGATTGAAAATTGTCGCGGCCTGGTCGGGTTTCATGGCGCCATACATTTGCGCCAAATGATTGAGGTCCTCGCGGGCAAAAGCCTGCATGTCTTGCCAGCGCACATCTAAGCTCGCCTGCAGGGCGGTAAGGTCAGCACGCGTTTGTTCAAGCTCGGCTTCCAGCGCTTGGAGTTCGAGTTCGCGTGCGTCCAGCTTTCCCGTTTCGGTTTCGAGACGCAGCTGATCAGCGGCGAGCGCTTCAGAGAGATCCTCGCTGAAGCAGATTTGGCCGGTAATATCGGTCAGTTTGGACTTAACCGGCGTATGCTCGGGGCTAGACGCTGCCACAGCAAGAAGGCTGGCTGTCGACTGAGCATCCGCGCCATTCGGCGAAGCGACACTGCTGGGCACGAGACGCGAGGCGGCGCCGATCGTGAACAGAATACCGAGCGTCAGAAGCACATTGGATCGATTGGCCGCCTTAGATGCCATTTGATCAGACCACCTTCATTCTGGATCGCAATTGAACGGGAGGTGTTGGGGCCGGCTGTTGCGGCCGAGGCTGCACGGCCGCGACGGAGCCTTCCGACAGCTCTTTCATCCGGGTCATCAGGTCGGTGATTTCCCGTAAACGGTCATTGGAAAGATCGAGCGCTTCTTGCATCGTGCCGGTGGTTTGTTGCTGGACTTGATCAAACCGTTGGCTCGACTGCGCTTCGGTGCGTTTCATGTCTTCTGTTAAGCGTTCCACCCGCTCGCATGCGACCCGAGCGTCCTCGATGAGGTGCGCCAGTCGATTGGCGAGGTCGCCGGCATGATACCGCGCTTCATCGGTGGTGGCTGAGACCGCGCTAATGCTGTCCGACAGCGCTTTGATCGTCGCGCCAAGTCCATTTCGCGTGTTCTGTAAGGCGCGAAGGCGCCGACTAAGGACCATGCAGTAAATGCAGGCCACAGCTGAGATCAGAATAATCGCAATATCAAACGGAGAAACTAACACGCACTACCTCAACAAAAACTCGGTGATCATCACGCCATTTGAAACGCCGTCCCCTAGGACGAGGTCTGCGCGCCGGCTGAGTTGCTCGCGCATATGATTATAGAAATTTGGATCTTCGAAATCCGAGATCTCAACAGATCTCAGGTACAGCAAGAAGGCATCGAGGAGGGCTGTCTCTGCGGCCTCAACATCCTTGGCTTTGCCTTTGTCTGTTGCGACAGACACTTGCATCTTCAAGTAACGCGTGGCGGGCGCTGCCCCGACTGTGATCAGGATTTCTTGAACCGGTGTGTAGGTTTGCGCTTTGGCGGAAGCAGGTTTCTTCTCAGGAATATATTCAGGCTCGGCGACCGCAGTCTCCGCGGCGGCTGGTGCGGGGGACGGCGCGAGGAAATAGACACTGGCAAATGAAGTGGTTGCGCAGGCCAGACCAAGGACCAACAAACCCATCATTCCGATCCCCGATTTCGGGGCTTCTTCCGCCTCCGGATTCGCTGCCGCCGCTTCGCTCATGAGTGCCCCAATAAACCAAGAGTTGTTTTCCTGTTTAAATCAATCCTCGGTAAAGGAAGCCTTAACGCTTTCGCCCGAGATTTTAACCAAACTCAACCGCAACGAGAATTCGGGCATATTCAACATGGATTTTATCGCCAATCTGCGTTCGCTCAGTTTGCAGCGCCAGATCTTTCTAGGGCTCGCCGTCTTCGGCGTATTGGCCGCGATGACGTTTCTCGTCCGTGGGACCATGAAAGAGCCCATGTCTTTGCTCTATGCCGGACTGGATCCGGTGCGCGCTGGCGAGGTGATTACAGAACTCGATCAGCGGGGGATCAATTACGAGATCCGCGGAGAAGCAATTTTCATTCAGCAAAGCCTGCGCGACAAAACCCGCTTCTCGCTGGCCCGGGATGGTCTGCCGCGCCAATCCGTACAGGGCTATGAATTGCTCGATAATGTGAACGGATTCTCAGTAACGTCTGAGATGTACAACGCCTCTTATTGGCGGGCGAAAGAAGGAGAGCTTACCCGCACCATCCTGACCACGCCCGGCGTCGATTCCGCTCGGGTCCATATTGGTGCAAGCCTTCGCTCTGGTTTCTCGCGCTCACAGCCGAGCCAGACCGCGTCAGTGACCCTCTCTGCGGCGCGTCGGATTAGCCCCGGGCAGGCCGAAGCGATTCAATATCTTGTTGCTCTGGCAGTCTCAGGTCTCAATCCGGAAGACGTGGTCGTCATCGATCCGAGCCATGGCATCCTCGCCGGCCCGAACAAAGAAACCTTCGAGGCTCCATCCGTCATTGCTGAAACAGAAGCCGGTGCGATTGAGCAGCGCATTCGGCGGCTGCTCACAGCACGCCTCGGCGACGGCAATGCAGAAGTCTCGGTCAATGTGGATGTGAGCCGCGAACGCCAAACGATTTCCGACGTTCGTTTTGATCCAGAATCGCGCGTGGTGCGTTCGCGTTCGACCACGGATGCCAGCGAGACCAGCCAAGGGGGCGCTGGTAATATCACCGTCGCGAGCAACCTTCCACAAGGCGCAGGGGCTGGCGGCGGCGGTGAAAGCACGCGCAAAAATTCTGGCGAAACCATCTCTTATGAGCTCAATGAAATTCGCACTCAGACCGAACGCCTTCCAGGCCAGATCGAACGGGTCTCAGTGGCGGTCCTGCTGAACCAGCAAGCGCTTGGAATCGATCTCGCCGCTGCGGACGCCGCAGCGCAACTTGAACAGACGCGCGCGGACTTTGAGGCTTTGATCAGCAATGCAGCTGGCCTCGAGGAAGCCCGAGGCGACACGATCACGATCGAGCTGATGCCGTTCCAAGAGATTCCGGAGGTCGAGCTCACACCGGCCCCTGGCATGATGCAGCGCCTCATGGAGCAACATCTTTGGTCAGCGGTGCAAGCCATCTTCTTGGGCGTGATTGTTCTTGCCCTCGGCTTTGGGGTCATGCGCCCGATGCTGGCTGGCGGACGGGCCGCGAGCGCGACCGGTGGCGGCGCTGGCGCAGCGGCTGGCGCCGTAGCCGCGGACGGTAGCGTCGAAGATGATTTGTTCGGAAGCGCGCCGAGCGATCCGATCGACTACCTGAAAGACTATACAAGCGA
Source organism: uncultured Hyphomonas sp. (assembly GCA_964400185.1). Taxonomy (GTDB): domain Bacteria; phylum Pseudomonadota; class Alphaproteobacteria; order Caulobacterales; family Hyphomonadaceae; genus Henriciella. The sequence continues at coordinate 6,305 of CAYNUI010000010.1, forward strand.
GAACCAGGAACAGACGGCAGCCTTGCTTCAGGACTGGCTCAAAGAAGATCGAAAGATAGCGGCCAATGAGTAAACTCTCGCCGCTCTCTCTTCCGCGTTTCGACGCCAAAGCGCTCGCCCGAACGGCGCAAGCCCGCCAGGCTTATCCTGGAACGCAGGAACCCCAAGCAGAGTTTGTTGAAGCGCCGGACGAAGATCCGGCGATCGCCGTTGATGCTGACGGCGCTGCCATGGAAGAGATCGCACCACCGCTTCCCGAAACGCCGCAAGTCGATACTGGCGTGCTGCTCGCCAGCTTAGAGAAATCGCTCCTCGGAATGGAGCAAAATGCTATGGCGATTTGCCATCAGGCGGTCTCTGAATTCTTGATCGCGGCCTTCCCGCGATTGAGCGAAGCCTTCCTTGCGGAAGAAGTTGTTGCAGCTTTGAAAGACATGGCACCGCCAAAAGTCGAGCGCCTGAATGTGCGGGTGCCGTCTGAGCTGGAAGCCTCGTTCCAGCGCACGCTTCAGCAATCGCCGCGTCTGTCTGATATTTGCGAAGTGCACCCTCTGGAAAGCCATGACGAGATGATCGTCGATGTCGATTGGTCCGAGGGCGGCCTGCGCTTCGACATGGACCAATTTCTAACTTCGAGCCTCGGCCGATTGGCCGGGCCGCAGACCCCATAAAGTGAGGCCCAATGTCTGAACCAGAAACCGTTGAGAGTGTCGTCGGAGAAGCCGAACGCCGGAGCATCACCCCGGAAAATCAGTTTCGCCGCTCAATCTATGGCCTGCCGGTCAACGTCATTGTATCGATCGGGCAAAAGAAACTGAGTGTCGCGGAGCTGTTGCAGCTCAAGCCCGACACGATCATTCCGTTGACAGCCAAAATCGAGGATCCGATCGAACTGGTCGTTGAAGACCGGGTGATCGCCCATGGCGAGCTGATCGAGCTTGATGACGGTGGGATTGGTGTTCGGCTGACTCAGATTGAGGAACAAGAGGATGGCTAGGACTCCGTCCTCGAATTGGGCCGGGCTCTTGGCGCGGTCCATTTTGCTGATCACAGGATTTGTCTTGCTCGCGAGCGGCGCGGCTATGGCGCAGGTCGTGCCAGGCCAAGACGGTGCAGCCCTACAGAACATAATTGGAGGAGATGGACAGGGCCTCAGCGGCACGGTGATCCAGCTTTTCCTTTTTGTGACGGTGCTAAGCTTGGTGCCGGGCATCGCCATGATGGTCACATGTTTGCCCTTCATGGTGATCGTCTTCTCGATTCTGCGTCAGGCTTTGGGCGTTCAACAAGCGCCGCCAAACATGATGATCATGGCGCTGTCTATGTTCTTGACCTTCTTCATCATGGAGCCGGTTTTCATGGAGGCGTGGACCAATGGTCTTTCACCTTACATTGACGGCACGATCACCGAACAAGAAGCCTGGGTCATGGCGACGGATCCGTTTCGCGAATTCATGATGCGGCGCACCGACCCCGAGACTTTGTTCATGCTGTCGGACTCTCTGAACCGTCCTGTCGGGCCGGATGAGCAACATTCTTTCGCCATGCTCTCCACGGCCTTCATGCTGTCTGAAATTAAGCACGCCTTCCAAATCGGCTTTGTCATCTTCATGCCGTTCATGGTGATCGACTTGGTCGTCGCCTCGATCCTGATGGCTGTTGGTATGATGATGGTTCCGCCAACCGTCGTCTCTCTCCCGTTTAAACTTGGCTTCTTCGTCCTCGCGGATGGGTGGCTGAAAATTACCGAAGCCCTTCTCAGAGGATACGCTTAAGTGTCGAATACCCAGAACAACGCCGCCGCATCCGAAAGTACGACCCAGCACGTTACGCCGTCCCAGCGCGCGGCGGTCGTGATTGCCATGCTCGGCGAAACCGCCGCGAAGCCGATTGTCGAGCGGTTAGATGATGAGGCCATCGCCAATGTGGCTGCGTCGCTAGAAACGATCACGTTCCTGGCGCGCGAGCAGCTGGTCGAAATCGTGATCGACTTTCTAAGGCATCTGCGTCACACGAGCGGCGCGCTGCGGGGCGGGGCAGAGCCTGCCCGAAAGATTATGGAAGGGGTGTTGGACGAACCGAGGCTACAGCTGGTCTATGGGGCGTCCATGGACGATGACTTATCGCCCGCACCGCTGCCAGTGCCTGAGAACCTCGACCGGGTTTGGACCGAACTCGCCAATCGCGAACCGACCAAGATCGCCGCCTATTTAGGCGGTCTCACGCCGAACATTGTTGCTCTGATTTTGAACAATTTGGATACAACCTTGTGCAGTGAAATCCTCTGTCTGTTAGAGGAAGACGTACAGACCAAAGTGCTGGGCGAGATGGTCAATCCACCCCCGCCATCACCGGATATTGATGCTGTCGTCGCGCGCATGGTGAAGCTCGAATTCTTGCAGGCTGCGGCTGAAGTTGAAACGGATGACAATGCGGCGCTCGGCAGTATTGGCGAGATCTTATCCCTGGTGCCGGGTGAAAGGCGTCAGTCTCTGGTCGGCTACTTGCAGCAGTCGCATTCTGAGAAATTGGATTCGATCCGACGGGGTATGTTTGCAATTGAAGATCTGCCAGGCATTCTCAACCGCAACCAGATTCCGGTCTTGTTTAAATCGCTGGACCAAAGCTTCTTATTGGAGGTCTTGGCGTGCTTCCAAGATAAGTATGGTGAGGTCGCTGAGTATTTCTTATCGAATATCTCAAACCGTATGGCCGATCAGATGCGCGACGAGCTTTCCCGCATGCAACCCCCATCGCCGACTGGCGCGGAGCAGATCGAAAAAGACTTCCTCACCAAGATGATGGAACTACGCCGTGATGGCATCATCGTCGTAGAGCGTTCTGAGCCCGAGCGCGACGACGGCTAAGCGCCGACGCGTACCAGGTGGTAAGTTTTAGCGAATAACCAACTCCGCGTGGATGGCACCGGCCGCAGACATGGCGCGGATAATGTCCGCCATTTCTTGCGGACGTACCCCGAGCGCGTTCAGCCCATCGATCAGTTGCGAAAGCGTAGTGTTCGACTCTAAGAGCGCGATGTTCTCATTGCCGGTCTGCGTCACATCGATATCGGTTCGAGGCAAAACAATCGTCTCACCTTCAGAGAAGGGGTTCGGTTGCGATACAACCGGATTCTCACGCACCTTGATCGAGATATTGCCTTGCGCGATGGCGACTTTGGAAATCGTCACGTCTTGGCCAAGGACAATGGTTCCAGATTTTTCATCAATCACGATGCGCGCCGGGCTTTCCACCTCAACAGGTAGGTTTTCGATCGCGGCCAGCACGCGCGCAGGTGAGCCATTGATGCTGCGCAAGTTCAGCTCGATTGTACCAGGATCGCGCATGTACGCGACCGGTCCCCCCAGCGTCGCATTGATCGTGTCTTCAACGCGTGCGGCCGTCGTGAAGTCAGGATTGCGTAGAGCGAGTTTGATGCTGTCTTGCGAGTTAAAGTCGAAAGCGACTTCTTGTTCGACGATCGCGCCGCCCGGGATCGCGCCAGAGGTCGGCGTGCCAACTGTGTTGCGCGCGCCGGCGGCTTCAACGTTCACACCACTTACCATGACGCTGCCTTGAGCGACGGCATAGACTTGATTGTCGGCACCGCGCAGGGGCGTGAGGATCAGGGTACCGCCTTGCAGGCTGCCCGCATCTCCAATCGAGGCGACTGAGACATCAATGCTTGATCCATTGCGAGCGAAGGCCGGCAGCGATGCGGTGACCAACACAGCAGCGACATTGTTTGGCTTAATGTCTTCGCCTTGCACATTCATGCCGAGACGTTCGAGCATGTTGGTGAGCGAATCTTCTGTGAACGGCGCGTTGCGAACGGAGTCGCCCGTGCCGTTCAGACCGACCACGATTCCGTAACCCACCAGATCGTTGGTCCGGACGCCTTCAATGTCGAGAATATCTCGTAGCTTGGACTGTGCGTCAGCGGGCGCTCCGATGAGCGGGGTCACGGACAGGGCAAGACCTAGAAAAGCAGAGATGAGACGCATTCGATTACCGCAAGAAGTTCAAGAGTGAGAGATTAGAAAGCCGCGAGGTGAGGAGATAAGACGCCTCCAAATTGGCCTCGAGTTCTTTGAGCTGAGTGGCAGCCTCGTATTGGTCCTTACCCGTTAGCTCCTGGAACGAATTGGTCAGCAGCGTTTCCTCGCGGATGAGCAATTCTTTTTCCGATGCCAAACTCGCCTGGCGGATCCCAATTCCGGCCTCGACATCGACCAGTAAGGTTCGACCGCGCTCTAGCCGAGACAGCGCCTCATCCATGGCGGGGGTCCCGACATCGGCGAAGGCCAAATAATCATTGGGTCCTGACAGCGCCATGATGGAGAGCCCCATAAAGACGTCTGAAAACGCGGTTTGATTTGGCAAGACCGCATCGATGTCGCTGGCGGTTTGAGTGCCTTGATAGAAATTGGTTTGGAAGCCACCTGCCGGATCGTCGAAATAGGTTTGAACTTGCGCGGCGAAGTCTGCTTCATCCGTCGCACCCGCTGCGATGGTCCGCAAATCGTTCAATAGAACCTCAGCGTCTTGGAACGGCTGCGTCGCGGTTGCATCACCAGAAAAGAGATAGCGCTCACCGTGCCGGACATTGAGGCGCGAGAGCATCTCGTCCAAGGCTTCGCGTGCTTCTGCAGCGACCGTGTCTTGCAGCGCCGTGTCGACAACGCCGATCGCCGATTGCATTTTTAGCGTCAGTCCTTCGGACAATTCTCGAACAGAGCTGAGCGTGTTTTCGGATAAAGACAGACGAATATTGCGCAGCTCGATACGTTGTTGATCATCGGCATTGTCGCGCAGCGCCTGCTCTCCCAAGAGTGCAAAATCGATCCGCCCGTTGAGGTGTTTCACAAGATCCGCTTGGCGGCCGGTGGTCGCTTCCTGAGCGCGGTCGGCGATCTGCGTGCGCAAATCGCTTACGGAGTTAGAGAGGGCGGTGCTTAGAAAGCCTTGAATGGAGATCGAGTTCATGGCGCTACAAGTCTATCAATTGGTTGATCATTTGGGCGGCGGCTTCAATCACCCGGGCGTTTGCGGCAAAGGCCTGTTCAATGATGAGCAGATCTTGCATTTCTTGTTCGATATCGACGCCGGTCTCGTTGAGTTCGGCTTGCTTCAACGCGTCATGCTGGATCGTGACCGACGAGCGAACCGCTTCGTTTTGTATTCTTTGTTGTCCCGCAAGCGACCCGAGCTGAGCGATGAGATCGCTCATGGAATAGCTGCCTTGCAGGCCGGGTTGTGAGATAGGGCGCACGCTGTCGAGCGCTCCTACCAAGCCGTTTAGAATTGTTGTGTCGCCAGGGTTGCCGGCAGCGACCGCGCCAAGCCCATCTCGCAACCGCCAAACAGCACCGCCTTGCGCCGGGTCGACCAAGGCGTTGATCTGCAAGCGACCTGCAATGCCAGCACCGGCCGTTGGATCAGAGTCTAGGAACAGGCCGGGATCGCCAACCAGAAGCGTCGGGTCGACGGCCGGATCGGTGAAGCGATCAATCAGGTCTTGTGCCATCGTATCGAGCTGGCTTTGCAAGGTGGTGAGATCTGAATCGCGTAAGGTGAAGAGGGCAGCCAGAGCCCCGCTCGAAACCGCGCCGGCTGCGGTGGCACCAGGCGTGATGTCGACACCGTCTACAGTCAGGCCGGACAGGTCACCGCCAGCTAGAGTAAAGTCGGTGCCCATGACATTGGCCGGCGTGTATTCGATTTGACGGGCAGGGCCAGCGACCAGAAAAACGCCTTCATTGGTGAGGACGTCGATCGCTCCGCTATTTCGCTCGAAGGTTTGGATCGGCATGTATTCAGCAATTCGATCCAATACCCGACCGCGTTCATCAAACAGAGCCGCCGCCTGCGCCGTCGTGCGATCGACAGATGAAATGGCTTCGTTCAAGTCTGCGATCTCAAGCAAAGACGCGTTCACGATCTCGATGCTGGATGCGATGTCTTGGTCGGCTTGAAACCGGCGCTGATTGATCAGATCGGACAGCGCGTTGAACTCGGTGACGAGATCCTTCGCAGACTGCACGGCCTGATTAGCGTGCGTGGTGGATTCAGGACTCAGCGCTGCATCATTCAGCGCTGAGTCGAGTGAACTTAGGCGTTGGAACAGAGTTGAACTTTCAATGTCCTCGCCGATCCGTTGAGAAAGGGAGGACCAAGACGCACTTAAGATTTCAGCCTGTGCAAAATCACTCGCCAACAAGCGGCGTTCGCCGGTCAAGCGCGCATTGGTTGAGCGATCGATGCTGTCGATCTGCACGCCTGCCGTCTGCGCGCCCAGAATGGTCTCGCTGACCGATAGCGACCGCCGGACATAGCCCGGCGTGGTCGCATTGGCGACATTGGTGGCGACCAGATCGGCGCGCGCACCGGTGACATCCAATCCTGCTCTTGCAGATGATATTGCGGCTGAAATGCTCACGTCAAAAGCCCCTCTGGCCTAGACCGCTAGCGCTTCAGATTGGTGGTTTCCTGCAGCATCTCATCGACTGTCTGGACGATTTTCGCGCTTGAAGAGTAAGCCCGTTGCGTTTCGATCAAGTCGGTGAGTTCGCGTGCAATATCGGTGGTCGATTCCATCAGAGCAAAGCCTGACATAGATCCGACCGGGCCGGTGCCCGCATCCCATAGATACATGTTACCGCTCTGTGCAGAGACGGCATAAGCCTGCGAATCAAGCGCTCTCAAGCCATCCATGTTCGGCACATCGCCGATCGGGATTTGATAGAGGGTCCGACGGAAGCCGGTATCATAAATCGCTTGAAGGTTTCCGAGCTCATCAACTTCGATGGCTTGAAGGTCACCAATTGGCGCGCCGTCTTTGGTCACAGACGTCGGAGAGAAGGGCGCAGACAATTGAGTCATGCCGGCCGTATCGAGGGGACGGCCGATAAAGACGTCAACAGGGCCATGGGTCAGCGTCAGCGCGACTTGGCCGGTTGTTGTGTCATAAGCGGCGCCGCCAGATGCGGTGACGGAGGCGATCCGTCCGCCATTGGCTGAGGTGTCGTCAAAGGTGATATCCAAAGCGCCAATCGCTGTGGTTGGGTCACCTGCGTCGTCAAAGATCTGGACGGCCCATTGATTGGACGAGCCCGTGCCAGGAACGTTCGGCGTAAACTCCATGCGCAAGGTCTGCGCGCGACCAAGATTGTCATAATACTCGATCGGGAGGCTATAGCCGCCGCCTGTTGAGCCGGCGGTGGTTGCGTCAGCTGGCAAGTTGATGCCGACTTCAATGGCAGCCGTTGGTGAGGCAACAAATTGCGACGTGGCAATGTTCACCGGCTCCAGATTGGTGCCTGAGTTGCGGCTCACATTGCCGATGCTGCCCGTCGTGTCGGCGGGCCAGCCAAGAAGGAAGAGACCGCTTTGTGTGCGGAGATTTCCGTTCTGGTCTGCTGTGAACGACCCTGTTGGGGTCAACATGAGGTTACGATCAGCTGCGGTTTGGTCCACACCTTGAACATCTGTGACGGGCAAGAGACCGCGCCCTGCCACAGCAAGGTCGGTCGCATTACCTGTAGAGATCAGGGACCCAATTGCGCTGACATCTTTAAAAGCGTCTACGCGGACACCACCGGCCGAATAGGCTGAGGTGCGTTGTTCTAGAACCATGCTCGAGAAGTCTACCAGGCTGCGTTTGTAGCCGAAGGTTTCTGAGTTGGCGATGTTGTCTGAAATGGTTGCGAGGCGGGTCGAGTTGGCATTGAGGCCCATGACCCCGGCGTTCAAAGATGATGATATACTCATGTCGGTTGCTCCTGCAGTCGATGCAACCGAAAGTAGAAATCAGAGGTTAATAACCGAATAACTCTATTTTAACTAGAGATTTCAGTCTTCAACAGCGTGATTGAGATGCGTCTGTTCTGTGCTGCAAACGGATCATCTTTTACCAATAGGTCAGTATCCGCGCGGCCCGATACTTCCTGGATACGCTCCAGCGGGAAGCCGTTTTCGACCATCAAACGACGCGCAATATTCGCCCGCTCAGTTGATAGGTCCCAATTGTCGAAGGTCATGCCATCCCGGAAGGCGAGCGAATCAGTGTGCCCGACGACTTTGATGTCATTGCCAAACGCGCCGAATGATTCGGTGACGGTGGCCACGAGCTCCACCAAAAGGCTAGTTGGCTGGCTTTGACCAAGCTCAAACAAAGGCACGTCTTCTGAGTCCACCAGTTCCATAACGATGCCTTCTGGAGACAGCTTCACTTGCAGGTGGTCGCTGAGTGCTTTCGACTCATTGGCCAGCATCATCTCGAGCTGCGCAACGGCGGCGGCTTGCTGCGCTTCTAAGGCTTCGGCTGATTCGGAGTCAGACTTCTCGCTGAACTCTTCAGCTTCGTTCTGAGTCAAAGGTTTGGTCTTCGCAAGTGTTGAGGATGCAGTCGCGCCTGTGCCCATCTTTGCATAAGTCTGCTCCGTAAAGATGGACGAGCCATTCAAGCCGTCAGACCCACCCCCGGAAATCCGGCTGATTGGAATGGTCGGGTTGAAATAGTCAGCGATCCCTTTGCGCTGCTCTTCGGTTGTCGCGTTGAGCAGCCACATCAACAGGAAGAAGGCCATCATCGCGGTCACGAAGTCAGCATAGGCAACTTTCCAGGCGCCGCCATGGTGACCATCGCCGCCGCCTTTTTTCTTCTTTTTGATAATGATGACCGGCGCGAGTCCGTTAGAGCCTTCAGAAGCCATGGTGCCTATCCATTCTGTTCGAAGGGGATCTGTAACAAACTATGGTAAACGTTCGAAATACAACCCACGGTCGATTTTTCCGATATTCGCTAACGTTTTATCAACCATAGAATTCAATTTTAAATGGAGAGCTCTCACACAAAGCTAGGGGTATAATCTTGAGCGCCGTTCTACGGAAAAAGCTTGAATCGAGTGGCGGCGTCCCGCCACGCGTGATTCAGAACACGGCGTTCTGGAAGGCGCTCGAAGGCACGGTGTCTTCGTGGATTCAATCTGTGCTTGGCGAGGAATGTCAGGTCCGCTTGCAATCACGCGAAGTGAGTCCAGGCGCAGCGCTCGCAGATGATTTGTTCGGCGCTTACATTTACGGCTTTGAGTTTCCCGCCAACGAATTCGTAGTTGCGGTCTCGATCGATAATCTCGTTGCAGCGCGCTATGCGGCCGCGAAGATGCAGCAAGATGCGACCAGCCTAGCGGAAGCCCCGCAGCTTTTCCTCCAGCTGCTTTTAGAAACGCCCGCCAAAGAACTATGCGAGACGGTTGTCACGACCTTCAACATGGATGGGCCCGAAGGCGAGCTGCCGCATTCAGCGTCATTCGAAACGCTCGAAATCGAGGGAAACTGCGTCCTCGTTTATTATCTTGCTGAACTCGAAGGCCAGGCGGTCCGGGTCGGCGTCGCGCTAAAGCTTGATGCCGTTCTGGCGCTGACAAATTCTGCAGGCTCTGATTCCCAGGGTGGGGGGACGCTTTCAGATCCAAAGGCTGGGAGCCTCTCTCAGCCACGCGTACAAAATTCCAGCGTGCAGCTTGATGTTGTGCTCGATCGCTTACCGATGAGCATTGCTGATTGCGCTCGTTTGGAACCTGGCACTGTCATCACATTGCCAGGAACCGACCGTGCCAAATTAAAGATCACCGCACAGACGGTGGATGGCCCGGTAGAGATTGCCGATGGCGAGCTTGGTGTTTGGAAACATCAGCGCGCGGTTCGGCTGAAGTCGCCCATTGATCCAACCTTCATCAAGGAGGTGTCGGCGGCATGAGTAGATTTTTTAGAGTTGGGTTGAAGGGAGGCGTTCTGTGGGCGCGATATTAGGACTTGTTGTCACGATGGGCATGGTCTTCGGCGGTTATATTCTAGCCGGCGGTAAGATGAGCATCATCCTGAAGTCTCTGCCATTCGAGATGATGATGATTGGCGGTGCTGCGACCGGGGCGTTCCTTGCTGCGAACGATTTCTCGACGATTAAACACACAGGCGGAGACGTTCTGGCGGCCTTTAAAGGCCCGAAGTGGAAGAAGCAGGACTATCAAGACCTGCTCTGCCTGATGACCGAATTGCTGACCATCTTGAAAGAGAACCCGGTCGATATTGAAGCGCATATTGAGGGGCCGGAAGAGTCTGAAATCTTCCAGCGCTATCCAAAGATCGCCAAAGATCATGAAGCGATTGAGATGATCTGCGACACGATCCGCTCAATGATCATGAACTTCGACAATGTGCACCAAGTGGAAGAGCTGCTTGAGAAGCACCTGGAAAGCTTGCTCGAAGAAAATCTACACGGCTCACACGCGCTGCAGAACATGGCCGACGCGCTCCCGGCGCTCGGAATTGTGGCTGCGGTGCTTGGCGTTATCAAAACCATGGCCTCGATCGATAAGCCGCCGGAGGTTCTGGGTGGCATGATCGGGGGCGCTCTGGTTGGGACCTTCCTCGGCGTGTTCTTGGCCTACGGCATTGTTGGTCCGTTCGCTGCCAAAGTGGCGCACACCCGAAAAGAAGAACATTTTTTCTATTCGATGATTGGTGAGGTGCTGGTCTCCAGCCTGCACAAAAATCCGATCAACATTTGCGTCGAAGTCGCCCGGCGGCATGCGCCCGCCCGCGTCCGACCTTCTTTCGATGAAGTTGAAGAAGCAGTGAAAGGACTGCGCCAAGCTGCATGATCCGACGTCTCACATATGCAGGCCTAAGCCTCGCCCTGGCCACGGCAGCCCATGCCGAAAATGAGCCAGCGACGCCCCAGCCAAATCCAGAGCCCGCCCAGGATGAAACCTCGGTGGGCTTAGATGCATTTGTTGAGACCGCGATCGGAGCTGGGCTTTTGGTGCCTGCAGACGGTGAGGCGGCGACCGACTTGGAGCCCGCCCGTGCTCCGGTCTTTGTAACCTGTACCAGCACTTATCCGCTCGACTTTTCGGTCGTTCAATCGCTGCGCCGCTTCACTGAATTGCCGGGCCCTCCGGGGGAATTGAGCCCCGCTGAAGCGAAAGTCGCCGCGGTGAAAGACTTGAAGTCAAAACTCGCACTCGGCCTTTACAGCGAAGCCCGTGCCATGATCGCTTTCGCGCCAGAAGATGAGTGGAAAGCCTATCGCAAATTCATCGACCTAATGACCGCGCGCGGCGATGTCGACTTGGACTATTTCCGAGAGCTCGCCGCTTGTCATCCGCAAGCCAATATGTGGCTCGCAGTGGCCGAGTTAGATGCCTATCAAGCCGAAGGCGTTGAGCGGATCGACCCTTATCTTCCGGCATTGCGCGCCTTACCACACAATCTGCGCCAAGACGTAGCGGCGATGATTGTGCCGTCGCTGATCTTGCTGCGCCGCCAAGATATGGCAATGCAAATCGTCGCCACGTTCTCGGCCGAGGAAATTGAAAACTCAACGCAACTGACCGCCTTGAAAACGGCGATCGCTGATATGCCGGATGGCAGTGAGTCGGATGATCGCTTGGTCATGCTCATGAGCCGGCCGAAGCTGAAACTCGCAGCCTTGCTGATCTTGATCGAGCGCGGTGATACGCTGCGTCCGACGCTTAAAGAGTTTGCGATTGAGGAAGCTTGGGCGATCCTCGAGCAGAATGACACGACGCATGAGTTCGACCGCATTCTCGCCTTTGTGATTCAAAACCTTGAGTCGGATAATCTTTATTCCGGATTGCAGCGCGTGCAGACCTTGCCAATCGCGCAGACAGACGAAGTTCGCGAGTCGGTCGACCGGAATATTATCGAGTCGCTGAACTCGTATCTCTCTAATGAAAAGCCAGAGGCAGCGATGCGCGGCCTTAAAACACTCACGCAGTTTCATGCCAGTCTTCCGTATACAGACGAAGGCAATGCTTTGCGGCGCCGCGGCGCCGAATTGGCGCTCGGTCTCGGGCTCCTAAACATGGTTGAGATCCTGCTCGAACCGGTTGAACGCGATCCGCAAGTGGCCGGTCTATTAGCAGAAGCGGCGTTTTGGGGCGGCGCCGACGATGACTTGTTCCAGTTGCGCGCGTCTTTCCCCGGCCTGACCGAGATTAATCGCTTGGCCGGCATCCGCGCGATCCAAGCCGGTAAAGGCGACATCGCCGCAACGGCCTATGCGAAATTAGACGGACAACCGAGCAAACAGTTAGATCTGCTCGAACAAGGTGCGCTGGTTGAGAATTGGGCGCTCTTCGACGCGCATGTCACCGCGCTGAGCGATCAGCTGACTTTGGCTGATGGATTGCGCCTCGAGCGGGTCCGACGCGTCCGCTTCGCCAGCAGCGGAAATGCGCGGCGCAGCAATGCCACCATCCGTCCTTATCAAATTGCCCCCCTTTTAGAGGCGTCGAAATTGGCGCTCGCAACCCCGCAGGCAGGAGCCAGCAATGAGTAACAGCATCTATGCCACGCTATCGCGGCAAGACGGCTTGTTAAAAGAGCTACAAGTCGTCGCCAATAATATCGCGAACACCAACACGACCGGTTACAAAACCGATCGCGCGATCTTCGCAGAATATTTGGTCAGCACCGGCGATCAGACCCCATCGCTCTCAATGGGCGCGCTCGCGGGACACACATTTGATCTCACCCAAGGCACGGTGAAGTTCACCGGCGGCCAATTTGACCTCGCCATTCAGGGCGAAGGCTTTTTTGCGATCCAAACCGAGGCCGGCCAACGCCTAACCCGGGCAGGTGCGTTTCAATTGTCGAATACGGGTGAGTTGATCACGTCGGATGGCGCAAACGTGCTCGATGCGGGAAATACGCCGATCCAGATCCCACCCGAAGCGGCGTCTATTTCGATTGCAGGCGATGGCTCGATCTCGGCCGATGGCGAACTGCTGGGTCAGATTGGGGTCTTCCGCGCCAACGGTCAGTTGCAGCGCGACACGGACACGCGCTTCACCGCCGAAGGCGGCACAGAGGCCATTCAAAACGCCAGTGTCCTGCAAGGCGCTGTCGAGCAATCCAATGTCTCACCCGTCCTTGAAATGGCGCGCATGATCGAAGTGCAGCGCGCCTATGAGGCCGGACAAACCGTGCTGGAGCAAGAGCACCAGCGCATCTCGCAATTCATTTCAACGGTAGGAAACCGATAGGCACAGGAGGTAAGCCATGAAATCACTCCAGATCGCAGCAACGGGCATGGCCGCGCAGCAAATGCGCGTCGATGTCATCTCCAACAATATCGCGAACATGAGCACCGCGGCGTACCGGCCGCGCGTCGCGGAGTTTTCCGATCTTGTGTATCAGCAATATCTCACCCCCGGCACGATTACCTCGCAGCTTGGCACAGTGGTGCCAGCGGGCATTCAAGTCGGGACCGGGGTGAAAGCCTCAACGGTTTCGGTTGAAATCACCCAAGGCTCAATGCGCCAAAGCGGCGGCGAGCTAGACTTGGCGATTGACGGCAATGGCTTCTTCGAAGTGCAGCTGCCGGACGGCGAAACGGTCTTCACCCGGGACGGCAAACTGAACCGCTCTCAAGATGGCCAGATCGTCACGATGGACGGTTATCCTCTCGCCGATGGGATCACCATTCCAGACGATGCGAACCGGATCTCTATCTCTCGCGATGGGCAAGTGACCGCCTATTTCGACAATAATGAAACCGGCCAAGCGATTGGCGTCATCTCGCTCGTGAGCTTCGTCAATGAGAAGGGCCTTGAAGCGGTTGGCGATAATCTTTTCCGGCTGACCGAAGCGTCTGGCGATGCCAATCGGCAAGTCGCCGGGACCAATGGCCTCGGCACGATCCGCCAGGGCTTCATTGAAGACTCGAGCGTCGATGTGGTGAAGGAAATTTCCGATCTGATCGAGGCGCAACGCGGCTATGAGCTCAACTCCAAAGTGATCACCGCTTCGGATGAAATGCTCGCAGCGACCACGCGGCTGAGGTAGATCATGATTAGCGCGATTGTCCTTAGTCTCGGCTTGAGCCTTGCCAGTCCGGCAGCGCTGAAAGCCAATGATTTGATCCGAACCGGCGACATTATCACGTCGGAGAATGTCAGCCCTGACGGCGATGTTTGGCATGACGAGCATTCGGCTTTGATTGGCCGCGAAGTGCGCCGCACCGTCTATGCAGGCCAGACCATTCGCCCGCAGGACACGCAGTCTCCACGGCTCGTGAAACGCAATCAAATCGTCACACTGAAATATATGCGCGGTGGGTTGGAGATCTCTCTGACCGGGCGCGCCATGGGGGAGGCCGGTCTGGATGAAACCGTCCCCGTTTTAAATCTGCAATCGCGTCAGATTGTAGAAGGCACCGTACAAGCAGGAGGCTGGATATGGGTAAAATAGAATTTTCCGCGCTAACAGGCATGATCGCACTGACGGTGTCGGCATGCGCTTCAGGTCCAACACAGGTGACGGAGCAACAAGCTCCAACCGAGCAGCAGGCCTTTTGGGCGGAACGCGAGGCGCCGCCGCAAGTCGAGACCGCCGCCAATCCATCTTTATGGACCACGGCTCCGAATGCTTTGCTGGGTATGCGCCGCGCGAAAGATGTTGGCGACTTGCTGACTGTGGTGGTTGATATGAACGACCAAGCCAATGTGCAGACTTCGCTGACCCGAAATCGCTCGACCAATGAGCAGTTTACGCTCGGGGCTTTGTTTGGGCTTCCGCAATGGGCGAACGGCGTTCTTCCAGGCGGCGCAACACTATCGCCAGGCGTCGACTATGACCGGACCGCCGCGCTCACGGGCAATGGCGCGGTCAATCGCGCTGAACAAGTCACGTTCCGTCTCTCCGCCCGCGTGGTCGGGGTTGAGCCGAATGGCAATCTCGTGATTGCCGGTTATCAGCAAACCCAAGTGAGCAATGAAGTGCGTTATCTGACGGTGTCCGGTGTCATCCGCGCGCAGGATATCACCCGCACGAACACCGTGTCGTACGAGAAAATTGCTGACGCCAATCTGTCTTACCTGAGCCAGGGAGAAACCATGGCCGGGATGAAACGAGGTCTTGTTCCGAAAGTCCTCGAAACTGTTCTGCCATTCTGAAAGGAAGCGTGATGAAACTCATCGTCACAAGTCTTGTCGCCATTATCTTTGTCGCTGCCGGGAGCTTCGG
>CAYNUI010000010.1:21458-24541 GCA_964400185.1 uncultured Hyphomonas sp.
AAGCTGCGGGACAATATCATGACGACGCTCATCGCGCTCAGCAATGACGGCCGCACGCTAGAGCGTCCAACCGACATCAACAATTATGAGACCATTCGGTCGATGATTTTGATGAATTTAAAGGACTCCATCGACTCAGGCATCAAGAATGTCCTGATCGTCGATATGGCCAAGCAAAATCTGTAAGTGACTTTACTCCGTGCCGGTCTTTCGCGTGGACGAAAGATCGGCCGTTAGATAATTATCCGTCCCAAGAACGAGCTTCCCATTCTCCGACCCGAGCGTCGTCACCTTGCTGACAATCTGAGCATCGGTGCGCGCGATCGGTTGGCCGTTCTGGAACAGATCGATTTGGAACTGATAAACGCCAATTGGGGCAGCTTCTGATGCGCCAGACTGCTCGCCATTCCAGCTGTAGCGCGTCGCGGTCGCATCGAGCTCTTCTTGCCACACGGCCTCACCGTTTGAGTCGATCACTGTCAGCACAGCTTGATCATGCGCGAGCGAAGGGTCGATTTCAAACTCGACAGGCTGGCCTTCATAAGCGACGTGTTGAGAGGTCACGGCCACTTCCTGACCGAGCCATTCATTGGCGAGAATCGTATGTAGATCGCCAATCATCGTGGCGATCCCTTCCAGGCTTCGATTGGTCTGAACCTGCTGCTCCAAAGAGGAGAAGGTCGCCAACTGCTCCACAAATTGCGTTGAGTCTAAGGGCGACAATGGATCTTGGTTTTGTACCTGTGCCGTCAGCAATTGAAGAAAAGTGTTGAACTCCTCGCCAATGCTATTGCTGCTAATGGCAGTGTTTGAGCTCGAACTCGTCCCGGTCGTAGCTGCGGCGGCTGTGCTGGAAGCAATCTCGTTCATTCTATCCTCCTAAAGAGTCAGATCGAGGCGATCAGAACCGGTCTGGCCAAGACCAGGCTGTAAAATGGGCGCGCTGACAGAGAGATCCCGTTCAACCGAGGCCACGAGCATCGCGCCGGCGCGCTCAGGCCCATTCCAATTCGTTTGGTCCTGCTGTTCGCGCGACTCTTGTTGGAACGACATATTCTTATCAGAGAGCCCTTGCTCTCTGAGCGCTTCGGTCAATTCGAAATGCATCTCGCGAAGTCGTTTAAGCGCTTCCGGGTTTTCCGCCGTAACCGTGATTTGCTGGACGCCTTGCGCATCAAACTTAAAGTCTATCGACACGCGCCCAAGCTCAGGCGGATCAAGCTGAATGATCATTTGTTCGCGCGGCTCAACGCCGCTTTTGAGATTGTTCAAAATGATTGATGTGATCTCGTTCGGCGAAGCGACCTGAACCGCTGGCGCGGTTGGCGTCAGCCCGGTTGGTCCTGTTTGCGTTGACGTCGATTGTGTCTGGCCCACGCTGATCAGCGGATCCACGGCGGTGGTCATCGCGGCTTCACGGGAGACAGGCGTGTTAGTGATTTTGTCCGCGCTCAGAATTTGCTTATCGGCATTTGTTTGCAGGTCCGCCAATTGACGTGCGGACGTGTCTTTTAGCTCGGTGCGTGGTGCGTCCGCGGCATCGACATTGCGCTGAATACGAAGCGTCTCTTCACCCTCTACTGAAGCGGGAATGGAGCGAGCTGTTTCTGTGTCCGCTTCAACCTGAACCGGTTGGACTTTCAGATTTGCGTCTTTTTGAGCGTCAGACGTAACAGCAAGATCCGGTTTGGCTTTCACCGAAGCTTCAGGATCGATCACTGCTCGATCAGTATCTATAGTTTCAGTGAGCTTTAGCTTTGGGGCGGCAGCTTCAGTAGTTGGGTCTGTCGGGGCAACCGTAACTGCTTTACGCGCATCCAGCGTTTCAGTTGGCGTCACACCAATCTCAACCTTTAGAGCTTTTTCTGGCGCTGCATCTTCGGCTGTCGGGACGGGAGCCGCTTCGAGTTCTGGCGTTTCGGCCTGTGCGATGACCAGCATTTCTTCCGTTGGTGGCGACTCAGTCCGCGCGTTCGTCTCGCCCTTTGCCGGAGTGGCCTCTGGCTTCGACGTCACAGTTTCTTTTGAGGGCGGGGCCTCATCATCTTTCGCCATCATTGAGGCAAAAGACGATTTTTCCGACGTGTCTTGGGATTCAGGAGCCGCTTTGGCGGCGCGCTCAGATGGACCTGGCTTGGGTCCCATCTGCTCAGATGGAAAGATCGAAATCATCGTTGTGTGTCATCCTGACTTAGCCCCAATACAACAGGAGGGCGTAAAGAGTGAATTAACAACTTTAAGTTTATCCACGGTTAATCAATTGAGGCCGAAGAGATGACGATAACGCCTTTGCAGACCCTTGCGCCGAGCCAAGCCACGGCGCCGCAATCGCCCGCCAACACGGCGATTCAGGACGAAACGGCCGTGAAGTTCGAGAAACTGCTCTGGGCTGAACTGCTCACGCACACAGGCTTAGAAGACGCCCTCACACTCGGCGGCGGGCAGGGGGCTTCCATGTTCTCACGATACTTTGTCGAAGCGATTGCGGGCGACATCGCCGAACAGCATCCGCTTGGCTTGCTCAGCGATAAGAGCCCTCTGACCGAAACAGCGAAACCGAATGTGGAGCTGAAAGCATGACACAGGTGAATATTGAATCCTCTCTCAACGCCGTTGAAGATCTGTTTGAGCAAGAGGCCGAATACATCGTCGGCGGCAATTTGATCGAGCTCGGTGCACTCTCAACGGCTAAGCTGGAACACCTCGACGCATTAACCAGCGCGATTGAGTCCGGTGGATTAGTAAACGCATCGCCCCATCTCATTAACCGGGTCAAGCGGGTGCAAGCGACCGCCAGCGAGCATAGTAAACACCTAGAAGCCATGCGGTTCGGCTTAGAGCGCATCCGTAGGCGTATGGGCGGAATGCAGTCGGATACTTTGGTCGGTTCTTATAATCAGTATGGCAGTCGCGTGCAGTTTACAGACGCTGTTGGCGGTTTCGAAAGCAAAGCCTAGGCGATTAAGAATTTATACACCCTGTAATTGTAATAGTTAAAACACAACCAAGAGTGGTTTCCCGTAAATCGGGGGTGTCAGGATGGCATTGAACAGAAAGTCCCGCTTAGGACCAAACCAAATAAG
>CAYNUI010000011.1:0-8815 GCA_964400185.1 uncultured Hyphomonas sp.
CGCCTGTGATCAGCATGGCCGGGTAGGGCTGTGCTGTGACTTGATCATAAGGGCTGTAGGCGAGGATCGTGTCATAATCCTCGGCGCTGGTGATCGGGTTCCCCCATTCCGGCCACTCTGGCGGAGTGAGTGGGAGCGTGTCGTCTGACATCGTGTTGATCACATCAACGAACGGCACCGCAGCGATGATTCCTGCGAACATTTCAGGGTCTTGGTTGGCAACCGCGCCCATTAACAGGCCGCCAGCTGATCCGCCCATGCCGACGACATTTCCGCGCGTTGAATAGCCTTGGTCGATGAGGAAATTGCCAGCGTCGACATAGTCGTTGAACGTGTTGACCTTTTTCTCAAGTTTGCCGTCCAGATACCATTGATAGCCTTTCGCCATAGAGCCGCGCGGGTGCACGATGGCATAGACCATGCCGCGGTCAGCGAGCGCCAGCGGTGTTGTCCGGAAGCGGGCTGAGATCGTGACACCATAGGAGCCATAACCATAGAGCAGCATCGGTGCGCTGCCATTAATCTCTGTCGTCTTGTGGTAGAGGATGGTGACTGGAACGGTCTCACCGTCACGCGCCGGCGCCATGACCCGTTTGACGACATAGTCACTCGCGTCGTGGCCCGATGGCACTTCTTGCTCTTTGCGCAGTACGCGTTCTTTAGACACTAAGTCATAGTCGAAGGTCTGAGATGGCGTAGAGGGAGACGAGTAGGTGATACGGATCTGCGTCGTGTCATACTCGTATCCGACAGAGGTGCCGAGCGAATAGGCTTCTTCCTCAAACGCAATGGTCTCTTCCATGCCGCTCTCGCGTTCGCGAACGATGATGCGTGGAAGCCCTTGATGCCGCTCGAGGCGGATCAGATGGTTCTT
This sequence comes from uncultured Hyphomonas sp., assembly GCA_964400185.1. Classification (GTDB taxonomy): domain Bacteria; phylum Pseudomonadota; class Alphaproteobacteria; order Caulobacterales; family Hyphomonadaceae; genus Henriciella. Next base: position 875 of record CAYNUI010000011.1, read on the forward strand.
GAGGGCATCCATACCAAGCACTAGCGTGCCGGGTTCGTGCGGTACGAGATCGACCCAATTTTCGCGGCCCGGGGCCTCGACAGGTGCCGTGACGATTTTGAAATCAACCGCGCCGTCAGCATTGGTTGAGATCACAAACTGATCGCCCCAATGATCAACGCTGTACTCGACGTCGGTTTCGCGCGCCGCGATGGTTTTTAGCTCAGGTGTCTCGGCATCGGCCTTAAAGAAATGCGCCTCACTCGTGGTATGGCTGCCAGAGGTCACAAAGATGTACTCGCCCGATTGAGATTCGCTGACTCCGACGAAATGCCCGGGGTCTTGCTCTCGATAAATCTCGGTCGAGCCGTCACCGCCGAGCGTGTACATATGCACCGCAGACGGGCGTCCTTCATCGTCACGTTCAACCCAGAACACGCGGTCTGAGTTTGCGCCCCAGACGAAATCGCCTGCTGTGTTTTCGACCGTCTCGGCGAGGACGTCGCCGGTCTCAAGATTCTTGAACTTGATCGTGTAGAACTCGCTGCCTTGCTCATCTACAGCGTAGGCGATCATCTTGTGGTCAGGGCTTTGCGCGACGGTATTGAACGCGAAATAGGCTTTTCCTTTGCCCATTTCATCGCCGTCGAGCAGGATCTCTTCCTCGGCTTCTTCATTATAGATGTCAGAGGCGGATTTGCGGGCATAGATCGGGTACTCGCCGCCGGTTCTGAACTTAGAGAGATAAGCGTATGGCCCGTCGACTGACGGCAAAGAGCTGTCATCCTCTTTGATCCGTCCACGCATCTCTTCGAACAGTTTTTGCGTCAGATCGGCGAGTGGCTCTTCCAGATTGGCTTTAGTGAACGCATTCTCGGCTTCAAGGTATTCGCGAATGTCCGCGCGCAAGACCGTCGGGTCTTGCATGACTTGCTGCCAATTCTCGTCCTTCATCCAATTGTAAGGATCAATCCGCGTGCGTCCGACTTGTTCAATGGTCAGAGGTTCGCGTTTGGCGACGGGAGGCGTGAGGGTCAATTCAGTGTCTTTCGCATTTTCGGTTTTGAGAGGTTCAGCCTCGACCAATACAGGGTCGGTTGGGGTGGTCGCAGTTGAAGTGCAAGCCGCAATCACTGACAAGCTGGCTAGTCCGGCCAAGACCTGAATCGAACGCATTTGTGTCTCCGCTATTTATCGAATAGCGGCAAACTAGCTACGTCAGTCGGCTTGTCTAGTTGTAATTTCAACTTCCTGCGACGCGGAAGTTCAAAACGACGCCATTGATACACCAGCGCTTGCCTGTCGGGGGTGGGCCATCCTTAAAAACATGCCCCATATGCAGCCCGCAGGTCGCGCAATGACATTCGGTCCGAGGATAGATCAGTTTGAAATCCGTCTTGGTTTCGACGGCACTTTCGCGAACCGGTTGCCAAAAGCTCGGCCAGCCTGTGCCGCTATCAAACTTGTGTTCAGACGACCAAAGCGGCGTGTCGCAGCCGACGCAATGATAGACCCCATCGCGCTTCTCGCCTTCAAAGTTTCCTGGTGAGAAGGCGCGCTCGGTGCCTTCTTTGACGCCCACGCGATACTGCTCTGGGGTCAACAGCTCGCGCCACTCTGAATCAGAGCGTTGGATCCGCTTGGTATTCGGCATGGGTTTGGGCGGCAGCATGGATAGGCCTCCTTCGTGTCAGACGCCTATCCAATATAGGGCGCGATTAGCCATAGAGAACGGTAATTGTCTCAGCGACGCAGGCGGGGCGGTCTTGGCCTTCAATCTCGATTGTGCATTCCGAGATCATTTGCTTGCCGCCGGCCTTTTCGTTCACTTCTTTCACCGTCTGCGTCATGCGCAGCTTTGAATTCACCGGAACCATGTTCGTGAAACGCACTTTGTTTGCACCATAATTGATGCCCCGCGTTACACCTTGGACGGACAGAACTTGCGGTCCGAACATCGGGATAAGTGACAGGGTGAGATAGCCGTGCGCAATGGTCGAGCCGAGCATCTTGGTGGCCATCTCTTCATTGACGTGGATCCACTGATGATCGCCGGTCGCATCAGCAAAAGTATTGATGCGGCCTTGATCGACTTCGAACCAATCCGACGGTCCGAGTGTTTGTCCAACCAGGCTTTCTAGGTCTGCATATTGTACCGATTTTGGATCAGCCATGAGTTACTCCCGTAAGTTTTTCTTCAATAAAGTTTGAGGGTTAGCGCGCGTTTGTTCAAGTCCTGCCCTAAACAATTCGGCTGTCTTTGTTGCCCCAATAGCGGTCGCGCACAAGGCGCTTATAGAGTTTGCCGGTGGGGTGTCTTGGCAGCGCTGGATCGAAATCGACCGAGCGCGGGCATTTGATTTTGGCGAGACGCTCATTGCAATAGGCGAGCAATTCTTCGGCAAGCTCGTCATTGCCCTCGACGCCATCCATCGGTTGAACCACTGCTTTGACTTCTTCGCCAAACTCATCGTTCGGCACCCCAATCACGGCGACATCGGCGACCGCGGGGTGAGTGATGAGGATGTTCTCGGCTTCTTGGGGATAGATGTTCACGCCGCCCGAAATGATCATAAAGGCTTTGCGGTCGGTAAGATAAAGGAAGCCATCTTCGTCGACTTTGCCAACATCGCCGAGCGAGGACCAATCGGCGTGCTTCGGATTAAGCGCCCCTTTCGATTTCTCGGGGGCGTTGTGATAATTCGGGGCGGGGGTGCCGCCAAAATAGATCTGGCCTTCTTCGCCGACGCCGACTTCATCGCCAGCCTCATCGCAAATGTGAAGTTCCCCCCAGATCGGCATCCCGACCGTGCCTTTGTGCGCCATCCATTGTTCGGAATTGGCCCAAGTCATGCCATTGCCTTCGGATCCGGCATAGTACTCTTCAATGACCGGGCCCCACCATTCAATCATCTGCTCTTTGACAGGGATCGGGCAGGGCGCAGCGGCGTGTACGGCGGCAACGAGGCTCGACACATCATACTTGCTGCGCACGTCTTCTGGCAGTTTCAGCATCTTCACGAACATGGTCGGCACAAGCTGTGTGTGCGTGACTTTGTGCTTCTCGATCAATGCCAAATATTCCTCAGGATCAAACTTCTCCATGATGATCAGCGTCACGCCGAACTTGGTCATCGCCATGCACCAGCGTAGCGGCGCAGCGTGATAGAGCGGCGCCGGCGAGAGATAGGTCTCTCCTTGATCTGACTTAAACAGAGCTTGCGCGATCATGGTCAGCGCATTGGTGGCATCAATGGCTGGGTCTTCCGGGAGCGGGGGGCGGATGCCTTTTGGTCGGCCTGTCGTGCCAGAGGAATAGAGCATGTCGGAGCCGGCGCGCTCATCCGCGATCGGTGTTTCTGGCATTCCGGCGCGCACGCCTTCCAAAGGCTCATAGCCTTCAATCTTTCCATCGATGGACCAATACGCCTCAAGATCGGTGACGGTGGTCACGTCTTCGGCGACGACTTTCAATCCTGCCGACGCGATCAGGAGACGGGCGCCACTGTCTTTGATGATGTATTCGACTTCAGGCGTCGTCAGCCGCGATGAGATACAGACAAAGTAAAGTCCGGCCCGCTGAGCGGCCCAGCAGATCTCGAAATAGCGCGGGCTATTCTCTGCAAAAATGGCCAGCGTATCGCCATGATGGAGGCCGAGCGTACGGAACGCATGAGCGATTTGATTGGAGCGCGTATCAAGTTCAGCGAAGGTCACTGTCTCGTCGCTGCTTCCCATAATGTAAGCGGCTTTATCAGGGGTCGTCTTGGCGTAATGCGACGGATGCATGTTCGGTCTCCTCCAACGGCCTCTTCGGGCATTTCGTTTGAAGACTAGCTGCGACGACCGTCCTGTCTATCGGTGACTTAGGGGGAGGGCCTCAGCCGCCATAATCTTCAATAGATCGAGCGGTGCGATGAAAGCGCAGTCGGTCCGCATAGTCGAGTGGGTCTTTGGGCTTCACCAGGGCGTCTGCGGGCGTCTCTGTCCAGTCGACCAAACGGGTCATGAAGAAGCGCAGCGCGGCGCCGCGACAGAGGCTCGGGAAAGCGGCTTTCTCGGGCTCCAAAAGCGGACGCACGCTTTCATAGCCAGCGATCAGGTTCTTGCCTTTTGAATAATTGAAGGACCCATCGCTCTCGAACGCCCAAGCATTGAGACAGACCGCAAGATCGTAGGCGAGGGCATCCGTGCAGGCGAAATAGAAATCGATCGCGCCAGTAAACGTATCGCCGAGAAAGAAGGCATTGTCTGGGAAGAGATCCGCATGAATGGTGCCGCGCGGAAGGTCCGCAAAGCTTTCCTTCGCAGCCTCGATGACGGCGAGGTCGGCGTTGATCTTCGCACTCAAGCCGGGGCGTAGCGTGTCAGCGGTTCCATCACGGCCTTGCCACATCTCCCCCCAACTCTCCGGCCCGAGACTGTTTTCGCGCTCCATCTCGAAATCGCTCGACGCAGCGTGCAAGCGCGCAAGACCGATCCCCAGCTGCCGACATTGAGCCGCGTTCGGAACCCGCGGCGATAGGCCTTGCAAGAAGGTGATGATCACAGCTGGTCGGCCCGCCAGAGTTCGAAGCGCTTTGCCGTCTTTCGCCGCCACCGGCAAAGGACAGGCATAACCATTGGCCGCGAGATGCTGTTTCAAAGCGATGAAGTAAGGCAGATCTGCCGGGTTCGCGCGCTTCTCAAACAAGGTGAGAATATACCGTCCCGAAGTGGTCTCGAGATAGTAATTTGAATTCTCTACGCCCTCTGCAATGCCTTTAAAGGCAACCGCCTCTCCAAGCTCATATTCGCTTAGAAAGTCGGCGAGTTGGTCATCCGAAACGCTTGTATAAACAGCCATGGATCAGGCTGTAGCTTGTGCCTTCTCTGGCGTCCACAAGTCGTTTTTCAAAGTCCGTCCAAGCAGCAGGAAGTGCGCAGCGGCCCAGAGCAGGAACAGAAGACCGATCGAGATCGCCCAACGTACACCCGCTTTACGCGCCGGGGCGCAGTAGTTGGAATTGATCGCCAAGGCCTCTTCGAGCTGAGCGCCTGAAATCGCGCGGTCCGTTCCATCGCGCGTGGCTTTCAAAAGCGATTCCGTCGTGCCGCATTCTCCGATGGTGATGGGCGCTTCTAAGGATGTCAGCGTTTGTTTGGTGAAGTGATCCGAAATCGCTCCGATCGCTGGCGGGCCTGCGCCATAACCGATCAGGTTCACGACGAAGAGCAGGAGAGCAGCTGCGGTGGCGCGCATCCGAGGTTCAACCAGTTTCTGAGTAACCGCGAACATTGGTGCTAGATACGAGTAACGCAGTATGGCTGCCACGCAGAGCAGTGGAACCGCCAAAATGATGGCCATCGTTCCGTCACTGAAGGCGAGCGTGTTGTAACCAAGGATGGCAATCGGGACCGATACGCCCATGCCAAGCGCAGGTAGCCAACTGTCAGAGTTAGGGTGCCGTTCACGAACCTTGTCAGCGATATAGCCGGAGCCAAAGGTTCCGATGGCGCCCGCAATGCCGAGGACGCCGCCGAATATCAAGGCAGCGTCTTGCAAACTCAGGCCGTGGACGCGGATCCAGAAAGGCGGCACGAACTGACCAATCCCGTAGCCGACAAATGACGCAATAGCTCCGCCGAGGCTGACATGCCAGAAAGACGGCATCCGTCCGACGACTCCGAAGACTTTAAATGGCGATGGCATTTTTCGTGCAGCCGCCGCGGCCGCCCCGCCAGGATCAGAAAACCCGCGCGGAGGTTCTTTGACCGTCATTTTAAACACAAATGCCAGCGCAATTCCGGGGATGCCCATAAAGATAAAGGCGTCCCGCCAGTTCATATTTGGCTGCCCTTCAATCCAAGCTGCGCCAAGCGCGGCGGTCATGGTCCCGAGCGGAATACCCAGCGCAAATATCCCCAAAGCTGAGGCGCGTTTTTCTGGCGGGAAATAGTCAGAGATCAGGGAGTGAGAGGGCGGCGAACAGCCCGCTTCTCCGACGCCGACGCCGACGCGCGCGAGCGCGAACTGGAACGTATTCTGCGCCATTCCGCAGGCGACGGTCATCGCGCTCCAGGCTGCGAGCGCGATGGAAATGATCCAGGTTCGGCTGCGACGCTCAGCGAGCATTGCGAACGGTATGCCAAGCAATGTGTACAAGATCGCGAACGCAAGCCCCGACAGCAAACCGATTTCCAAATCGGAGAGGGCAAAGGTTTCGCGGATCGGTTCGCCCAGAACACTGATCAAAGATCGGTCGATGAAGTTGAAAATATAAACGACCAAAAGCGCGAACAGCACATAGGCGCGGTAGCCTGAGCTGCCATAGCCTTCATTGGTTTCGGTCGCCTCGGTCGCTGGAGCTGCTGTATCTGCCATTATGCCGGCTCCACTTTCGCGACCATATCTTTCTCAAGGTGACGAGACGACATGTAGAAACAGAAGGCGGCGACGAGGAACCAGAGCGTCGTTACTGAGATCGACTGTTTCAGGCCGGCCGAGCGTCCTGAAGCACAGCTCGCCAATTGCTCTTCGGTGAGCCCGTCTCTGGCGGCACAGATGGATGCACTCAGCCCTTCGCTGCTGAGATTAGCGCCTGTGAAGACGTCACTCATAATGCCGACAAATTGTGGGCCGATGCCGTTGCCAATGATCGATACGATGATCAACAAGATCGCAATCGCCGTCGCGCGCGAACGCGCCGAAACAACGCCCTGACCGATATTGTACTGCGCTCCGAGATAGGCGTAGTGGCAGACCGCGGCCAAGGCCCAGACGATGAAAACCACCGTCAGGTTGGTGGCGTAGAAGGCGTAAATATAAAGCGGTACGGCGGCCAACAGTCCGACCGCAGGAATAATTGCAACGGCAGTTTTCAGGCGAGAAGAGAAACGGTCGGTCAGATACCCCCCAAGGAAAGTGCCGAGCGCCGCAACGGCGGACAGAGGCGCGCCGAAATTGATCGAAGCTTCTCGGACGCCAAGCCCGTGTTCGCGGATCAAGAACGGGATTTGGAAGGTAAACAATCCATACCCGACGAACGCCACGAGCGCGGCCCCGGCGGACATCCACCAAAAGCTAGGTTTAGACGCGAGTTCCTGAAGCGTCTCTTTAGTCGACGCCTTGTCCACCGATTTCGCATCCGGTGGATCTGAGTAACCGCGAGGAGGCTCTTGAACCGTCCACCAAAGGATCGCGCCGATGAGCACACCGGGCAGACCAATGACGACAAAGGCGATCCGCCAGCCTTCAACGTTTTCCCAATTGATGCCGGAGAATAGGCCGCCGACACCAATGCTTTGCAGCCAAGCCCCAAAGGCGGGTCCGCTTAGCTCGGCAAGCGGGCCACCGAACAGATAAGCGAGGACGCCGCCAAGGGTGACGCCCATGGAGTAAATGCCAAGCGCGGTGGCGCGATGTTTGGCTGGATAATAGTCGCCGATGATGGAGTTTGCCGGCGGCGTGCATCCGGCTTCGCCAATCGCAACACCGATCCGGAAAAGCATGAGCGTGATGAAACCTGCGGCGATGCCGCAAAGGGCCGTCATCACTGACCATAAGACGATACAAATGACGATAATATTGACGCGATTGAAGCGGTCCGCTGCCATCGCGATTGGCAGACCCATCACCGCATAGAAGATCGCGAAGGGCCAGCTCGCGAGCAGCCCAAATTGGGTATCGCTGAGGTTAAATGTGGTGATGATCGGCTCAGCTAGAACGCCAATCAAGTTCCGGTCGATGAAGTTCAACGTATAAACGACCATCAGCGCTAAAAGCACATAAGTGCGATAGCCTTTGGAGCCATATCCGGTTTCGTGCCCATTCGCTGCCGCGGTCGCGGTGTCGCTCATTCTTTCGCCTCCCAAACCGTGCTCTTTGCGGCGCGGATGTTTCGTTGAAAATCACGGTAGCTCGCCCGCGCCCTTGCGCAAGTCTTTTCGCAGCGACAGCTAGATCAGTCCTTTGGATTTGAA
>CAYNUI010000011.1:8915-20650 GCA_964400185.1 uncultured Hyphomonas sp.
AACCCTGAATTGTTCACGCGGTTCATGTTGGAGCTGCGCGCGCACATAGGCGAGAAGGGCGGTCCAGCTTGAGATCACGGGGCGGGCTTGAATGGTTTCTCGGCTGATGCGGGCGCCGATTTCTTGGCTGGCCTTGAGATAGGCCGCCACGGTCTCTCCGACACCTGCAACTTTTATCAGATCGCGCGGTGCGGCGGCGAAAATGCCAGACAAGGACCCAAACCGGGCAAGCAAGGCCTTGGCGATCGGTTTCACATCACGGCGCGGAATGAAGGCGAACAATAAGGTCTCGAGGAGTTCATAATCCTCGAGTGCGCTGGCACCTCGGCGGATCAGCTTACCACGCAGTCTATCACGATGCCCCTGCCAATGCGGCGCCGGTGCTTTTTCGGTCAATCCGTTACGGTATGTGGTGTGTGGTAGTTTTTCGGGGAGGCGGTGAAGATCTCGCAGCCATCTTTGGTGACGCCGACCGAATGCTCGAATTGCGCAGACAATTTGCGGTCGCGTGTGACTGCGGTCCACCCATCGCTCAAGATCGCCGCATCTTTGCGTCCAACATTCAGCATCGGCTCGATTGTGAAGAACATGCCTTCTTTGAGTTCCGGACCCGTGCCCGCGCGTGCGCTGTGAACCACGTTGGGCTCATCATGGAAGAGCTGACCGAGCCCATGACCGCAAAAATCTTCGACGACGGAGAACCGGTTCTTGCGGGCGATCTCTGAAATCGCGGCGCCGATATCGCCGAACCGATTGCCAGGCTTCACGGCGGCAATCCCAGCCATCAGGGCTTCATAGGTCACGTCCATCAGACGGCTGGCGATCCGCTTTGGCTCTCCGGCAGCAAACATGCGCGAATGGTCGCCGTGCCAGCCATCAATGATCACTGTGACGTCGATATTCGCAATATCGCCGTCTTTGAACGCCCGGTCGCCTGGAATGCCATGACAGATCACGTGATTGAGTGAGATGCAGGAGGCGTGGCGATAGCCGCGATAGCCGATCGTGGCAGACTGGGCCCCGTGATCGTAGACGAATTCGCGGATCAAATCATCGATATGAGCCGTCGTCACGCCGGGTTTGACTTCGCCGACCAGCATATCCAGGCATTCTGCCACGAGGCGGCCAGCTTTGCGCATGCCCTCAAAGCCCGCTTCATCGTGGATGCGGATTTCGCCAGTGCGCATAGGCATCATGATATCTGCTTCGGTCATGCCGGATTGCTTTCTGAAAGTCGGAATTTGATCGATCTATATATGGCAGCGATCGCAAAAAACTTCCAGCGCTGAAATGATCACCCGTCTCGCGGCGATTTTAACCAGATCAAAACACGCCGGACTTGTATCAGATTGCGCCCCTCTACGGTCTCGCTAATCCGAAAGATCAGTAGTGAATCGAGTAATATGTATAGATTGGTTTATGTCAGCACAGCCGCAGAGAATGTCGGTCAGGATGAGATTGGCAGCATCTTAGACGTGTCTGAATCCAACAATCACGAGCGCCGTATTACGGGCTTTTTGGTCCATAATGGCCGCCACTTTATGCAGGCTCTAGAAGGGGCTCCTGAAGAGGTGAAAGAAATCTATGATCGTATCCTCAAGGACGATCGCCATTTTGGCGTCGTTCAAATCCTCGGCGAGAATATCCAACAGCGCGCATTTCCCGATTGGGCGATGAATTATTTCCGGGTCGATGATCCCAACGGCGGTAAGATGGTCGTTCGACATGACGATCCGGTCGATAACCTATTGCCCAAGGGTATGCCGCGCGAATTGCTGCATATGTTCTCAAGATTCATGAGAATTGAGCGCTCGCCGGCGTAAACCCATTAGAAACAGCTTTCTGACAAGGTCCCTCGCAGAGCTATTTGTGAGGGCCTGATGGATCAGGAAACCCAGATTGTAATGGCGCGCGTCGCCCAACTCGGCGAAATGTCTGAGGCTGAGGCGCTGCGCATCGTCAATGAGATCTATTCGGATGGGATTGTCAGCCGGAATGAGGCTGAATCTCTGTTCCGTCTGAACGAGATGCTGAGCGCCACCGATGCCAATTGGGCCAGCCGCTTCCAAGAAGCTGTCGCTGACTTCCTTCTAACCCGCGAAGCCCCTGAAGGCTGGGTGACTGAAGAAGAGGGCGAGTGGTTGATCGCGCAGGTCCAAATGGATGCCGAGAAACCAAGCGTCACCGAACTGGACATGTTCCTCGCCGTTTTGCGCAAAGCCGAGGGTGCACCGGCCGATCTCGCGCAATATGTGATGAACGCCATCGCCAATCGGATCATTGAAGAGGGCGTTGCCACGCCAATGATGGTCGAGCGCATGCGCTATGCGCTCTATGCTGGCGGCGGCGAAGCGGGGCTATGGGTCAATCAATTCGAAGCCAGTGTTCTGTTTCGCACCAACGATGCGATCGCATCTGCCGATAATGCTGAGACTTGGAATGATCTGTTCGCGCGGGCCGTCGGAAATCATCTCATGGCGCGGGCGCATCCCGAACCGAGAGCGATAGAAGAAGCTTTGTCGCGCGAAGCTTGGTTGAAAGACACCAGCGTCAATCCCGGCGGCTTCTTTGGCCGGATGGGCGCATCCTTCCTGTCAGGCGAATGGTTTGCTGCGGTTACCTATGATCCCAAAAAAGCCGAGCAAGCGCGCATGGCCGCAGCCGATGCCGCTACGCGGGAGGCTGAAATCGTCACCGCCTCCGAAAATGAGTGGCTGTTGGCGAGTGTCCAGGAAGATGGCGAGGTTAGCCCCGCCGAAAAAGCGCTGATTGCGTTCCTGGAAGCAGAAGCGCCAGGCTTCTCGCACGGAATTGCAGCAGCCGCTTAGTCGGACCATCCCGTCAGTTTGACCACCAGGCGACCACGCCTGCATTTACCGTGCTAGATTCCGCCCCCCTGACCAAGCGGAAAGCTCGACAATCGCTTTCACGCACTCTAAGTCCGGCGCGAAACAGGGAATAATCACGCACGGGGCAGTCTGTATGTTCAATAAAATCCTGATCGCGAACCGGGGAGAAATTGCGGTACGGGTCATCAAGACCTGCCGACGCCTGGGCGTAAAAACGGTCGTGGTTTATTCCGATGCGGATGCAGGCTCCATGGCGGTCGAAATGGCCGACGAAGCTGTGCATATTGGGCCGTCACCTGCGGCTGAATCTTATCTCGTCATGGACAAGATCGTTGACGCGGTGAAGCAAACCGGCGCCGAAGCGGTGCATCCCGGGTTCGGCTTCCTGTCCGAGAACGCTGACTTTGCGAAGCGTCTCGAGAAAGAGAAGATCGTCTTTATCGGTCCTAATCCTCACGCGATTGAGGCCATGGGCGACAAAATTAGTTCGAAAAAGCTCGCGGCCGACGCCGGCGTGTCGACGGTTCCAGGCCATATGGGCCTTATCAATGACACCAAAGAAGCGGTGAAGATCAGCCAAGAGATTGGTTATCCGGTCATGATCAAAGCCTCTGCAGGCGGCGGCGGCAAAGGCATCCGGATCGCTTACAATGATAAAGATGTCGAAGAAGGCTATCCGGCGGTCAAAGCTGAAGCCACAGCCTCTTTCGGCGATGATCGGATCTTTATTGAGAAATTCATTCTCGAACCGCGCCATGTCGAAATCCAAGTCATGGGCGATAAGCATGGCGATTGCGTCTACCTGTTCGAGCGTGAATGTTCGATCCAGCGCCGCAATCAGAAAGTCCTCGAAGAAGCGCCGTCACCGTTGCTCGACGAAGCGACCCGCAAGAAAATGGGGGAGCAAGCCGTCGCGCTCGCCAAAGCCGTGAACTATGACAGCGCCGGAACGGTCGAGTTCGTTGCTTCTGGCAAAGACAAAAGCTTCTATTTCTTGGAAATGAATACCCGCCTGCAGGTGGAGCACCCGGTGACGGAGATGATCACTGGCGTAGACCTGGTCGAGCAAATGCTTCGCTCGGCCTATGGCGAGAAGCTCAGCCTGAAGCAAAAAGACCTCAAAATTAATGGCTGGGCGATTGAGAGCCGGGTCTATGCAGAGGACCCCTATCGCAACTTCCTGCCGTCAATCGGACGCCTCAAGCGCTTCATTCCGCCCATGGAAGGCAAACTTGCCGGCGGCACGGTCCGCATGGATAGCGGTGTGCGCGAAGGCGATGAGATTTCGATGTTCTATGATCCGATGATCGCGAAACTCGTCACGCATGGCAAAAACCGCGATCAGGCCCTCGATGTGCAAGCTGAGGCGCTGGACCGATTCCACATTGAAGGCATTCAAGACAATATGCCGTTCTGCGCTGCCGTGATGGATGAGAAGCGCTTCCGCTCTGGCGATATCACCACCGCTTATATCAAAGACGAGTTCCCAGACGGCTTCCAAGGCACCGCGCCAACCAAAGCCCAAAAGGCGATGCTGACAGTTGCATCTGCCTATGTGCATGGGGTTCTGACACAACGCGCGGCGCAGGTCTCAGACCGGATGTCGCCGATTGAAGAGCTACGCGAAGACTGGGTCGTTGTGCTCGGCGATGATTATGTGCCGATTGAACTCGAGCTCGGCGGCGGCGAAGCGAGCGTCAAAATCGGCAAGAAGACGCACACGCTCGTGACCAATTGGGTGCCTGGACAGCCGCTCTTGGAAGGCGTGCTCGATGGCAAGCCGATTGCGGTGAAAGTTGCACCTCAAACAGAAGGTTATTTGGTTCGGCATCGCGGCGTTCGGCTGAACGTATTGGTCTGCACGCCAATGGCTGCGGATCTGCACAAACGCCTGCCTGAAAAAGAAAAGCCAGACCTTTCCAAACTGATCATTTCTCCGATGCCAGGCCTTGTCGTCTCGGTCGATGTCGAGCTTGGCCAATCGGTCCAAGAAGGGGAAGGCGTTTGCATCGTCGAAGCGATGAAAATGCAGAACATCATTCGAGCCGAAGCCGATGGCGTCGTGAAAGCGATCAATGTCGAAGCCGGAGACAGCGTCGCGGCGGACGCCATCATGATTGAGTTCGAATAAGAGACGCGCGCGCCCTGTTGCCAGAAAGATGAATTTCGTTAGCTTGCCCTGCAAATGCAGGAGGTAAGCATGGGCGGCTTATTGTTCAGTCCAAACGGACGTATTGGGCGCAATCGATTCTGGCAGGGCATGGTCGTTCTTACCGTTGCCAGCGTCCTCGTGGCGGCCGGCGCGGTGATGGTTGGGACCTTGTTCGGACTGCTCAGCTATGCGCTCATCTATCCCTATATCTGCGTCTACGGAAAACGTCTTCACGATGCCGGGCTCACAGCTTGGTGGGTGATCGGTGTTTGGGTCGGCACACTGATTTTCAACTTCATTTTCAGTTTGATCCTGACGCCATTCTTCATGGGCGAAGAAGAGCTGGCCATCCAAGAAGAAATGACCGATCGAATGATGTCGGGCGATCTTTCTGGGATGATGGAAGGAGCTGAGATTTTGGCGGCGGAACTGCTACCGCTGACCATCTTCCTGACGGTAGCAACGAACCTCGCTGCCGCCATTGTGGTTGGGTTTTTGCCCACAGATCCCAACGAAAATAAGCATGGCCCGGTCCCTGGCGGCGCAGCTGATACAGGCAATACGTTCGAATAATTCACGCCTGTCGATAATATTTTATCGTTTATTGATAAAATCCACGAGGTGTGTATAAGCGTAAAAAACAAGACACACCAAAAGGACGTTTTCGCTATGAGCGACGCCATTTCCTCCCCGACTGCGCTGGATCCAGAGCGCCCTTGGATCCAATCTGAAGAAGAACTGCCGTCCAGAATGAACTGGATGGACACGTTCTTTAACCCGCTGGGGGAGTCGCCGAAGCTGCACTTTACGCGGGCTTGGACGGTCTTGTTCTTTACAGGCCTTTTGTCATGGGGCGGTCTTGGATTCGCGATTTTTGTGGTCGGGGTCGCCGGGCTGGATACCGCCGGTTTGAGCGTCTTTCATGCCTACCTGATCGCTGTGGTTCTCGGTGTCAGTTGCATCCTCTCTTTCATCATTCACGCGCGCCGATTGAACCACGCTAAGAAGTCTTCGGTTCGCGCGGTGATCTTGCTGGTTCCGCTGGCGTTGGGCGCCGTTGCGTTCATGGGCAGCATGAGCTCGAAATCGGCTGAGTATGACAAACTCTATGAGGCGCGCGCAGAGTATCTCGCAGACCCTGCTGCATGGCGTGAAAACAGGCTTGAAGAACGCCGCGAAGCGCAGGCCAAAGCTGAACAAGAACGCCTCGAGAGAGAAGCGGCAGAAGCCAGAGGTGAAGAGGTTGAAGAGCAAAGCGGCGATCGCGGCGGTCAGCGCGGTGGCCCTCCCGGTGGCGGCAATGGGCCAAGCCCGGAAAATCCGCTGCCGAGCAAAGAGGCTTTCATTCTTCAGCCAAGCTTGGGCGCGTTCTACACGCCGATCGCGCTTTTAAATGCTCTGATCATGATTTGGAGCCTGACCTGGGTTGCGCGGGTGCCGAATTTTTCGCGTAAAAACGAGGTTGCGGATCCGGACAATCTCTTCGCCTAAGTCTTGAGCGTTCAGACAGGCGGTGCGCTGGCTTGCGTGGTCGAGCCAAAGACTTTCTGAAAAGCTTGCCTCAACGCTTCGTCGGCTTCGGCCATATCCACCGGCAGGCCGAGATCGACCAGACTGGTGACGCCATAGCGCGGATCATCGATCCCGCACGGGGTGATGCCGGTAAAATGCTCAAGATCCGGTTCGACGTTCAAACTGATCCCGTGAAAGCTGACCCAGCGTTTCATCCGAATCCCAATCGCTGCGATCTTATCTTCCCGCAAGTCGCCGCCCGGCTTCGTGCGATCCACCCAAACGCCGACCCGTCCCTCGCGCGGACCGGCCTCGACATTGAAATGATCTAGCGCCTCGACGATCCATTGTTCGAGATTGGACACGAAACTGCGGATATCGCGGCCCCGTTTGCCGACATCGAGCATCACATAAGCGACGCGTTGGCCTGGCCCGTGATAAGTATACTCGCCGCCGCGACGGGCATCGAAGACTGGAAATCGATTCGGATCGCGCAGGTCTTCGGGCCGGGCGCTGGTGCCAGATGTGTAGAGCGGAGGGTGCTCTAACAGCCAAATCAATTCCGGCGCGCCGTCGACACGAATGGCCTCTGCATAGGCCTTCATCGCCTCATGTGCGGCTTCATATGGCACGGGCTCTGGGCTTGTGGCCCACAGGACGCTCGGGTGATCTGTCATAGACTGCATATAGCGGAGACTTTTCGCTTCACAATCTCCGCGCTGCCGCGTATATGGCCCGCTCTACCCGGCGTGCGGCCGTGGCGGAACTGGTAGACGCGCAGCGTTGAGGTCGCTGTGGGGCAACCCGTGGAGGTTCGAGTCCTCTCGGCCGCACCAATTATTTTTATGACCCATCTCAGCCCTCGTCAGATACAAACCCTTCTTGCGCTGATCTTTATCGGGCTTGGTGGCTGGTGTTTGGTGACCCCGCACATGGTCGAGCGTCTGGTCTTGAGGCCCGAGTATCAAGAGCTGACCCTGGCTTCGGCGGTCTTGTTTGGATGCTTCGGGGCGCAAGCGGTTCTGTGTGGGACGGTGATCGCTGTTTCGACCTTTACCCGGAAGACCTTCTTAGTATTTGGCCTCATCGCTTCGGTCCCATTTTTTGTGTTCAACGCTTACTTCTATTTTGTCGCGCAAATGTTCACTGAGTGGATGCTGCTCGATTTTATCGGCAACACGGCCATTCTCGTGCTTTGCCTTTATGGCGCGGCGCGCTTAAGCGCTGAATCGAACTCATCAGACTGACAGTCCGCGTGCCAATTTCTATTGCATGACGGTGCGGAAGTGCTGTTTGTGAACAAAATCAAATCGATTCAGGCGTTTTTTGTCTTCGAGCTCCGGGATCGGTTGACTTGGATTTTCTCGCATCGTGTCTGCTAGGCGTGCCGCGAACTAGGGACCTTGTTTCACACGAATGCTCGACTCTCTGACCCGATCCGATCCGACGCCGCAAGCGTTGAGCCCGACCGGTGCGCCGTTGCGGATTGCGATCTTGTCTTATCGCTCAGACCCAAAGGTCGGCGGGCAGGGGGTCTATGTCGACTATCTTTCGCAAGCCTTGGTCAAAGCTGGTGCGAAAGTCGACGTCATTTCTGGACCGCCTTATCCGCAGCTGTCAAAGGACGTGCGTTTGGTCAAATTGCCGTCGCTCGACCTCTATGCGCAGCCGCATAACGGACACTATGCTTTGCGACCGCGTCACTTGCTGAGCCCGACCGACACGTATGAGTATTTCGGGCACCTGTCAGGAAAATTCGTTGAACCTTACACGTTCGGGCAGCGCGTGTTTTCCTACATGAAGCGGGCGCGCGAAAACTATGATGTTGTGCTGGACAATCAGACGTTGGCCAGCGGCGTTTCTCGGATCGGATCTCGTCTCGACCTAGCACTGACCACTATGATTCATCACCCGATTACGCGGGACCTAAAGCTGGCGCTCGAGGCGGCCCCCGATTGGAAGCATCGATTCCTGGTACGTCGCTGGTACGCCTTTCATCGCATGCAAGTTCGCAATGCGCGCAAATTGCGCATGATCACATGCCCCTCAGAACACGCGAAAGCCGACATCGTCGAAGAATTCGACGTCGATCCAGATCGAATTTTCCCAATCCCGCTGGGCGTTGATCAAGAGACATTTCGACCAACAGAATCGGTTCCCCGCTCGCCGGCTCGGATCATCACCACGGCAAGTGCTGACACGCCCCTCAAAGGTTTGCACATCTTGGTCGACGCGTATCATCAAGTCTTGCAATCGGTGCCAGAGGCGGAGCTGGTCGTGATCGGCAAATTGCGCAATGGCCGAGCGCGAAAGAAAATCCAATCCCTGAACCTTGAAGGGCGTGTTCAGTTCAAGAGCGATCTTAGCCGTGAAGATCTCGCGCGCGAGTTTCAAACCGCCACCGTTGCGGTCACGCCCTCGCTTTATGAGGGGTTCGGACTGCCCGCCGCAGAGGCGATGAGCTGCGGAACACCTGTCATTGTGACAGATGGCGGCGCGCTGCCGGAAGTTGCGGGCGAGGCCGGCTTGGTCGTGCCAAAAGGTGATGCGGACGCGCTGGCCCGCGCGGTGACGGGTTTGCTGCAAAATCCCTCGCAGCAGCGAGCCGTCGGCGACGCGTGCCTGGCGCGCGCTCAAGCCCGGTTCAATTGGGACCGGATCGCGCCGGACTATCTCGCCTTTTTTGAACAAGCGATCGCCGAGCAATGCTGACGGCGCGGCTGAAACATCTTGGCCTCAAGCCTGGTGACCGCGTGCTTGATCTGGGCTGTGGTGAGGGACGTCATGTGCATGGGCTTTATTTGATGGGTGGGCTCAACGTCATCGGCGTCGATCTTGACGAGGCCTCTCTAAAGAAAGCGCAAGAAGGGCTCGACACGCTTCCTAAGAACACGAACGAGGATGGCGGAAGCGTTGCGTTCGAGACCGGCGATGCGACAGCCTTGCGCTTCGAAGACGATACGTTCGACGCGATCATCTGTTCAGAGGTGTTGGAACATTTACCAGATTACCATGCCGCGCTCGCTGAGATGCGCCGTGTCTTGAAACCTGGGGGCAAGCTGTGCGTGTCGGTTCCGCATGCGTGGCCGGAGCGCATTTGTTGGCAGCTGGCACCGCCGCCAAATGGATACGCCTTTGAGCCTGGCGGGCATATTCGCATCTTTGATGAAGTCGATCTGAAAGTATCTGTCGAGCGCCATGGGTTCAGTCTGCTCAAACGCCACCACGCGCACGGCATTCACGTTCCTTATTGGTGGCTGAAATGCGCGTTCTGGAACCGCGAAGACGATCATCCTCTGCTCAAGTCCTATCACAGCTTTCTCGTTTGGGACTTGATGAAGAAGCCTTGGGTCACCCGGGCCTTGGACACGATCCTCTCTCCGTTCATGGGGAAGAGTCTGGTACTCTATTTCGGGGGCGCTGAGACACGCTGATGGATGGTTCGTTCAAGACCGAATTCAATCCGCTCGCGCTGGACCTCGAGCCCGCCGTCAATCGGATTCTCGAGGTTCAAACCTCCGCGGGAGCGATCCCTTGGTTCGAAGACGGTGCATGGGATGCGTGGAACCATACCGAGAGCGCAATGGCCCTCTGCGCGATGGGGGAAGAGGCGGCGGCAGCCCGCGCTTATGATTATCTCGCGATGCATCAACGCCCTGACGGCGCCTGGCTGGGCGAGTATGGAAATGCCCTGCCCATGGTCGACCGGATCTATATTAGCCGCGAGCCTGCACCGGCGGTTTTAGACTCAAACTTTTGCGCCTATCCCACGGTTGGTATCGCTCACTATTTGCTCGCGACGGATGACGAAGCGCGTGTTGTGACCTGGTGGCCAATGGTCAAACGCGCTTTGGATTTCGTCCTCACCCTGCAGCGCGCAGATGGGAGCATCTGTTGGTCGGCTGAAGCGTTAGGAACGGATGAGGAAGACGCCTTGCTGGCGGGCAATGCCTCCATTTTGAAGAGCTTACAATGTGGCCTCTATCTCGCGCACCAGATGAACGATCCGCAGCCCGCTTGGCGCGACGCATATGATGCGCTGTTGCGGGCCTTGCGCGAACGACCTGAATGCTTTGACCGACGCAAGCAAGGTGTTCGCTTCGCGATGGACTGGTACTATCCGATCCTCGCTGGCGCGCTCGATCCGGCCGAAGCGCGTGCGCGTATCGAGGAGCGTTGGCAGACCTTTGTCCCAGATGCGCTCGGCTGTCGCTGCGTGCGCGATGAACCATGGGTCACCACAGCTGAAACAGCAGAATTGGTCCTCGCGCTCTTGGTCTTGGACGAGCGTGATCTTGCGGCTGAATTGTTCGCAAGTCTCTTAGAATTGCGAGATGGGGCAGGCGCCTTCTGGATGGGATGGCAGACCGAAGAACAGATCTTCTGGCCACAGGAATGTCCGGCCTGGACGCAAGCTGCGGTTATTCTCGCTGCCGATGCCCTGAATGAGGAGAGCGCGGCGAGCCAACTCCTGATCAAGTCTCTTATCTAAAGACGCTTGAGGAGGCGCAAGCTTCCAATCGCGGCCTCTTCGACGAACAAGTCGGAGGCGAGGGCGCGTTGATAGATTTCAAATGGCGGGCGCCCACCGTCTTCGGGATTAGGAAACACATCGTGTATGGCTACTGTGCCACCGGCCATCACGTGCGGGGTCCAACCGCGATAATCGTTCAAGGCGTGCTCCATCGTGTGGCCGCCATCAATGAAGAGGAAACTGAGCGGGGTTTGCCAGCGCGCGGCGATGTCGATCGAGCGCCCAATGATGGGGACGACGGTGCCTTCTAGACCTGCCTTTCGGATGGTTGTTCGAAAGAATGGAAGCGTATCGACCGCTTCTGCTTTCGCGTCCCAAACCTCTTCGTCAAAATATTCCCAACCCGGCTGGTTTTCTTCCGAGCCGCGATGGTGATCGACCGAGAACAAGATCTCATTCGCCTCTGCGCAGGCCGTGCCAAGATAAAGCGCTGACTTGCCGCAATAGCCGCCAATTTCCAAGCAGGGGCCAAAAGGCGCCCGGCGACGTGCGGCCTGATACAGGGCGGCACCTTCGTCTGGATCTAGGAATCCTTTGACGCTGTTTGGATCGAGCGGGAGCTGCATGAGCGGTCGTCCTTAAAAAAGCTCGGCAATATTGATGTGCGCGGCTGGATCATAATCGGGTGCCTGACCGAGCGCGTTTTCAAAGTCAGAAACGGCGGTAAGACAAGCGTCCATGTCGCATG
>CAYNUI010000011.1:20750-24334 GCA_964400185.1 uncultured Hyphomonas sp.
CCGAGCGCGTTTTCAAAGTCAGAAACGGCGGTAAGACAAGCGTCCATGTCGCATGACACCAGAAGCGAGGCGTGGGCGAGCCATCGATTTATGGGGCCACGCTTAAACCGCGCCGCGGTGCCGGCGGCTTTGCGGTCTTGGATCAGCAAATTGAATTTTCCATCGCAGAAGGAGCGGTCCTTACAGCCCCAGGTATGAGCGATGCCAAGCTGGTCGAGCGCCGGAGAGATCACGTCCAGCAAGCCCTGATAGCCGGCATCAATGTCGAGCGTCTCTAAGGTGTGTAAAACGCTGACATTCAAAATCCCCGGGCCGTGTGGGACGACCGTGCCGCCGGTTGAGCGCACATGGATTGGCCAACCTGCTTTTGCCGACGCAGCACAGGCGTCTTCAAACCCCTCCATTCCTGCATGGCGGTGCGTTGCGACCAAGCAGGTTTGGTTTTGCCAAATTCGAACCATCGGACGTGTGTCTTGTTCGGCGATGTAGCGCGCCAGTCCGTTCGCATCGCCGTCGACTTGGGCCTGTCCATTGGTCTCGATTGGACCAGGAAACGTGCCGTCCTGCATTTGCCGGATGGCATCGGCCAGCACGTCAGCATGCGATTTGAGATCGCCGCGTTCTAAATAGACAAACGGGTCGGACATGCCGCTCTTTCGCAAATGACTTGGCCGAGCGCTAGAGCGATTGTCCGTCATCCAGCGTGAACACAGAGCCTGTGATGTATTTCGACGCGTCCGAGAGCAGGAACACCGTCATATCGTTCAGTGCGTCGGCGGACATCACACGACGGCGCGGAAACTTCGATTTGAACTTTTCACCGGCTGGGGAGTTGAACAACGGATCTGTCATCGGCGTCGAAAGATAACCTGGGCAGAGCACGTTTACATTGATGCCGTATCGCGCCCATTCGCGCGCGGTCACGCGGCCATATTGAACCGCGCCAGCTTTCGATGCGGCATACGCAGACAGCATGCTGAACGTCTCGTGCGCGGTGAAGGAGGCATTGATCACCACACGACCTCGTTGCTGGTGGGCCTCGTCCTGTTTCATGATCCGCCGCCCGGCTTCGCGCACGCTCAAAAAGACGCCGCGAAGATTGACGCTCATGGTGCGATCGAAGTCTTCTGCGGATTGGTCGACCGCCCAAGCATCCGCGCTGATCCCGGCATTCGCAACCAGGCCATGCAGCGGACCAAAGGCCGCTTCAGCCGCATCAAACCCGGCAATCGTAGAGGCTTCATCAGAGACATCCATCGAGACTGCGAGGGCTTCGCCGCCATTGTCCTTGATCTCGGCTTCGAGGGCTTCGAGCTTTTCCTTTCGGCGCGCGGCCAAGACCACTCTTGCGCCGGCGCGTGCGGCGGCTCGGCTAATCTCTGCACCGAGACCATCGGACGCTCCGGTGACGATGATATGGCGACCTGTCAGGTCCATTGGGTTGGACAGTTCGGAGGGCATGTTTCGGTATCTCCTTCGGGGCGATGAACCTCAAGCGTCTCGCCGCATTGAGTTGCATTGCGCTTCAAGTATCTTTAGGCGCAAACCACGGTATTTAGCTCAGAGCTCGAGGCGTGAATACCAGATAATTTTTACGGGAGAAGCGCTATGCGCGAAGTGAGCCATTTCATCGGTGGGCAGCAAGTCGCCGGGACCTCAGGAAAGTTTGGTGACATCTACAATCCAAACATTGGTGAGGTGCAGGCGAGAGTCGCCCTTGCGACCGAGGCAGAGGTTGTCGCTGCGATTGAGAATGCCAAGGCCGCGTTCCCGACTTGGGCCGCGACCAATCCGCAACGCCGCGCCCGAGTCATGTTTGAGTTCAAGCGCCTGCTCGAAGCCAATATGGATGAACTCGCCGAATTGCTTTCGTCTGAACATGGTAAAGTGATTGCGGACTCCAAAGGCGATGTGCAACGCGGCATCGATGTTGTTGAGTTTGCCTGCGGAATTCCACATCTGCAAAAGGGCGAGTACACTGAAGGCGCAGGGCCCGGGATTGATGTTTACTCCATGCGCCAGCCTTTGGGTGTTGTTGCTGGCATCACCCCGTTCAACTTCCCGGCCATGATCCCGTGCTGGATGTTTGCGGTAGCGATTGCTTGTGGAAACACGTTCGTTCTGAAGCCGTCGGAAAAAGATCCGTCCGTGCCTTTGCGCATGGTCGAGCTGTTCATGGAAGCCGGAGCGCCTGAGGGCGTCCTCAACATGGTCAATGGCGACAAGACGGCCGTCGATACGCTGCTGACCCATCCAGATGTGAAAGCGATTAGCTTCGTCGGTTCTTCGGACATCGCGCAATATGTCTATGCGACCGGCACCGCGCACGGCAAACGCGTCCAAGCCATGGGCGGCGCGAAGAACCATGGCATCATCCTGCCGGACGCGAATATGGATCAGGCGGTCAAAGACATTGTCGGCGCCGCCTATGGCTCAGCCGGCGAGCGCTGCATGGCGCTGCCGGTGGCGGTCACGGTCGGCAAGAAGACCGGCGACGAGTTTGTTGAGCGCATGATGGACGCTGCTCAAGGCTTGAAAGTTGGTGTCTCCACCGACGCCGATGCCCATTATGGACCCGTCGTCTCAGCCGCCCACAAAGCCAAAGTCGAGAACTATATCCAGATGGGTGTCGATGAAGGCGCCGACCTCAAACTCGATGGCCGCGGGCATACTCTGCAAGGCCATGAGAATGGCTATTTTATCGGGCCGTCTCTCTTCGATCATGTGAAGCCGGGCATGCAGTCCTATGAAGAAGAGATCTTTGGGCCGGTCTTACAAGTCGTACGAACGGAGAGCTTGGAAGAAGCTGCGGCGCTGCCAAGCAATCACCAATACGGCAACGGCGTTGCGATCTTCACGTCCAATGGCCGCGCCGCCCGCGAGTTTGCGAGCCAAGTCAATGTCGGCATGGTCGGGATCAATGTGCCGATCCCCGTGCCGGTCTCCTATCACACGTTCGGGGGCTGGAAGCGGTCCGCATTTGGCGATACCAATCAGCATGGACCCGAAGGCGTGCGCTTCTGGACGAAGATCAAGACGGTGACGTCCCGCTGGCCAGAAGGCGATATTGGCGACCAGGCCTTCATCATTCCAACCATGGGGTAGGCGATGCCTTTCTCTGAAGAACAAGTTCTCATTCAAGACATGGCGCAGTCCTTTGCGTATGATCGCTTGCGACCAAACGCGATGCTCTGGGAAAAAGAAGAGCGGCTCGATCGCGATGTTTTGCAATCGCTCGCCGAGCTCGGCTTTGGCGGCATTTATACCGGGACCGAACATGGCGGCTCTGGTCTTGGTCGTTTAGACGGTGTGCTCATTTTTGAGCAGCTTTCTAAAGGCTGCAACAGCCATGCGACCTTCCTCTCGATCCACAATATGGCGACCTGGATGATTGATCGCTTTGGCGGGGATCCGTTACGCGAACGGTTCGTCCCAGATCTCACGGCAGGGCAAAAGATCGCCTCATATTGTTTGACCGAACCAGGGTCCGGATCAGACGCCGCGAGCTTGAAAACGCGCGCGACAAAGACCGAAGACGGCTATGTCTTGAACGGGTCGAAGATGTTCATCTCGGGCGCTGGCTT
>CAYNUI010000012.1:0-9762 GCA_964400185.1 uncultured Hyphomonas sp.
CCAAGCTGCCAATCGCGGCTTTGTCTCGGTCATAAGCAGCATAGCGGCTGAGCGCCGAGCTTGGGTCGCGCTGGAGCGAATATTCGACCGTGCGCAACCAATCATGGCTGAGCAGATCAGATTGATCGGTCAGCGCTGATGTGACTTCAACCTCGTCCTGACGGATTTCCGCCAATTGGACACTCCGGTCACGGAATTGCTCTTGATCTTGCTGTTCGGCATTCACGCCCGCGATCAGCGGCATGGCCATAACAAATGCAGAGAAACACGCCACGCCGAGCGCAGCCTGAGTGAACTTTTCTCTCTGATGGGCCGATGTCTGCGCTTTCCACCAGCGCTGAATACGCGCGGTCACTGAAGCGCCCGTCATCGGGTTTTTCTGAACTACAGTCATCGTCGTCTATTATCCCACCACGCTCTCAAGCCTTTTGGCTTTTAGGAGCGCCAAACCTTTTCCTTTATTGTCGACCTTTTCGTCGTCTTTGGATTACGTTTCTACGTGCTGCATATTTCCTGCCAGCCTAGAAAATCAATTCTATTTCCTGTCACAATTCGCAGTTTTCCACTGTCAGATTTGACCTGAATATCCCCTGAATTTGGGGGTCATCGCCGAGTCAGAGGGCTAAATGGCGGGATTCATTGCAGAATCAAGAATTGGTTAACTATTTTTATGCGTTTCACGCAGACGTGACTTGTTGCGCGTTTGCCACACTCACCAAGATCACAATTTGTTTCGAATTTGGAATAAAATCGACTGAATCGCGATTCTTAACCCTGATTCAGCACCGCATGGGCCGCCGCGAGACGCGCAATCGGCACCCGATAAGGCGAACAAGACACGTAATCGAGCCCAATATTGTGGCAGAAAATCACCGATGCCGGATCGCCGCCATGTTCCCCGCAAATGCCGAGCTTAATGCCGTCTCTGGTTGCCCGGCCGCGCTCTGCAGCCGTGCGAACAAGCTCTCCGACGCCATCTTGGTCAATGGTTACGAACGGATCTTTTTCGTAGATGCCCTGCTCTTCATAGGCGGACAGGAAGCGGCCTGCATCATCGCGCGAGATGCCGAGCGTCGTCTGGGTCAGGTCATTCGTACCGAACGAGAAAAACTCAGCGGTTTCGGCGATCTGCCCGGCGCGCAGAGCGGCGCGTGGCAGCTCGATCATGGTGCCGACGAGATAGTCGAGCGTGGTGCCAGACTCTTCAAACACCGCTTTTGCGGCGTCATCCACGACGGCTTTTAGAATATCGAGCTCTTTTCGGGTTCCGACCAGTGGGATCATCACTTCAGGCGTCGGCGTCGTGCCACTGGCTTTGGCAACATTGACCGCGGCCTCAAAAATGGCGCGGGCCTGCATGGCGTAAATCTCTGGATAGGTAATGCCCAGACGGCAACCGCGATGGCCGAGCATTGGATTGCTTTCATGCAAGGCATCGGCTTGTGCTTTCAGCGCTTTGACGTCCATTCCAGACGACGTTGCAACGTCCTGCATCTCAGCATCCGAGTGCGGCATGAATTCGTGCAGAGGTGGATCGAGCAGCCGGATCGTGCACGGACGCCCGCCCATAATCTGGAAAATCTCTTCAAAATCCGAGCGTTGCATTGGCAGCAATTTTTCAAGCGCTGCTTCCCGGCCCTCTTTGGTGCCAGCCAGGATCATGCTGCGGACCACCGGAATACGTTCTGCATCGAAGAACATATGCTCGGTCCGGCAAAGGCCGATGCCTTCAGCGCCAAAGTCGCTCGCGACTTTTACGTCAGCGGGCGTTTCAGCATTGGTGCGGACACTGAGTTTGCGGACCTCGTCAGCCCAACTCATCAGCAGGCCAAAATCACCTGAGAGATCAGGTTGCTGCATTTCAACTTCGCCGAACAGAACTTCGCCCTCAGCACCGTCGACGGTGATGACCTCGCCTTTTTTGACTTCGCGATCACCGACGCGGAAGACTCCGGCTTCGGTATCGATTTGCAGCTCGCCAGCGCCGCAGACGCAAGGCCGCCCCATGCCGCGCGCGACAACCGCCGCGTGCGAGGTCATGCCGCCACGGGCCGTGACAATTGCGCGGGCCGCATGCATGCCGTGAATGTCTTCTGGGCTGGTCTCAACCCGAACCAAAATGACCGCGCGGCCGGCTTCAGCAAGGTGGGCGGCTTCATTGGAATCGAACACAACTTGGCCAACCGCCGCGCCAGGGCTCGCGGGCAAGCCTTTGACCACCACGTCGCGGGCGGCATCGGGTGAAATGGTTGGATGCAAGAGCTGATCGAGCTGTGACGGCTCTAAGCGAAGCACTGCCTCTTCTTTGGAGATCAAGTCTTCTTGCGCCATATCGACGGCGATTTTCAGCGCGGCGGCCGCCGTGCGTTTGCCGTTACGGGTTTGCAGCATGTAGAGGACGCCGTCTTCGACCGTGAACTCAATGTCCTGCATGTCGCGATAATGGGCTTCCAATGTGTCGGCGACGTCGGTCAATTGCTTATAGACCGCAGGCATCACCTCTTCGAGCGGGGCTTCATCTGATTTCAGCTCATCGGCGCGGGCGCGGCTGATCGGAGCCGGTGTGCGAATACCGGCCACCACGTCTTCACCCTGCGCATTGGTCAGGAACTCGCCATAGAAGGAATTCTCACCGGTGGACGGATCGCGCGTGAAAGCAACGCCGGTCGCTGACGTTTCGCCCATATTGCCGAACACCATGGACTGCACGTTTACCGCTGTGCCCCATTCGGCGGGAATATCGTTTAGTTTGCGATAGAGGATCGCGCGGTCATTCATCCAGGATCCGAACACCGCGCCAATGGCACCCCAAAGTTGCTCGCGTGCATCATCTGGGAAAGGTTTACCGAGCTTGTCTCGGACCGCGTCTTTGTACTGACCGACAATGGTCTTCCAATCCGCAGCTTCCATTTCGGTGTCAAGCTCGAAGCCTTGGCTGTCTTTGTAATCGTCGAGAATGTATTCAAACGTGTCGTGGCGCAGACCGAGGACGACATTGGAATACATCTGAATGAAGCGGCGATAGCTGTCATAGGCGAAGCGTTCGCCTGCTTTTGCCGCGAGACCTTGGACCGTCACTTCTGACAGGCCGAGATTGAGAACCGTGTCCATCATGCCGGGCATAGACGCGCGCGCGCCAGAGCGGACTGAGACGAGGAGCGGATTGCCCGCGTCACCAAAGACTTTGCCGGTTTTGTCCTCAAGGGCTTTCAGTGCCTCATCGACTTGGGCTTCGAGACCCTCCGGATAGGCTTCGTTCAAATCATAATAGGCGGTGCAGACGTCCGTGGTCAGCGTGAACCCAGGTGGCACCGGCAATCCCAAGCTCGCCATTTCAGCGAGATTCGCGCCTTTTCCGCCGAGCAGGTTTTTCATTGCCGCGCTGCCATCTGAGCTGCCGCCGCCAAATGAATAGACCCATTTCGTCGTCACGCTTGCGCCATCGCCCATGATTCGTACTCCTTGCGTCCGTCTGGGAAAGCGCGGACCTCTTAGCCGAGTTTTCGTTTGAAAGCCAAGCGCCACTTTTAGCGCAGAGAATCAAGCCTTCATTTCGTCTGATTTCGCTGTCAGCGAACATTCGTGCGCGAAACCTGCTGTTTCTGTCTGAAATTGGAATAATTTTGTTGCTGCGCCGCAACATCACAACGCCACCCAAATGCCTCAGTCAGGCTGAGTTCACACGGCATCACACAGACTTGTGAAACGGATTTAGGTGTAGGGCCGAAACAAAGCCCTAGAATCATCGTATCGAGTTCTGGCTGAAAGGGTTGGCTGATGGAAAAACTTAGACTTCGCGACGTGCTGTCATTGAACACCGTGGCAATTCTCGCCGCTGTGGTGCTGTGCGTGGTCCTTGTGACCGATCCCGCTTTGTTGGGCTAGTTAGCCCTCAATCTTAGAGAAATCAGCCACCGTGCCGATGGCTTCGCGCATGCGATTGAGCAAGTTGAGCCGGTTGGCGCGCACGGCCTTATCCTCAGCATTGACCATCACACTGTCCGGCCCATCAAAGAAGGCATCAACCGGCGTGCGTAGACCCGCAAGCGCGGTCATCGCGGCGGCGAAATCCTCTGTTTCCAGCGCCGCTTTTGCAGCATCTGCGCTCTCTGTGACGGCCTTGAACAGCGCTTTTTCGGCCGCCGCTTCGAGAAGAGCTTCATCCACCGCCCCGTCAAAGCGGGTTTTGTCTTTCTTCTCTTCGGCGCGCAGAATGTTCGCGGCGCGCTTATAGCCAGCGAGCAAATTCGCCCCGTCCTCGCTGTCGAGGAAGCCCGCCAGCGCTTCGACGCGTTTGACGATGAGAACGAGATCATCCTCGCCCAGAGCGAAGACGGCATCGATGAGGTCGTGCCGCTGGCCCTGGTCGCGGAGATATTGTTTGAGGCGATCGGCGAAGAACCCAACCAGACTGTCGCGCGACTCATCGGTCCAATCGAACGCGCCCGATGCGGCCTCAAACGTAGCAGCGAGAGGGATCCGTACCCCATTCTCCAACACAATCCGAACCACGCCGAGCGCTGCGCGTCGGAGCGCAAACGGGTCTTTCGATCCGGTTGGCTTCTCATCAATCGCCCAGAAGCCAACCAGGGTGTCGAGCTTGTCAGCCAAGGCCACGGCAATGGCGACGGGCTCCATCGGGACCGCATCGGACGGGCCTTGCGGCTTGTAATGGTCGCGGATCGCATCGGCGACCCGGACGTCTTCAGAGCCTTGCGCATAATAGCGCCCCATGACGCCTTGCAGCTCAGGGAACTCGTAGACCATTTCCGACACGAGATCGGCCTTGGCGAGGCGGGCGGCGCGTTCGGCAAGATCAGGGTCCGCGCCAACCTTTGGCGCAAGCTCGCGCGCTAAAGCGGCGACACGGTCAACCTTGTCGGCAATCGTGCCGAGCTCTTTCTTAAAATCGATCGAGCCGAGCTTGGGCGCCATCGCGTCTAAGCCGGTCTTCTTATCATTCTCCCAGAAGAAGCGTCCGTCTTCTAAGCGGGCGGATAGCACTTTGCGATTACCCGCGGCGATCGCTTTACCGCCATCCGTCGCAGACAAGTTCGCGACGACAACAAAGTTCGGCGCGAGTTCGCCCGTCTTCGGGTCGCGGACCGCGAAGTATTTCTGGTGCGTGCGCATGGAGAGCTGAATGACTTCCGGCGGCAGCTCTAAGAAAGCCGGATCCATCTCGCCAAGTATGACTTGCGGCCATTCGGCAAGACCCACGACCTCTTCCAGCAGGCCTTTATCTTCGACCAGCTCTAGGCCCGCTTTCGCGCATATCGCTTTGGCGTCGGCTTCAATCTTCGCCCGGCGTTCATCGCGGGTCAGCACGACATGGCCGTCTGTGCTCAGCTGTTTGGAATAATCCGCGAGCCCCGACACGGCATAAGGCCCGCGGCCATGCACGCGGTGGCCTTCGGTCTCGTTGCCGCTAGCAATTCCGTCGACTTCAAATGGCACAACCGCGCCATCGAACAGACAGGTGATCCGCTGCAATGGGCGCACCCAGCGTATCTCGCCCCGGCCGGTCCGCATGGATTTCGGCCAATGGAAATTCTGCATAATGTCTGGCACGAGCTCAGCCACGATGTCAGGCGTCGCGCGGCCAGGAATGGTGCGCGTGGCGACATAGAATTCGCCTTTCTTGGGGTCTGAGCGAACCTCCGCCTCGTCGATTGAGGACAGCCCAGCACCGCGCAAAAAGCCTTGGACCGCCTGGTCCGGCGCACCGACTTTCGGGCCTTTGCGTTCCTCGGTGACGTCTTCAGAGCCTGCTGGCACATCCGCGCACGCGACCGCCAAGCGGCGCGGCCCTGACATGGCCGTGACATCCCCCACGCCCAGTCCAGCGTCTTTCAGGCCTTTGACTAAGGCGTCAGAGAGATCGCGTTCAGCTTTCGCCTGCATACGCGCAGGGATTTCTTCGCAGAAGATTTCGAGAAAAAGTTCAGCCATTCCAGCCCGGAAAAGTTTAGACCTTAAAGGTTATTGTGTGCACCGTCGCAGAGAGGGCCTTTAGCGGTCTGCTTACAGGCGCACAAGAAGACTTTGCCAGTCTTTGGCGCTTCCCAGCCTTGTGGAATGAAATCTGTGTCTTTGTGTGAGCCGTCGCAGAACGGCTGACCTTTGGATTTGCCGCACGTGCACCACCAATAAATCTTTCCCTCTTCAACTTCGACCGCGACCGGTTCTGTGCCGCCAATTTCTGGTTCTGCCATCAGATCTCCTCTATATCTGTAACGGTTCGAGCTGTGGTCGCGCCGTCGCCAGTGTTCACCACTGAAGACGGTTCGATCAGCATGATCTCGCATTCCTTATCCGCGCCGGGGCGATGCTCCGTGCCGCGCGGGACGATGATGAATTCGCCAGCCCGCACGATCTCAGTGCGGTCCCGAAATGCCATCCGCATCTCGCCTTTCACGACGACGAACATCTCATCCTCATGGGCGTGCGAATGCCAGTCAAAATCCCCCTGAATTTTGACCAAGCGAACATCCATATCATTCACGCGCCCGGCCAGCTTTGGCTCCCAGTGCTCTGAGAATTTTGCGAATTTTTCGTCTAAATTGACCTTGCTCATGGCAGAGGCTCCTCATGAAATTGGGCGCGGATATTGGGGATTTCGGCATCGGTCATGTCAAACATGACCCGGCGCGTATAGCCGCCGCGATAGCGCTCGCCATCTTTATACCGCCAATCGGCGATATCGGCGGTTAGGAACGGCACCTCTTTGCCGCCGGAGGTTGCGCCAATGAAGCCGGCAAAATCCTGGCGGATATCAGACAGCTCCACATAGTCGCGACCATAGGCGCTGGACGGCATGATCACCGTGACGCGAAAATCGGAATGGCCTTCGGCTTGGGTTTGCCAGGCCTCAAAAAAGACCGGCAAAGTTGACCGCGCTTCGGCCACCGCGTTTTGCATTTTGCGGTCTTTATAGAGCGCGGATGAGCCAGGCGTTGGACTGCACGCTGCGAACGCGAAAAACAAAACCCCAAAAATCGCACGCTTCATGCCGCAGACCCTTCCCGTTCCCCGTCACAGCGCCTTACCGGGATATGCCAGCCGCTTCAAGCAAGCGCGCCTATCCTGTTGATATAGCTCCGTATACAGAGATCTGGGATGAACCTGCCCTGCTTGTGGGCAATGCCAAAGTTACAATTCGCCCATCTAATCTGGCCTCTCTATTCAGCCCGCTCAGCTTCTTGCTCAGCCCATTGCTCAGCGGCGCCGCGGGCCAGATCCCGGACGCGGCCAATGAAGGCTTGGCGCTCGGTCGGAGAGATTGCGCCGCGCGCATCGATCAAGTTGAACACGTGGCTGGCTTTCAGTGCAAAATCATAGGCCGGGAGCGGTTTACCTGCCGCGCGCAAAGCATTTGATTGGTTTTCGCAATCGCTAAACCAGCGCTGCAGCATCTCGACATCGGAATGCTCGAAATTGAACGCCGATTGCTGGCGCTCATTTTCGATGAAGACATCGCCATAAGTGAGCGGCGTATCGCTGTCTGGGGCGTTAAAAGGCAGCTCATAGACATTGTCGACGCCAAACACATACATGGCGAGACGCTCTAAGCCGTAAGTCAGCTCGCCGGAAACCGGGAACACGTCCAGACCGCCGACCTGTTGGAAATAGGTGTATTGGCTGACTTCCATACCATCGCACCAAACTTCCCAGCCAAGGCCCCAAGCGCCAACGGTCGGGTTTTCCCAATCATCTTCGACAAAGCGAATATCGTGAACGGTCGGATCAATCCCAATCTCGTAAAGCGAGTTCAGATAGAGATCCTGCAGGTTTTTCGGATTCGGCTTCAGAATGACTTGGTATTGATAATAGTGACCGAGCCGCATTGGGTTTTCGCCATAGCGGGCATCTGCTGGCCGACGCGAGGGCTGAACATAAGCCGCGCGCCAGTCTTTCGGACCCAATGCGCGCAACACCGTGGCAGGGTGCAGCGTCCCGGCGCCGACTTCCATGTCATAGGGCTGCAAGATCGCGCAGCCTTGCTCCGCCCAATAGTTTTGGAGGCGCAGGATGAGATCCTGAAAGCTAGCGGGTTTGTCTTTGGCGGCGGGTGCAGTCATCGGTCTGTCAGTTCTGGAAAAATGATCCGCACCGCCTACTCCGGTCTGCGCCGTCCGGCAAGCATCGGCCTGGTCTAATTCCAGTCAATCCCGGCACCCTCTTCTTGCATGGCCCGCGCCCACGTCGTGCGCTCACCGCCCTTTCCTTGGTAGAGATAGCGCGGCTCTAACAAGCGCATGGGACCCGAGCGAAGCGCTTTGCGGGCCCGAACCAGGACGCGCTTGGCGTCTGCGCCAGGATAAGAATGGACCGGCAAAACGGTGATTTCGCCAGCCTGACGTTCAATGACGGACAGAATACGCGCCATGTCCGCAGCGCGGTGGACCATTAGAAACACGCCTTTCGGCCGCAGCGCGAACAGCATGGCATTGATCCAGTCTTTTAAAGGCAGGCTTTCCAAATAGGCTGCATCTTTGCCGGGGCCTGGCGCTTGGATCGATCCGGCCTCGAAGAAAGGCGGGTTGGAAAAGACCAAGTCAAAACTGTTTTGCCATTCACCCGGCAGGTCAGCGGCGGTCCCGGTCACGATCTCGACGCGGGTCTCGAAGCCATTCGCCTCGACGCCGCGACGCGCGAGGTCCGCAGCGACGGAATCGAGCTCTAGGCCCGTAAATTGAGCTTCGCTGGCGCGACTGGCGGCGGGCAACAAGGCCCCGCCCGACCCGCAGCCAATTTCTAGCGCATTCCCTGAAAATGCCTGATCCAAGGCGGCGGCAAGCAGAAGACTATCGGTTCCAGCCCGAAAGCCGGTTTTCGGCTGCAGGACGGTCACCTGGCCATTGTAGAAGGCATCGGCGGTATGCGCCGTCACGCATCTTTCTCCACATCGCGCAGAATGAAACGCGCGCGATCGGCCAAGTCTTCGCGCACCGTGATCCGGATCGGGACCATGGGGCCGCGTCCATCAATCATTGCCGTATGCTCATCCAAAACAAAGGGCTCAATGCCCTCCTCGGCGAGCAAATGTTTGATATAGGACAGCTTGACCAAATCATTGGTGCGGAACACTTCTTCCAAGAGATCACCTCAAAAATGCAGCATGCGGTGGCTTACCGCAGCTCAAACCCATCAATTTTGCGCTATCTCTATGGAAAGCCGACTGAAAGTGAAATAGGACGTCTCGCGTGACTGCGCAAACAAACCCAACAGCCACCGACGAGATCGGCCGAATTGTCGAACGCCTGCAAAATATGCTGGCGGACGATCTTGAGGCAACCGAACGCTTGCTTATCGATCGCGCGAAAAGCCCGGTCGATGTGATCCCTGACCTGTCGGGCTATATTGTCTCCGCGGGCGGGAAGCGACTTCGTCCAATGATTACGCTGGCGGCGGCCCATGCCTGCGGCGGGGCGGATCACGGAACGCATGCCCTCGCTACGGCGGTGGAGTTCATCCACACGGCCACTTTGCTGCATGATGATGTGGTCGACGATAGCGATCTGCGCCGCGGCAAGAAGGCGGCCAAAAATGTTTGGGGCAATAATGCCTCTATCCTGGTCGGAGACTTCTTGTTTGCCCGCGCCTTCACCCTCATGGTCGAAACCGGCAAGATTGAGATTTTGAAGATCCTCTCTGACGCGTCTTCTGTGATCGCAGAGGGCGAAGTGCGCCAGCTCGCGGCTGCGGGGCGCACGGATCTGCCGACCGAAGAGTATCTCGCCATTATCGAAGCCAAGACCG
>CAYNUI010000012.1:9862-23609 GCA_964400185.1 uncultured Hyphomonas sp.
GGGCGCACGGATCTGCCGACCGAAGAGTATCTCGCCATTATCGAAGCCAAGACCGCCGCACTGTTCGAAGCTGCAGCTGAAGCCGGTGCTTTGTCTGCTGGCCCCGCAGGCGAAGAATATGCTGGCGCGCTCGCGGCCTATGGCAAAAATCTCGGCCTTGCTTTCCAGATCATTGACGATGCGCTCGACTATGGCGGCACGACCTCCGTCATCGGCAAAGCGGTGGGCGACGATTTCCGAGAAGGCAAAACCACACTGCCCGTCATCATTGCTCGCCGAAGAGGCAGCGCCGAAGACCAAGCCTTCTGGGACCGCGTGCTAAATCCAGAGCAGCAAAAAGAAGGCGATCTCTCGCACGCCATCTACCTGATCCGAGCCACCGGCGCAGCTGAGGCAACGCTGGTCGAAGCAAGGGCTTATGTGGACCTAGCAAAGACCGCGCTGCGGACCCTGCCGCAAAGCGAATGGACGCAGGCCCTGTCAGATCTGGCAGATTTCTGCATCAGCCGCGCCCACTAGGGTCAAAACCACAACCGAAACCCGGCGAAAATCACAGACTTTGACTTGCCTGTAAGGCCGGACGCTGAGACAAAGCAAATCATGTGGCGTGCGTTCTTAATCTCGGCTTCGTGCCTGGCGCTCTCGGCTTGCTTGTCGGGCCGGGTGAGCCCGTCTTTTGAATTTCTCGAGCGCGCGGAATCAGATGCCAAACTGCGCCGCGATATCAATGCTTTGAGCACTTACGCTGTGGCGAAATATGCCGGGCTCACAGACGATGCTTATACGTCTGCGCGGCACTATTCGAAGCTGCTGCGCACGGTCCAAGATGACCCTTGGGTGGCCGAACAGGCGATCTATTCGGTCCTGCGCATTGGTGACGTTGATCGCGCCATCTCGCTGGCCGGCCGTCTCCCGCGCGCAACTCTAGACGAGACCGAACTGCCGCGGCTTTTGCTTGCGGTCGACGCCACCAAGCGCGGCGATGATGCCGCTGTGCTGGCCAATCTCAACCAAGCTTGGCGCAGTGACTTCCATGCCATGCTCGCCCGCAGCCTCGCCGCGTGGAACATGCTGGAAGATGATCCCGAGGCGGCAATCTCGTTGCAGCAACAAGCCGGCGGGCAGGACGGGCTCCACACACTGATGAGCCAGACCCTGACGGCGCTGATGAAGGTCAATATCGGCGAGACCGAAGAAGCGCGTGAGGACCTCGCTTATCTCTGGCAGATCAATGCGCGCCTCGCGCTCGGCGTGGAAACGGAAGCGCGGCTCTTGGCCCTGGCCGGTGAGGATGAACTCGCGCGGCAACGTTTGAGAGACTTCCGCCAAGATGTTGGCCGCCATCCGGCCTTGCTGGCTCTGGCGCGCGAGATCGAAGCCGGAGACGTGACCCCGCCCAAACAAATGAGCGCCGCAGATGGCACCGCGCTCGCCTTCTATCTCACCACCGCGCCGCAAGCTGGATCGCAGTATGGGGATCTTGCGGCCGCCTATTTCGCCATGGCGGTCTATCTCGATCCGGATTTAGACGCCGCCAAAGCCTTGTGGGCGGACACATTGGATCAGGCGGATCGGCGTGTTGATGCCATCGCACTCTTAAAATCTATTCCCGAAACCTCCGTCCATCACACCAGCGCGCAAGGGCAATTGGCTTGGGCGCTGCGCCGGGAAGGTGAAGATGACGAGGCGCTACGCATTGCCCGCGCGACGCTGGAGCGGACCGACAATCGCAATATCCGCGTTCAGCTGGCAGATTTGCTCCAGTCTTTGGGACGCGATGGCGAGGCCGAGGACACGTTCACCGACATCATCACTGCCGATGAGGCGGCGGGTGAATATGACTGGAGGATCTATTTTGCCCGCGGCAGCGCCCGTGAGCGCCTCGGCGAGTGGCCGCTGGCGGAAAACGATCTGAAAACCGCGATGAATCTGCGCCCCGATGATCCGACGATTATGAACTATCTCGGCTATAGCTGGATCGATCGCGGCATGAATCTCGACGAAGGCCTGACCTTGATCGAGCGCGCGTTGCGCCTCGCCCCAGACAATGGCGCCATCACAGATAGCTTGGGTTGGGCGCATTATAAACTCGGCAATTATGAGCGGGCGATCTTCTATCTCGAGCGCGCCACCGAGCTCGAGCCAGACATCTCCGAAATCCTCGACCATCTCGGCGATGCCTATTGGCAAGTCGGACGCTTTAAAGAAGCCGGCTATCAATGGGAGCGGGCGCTGAAATACTCTGTCGATGAGGACGAGCGCACGCTCTTAGAGGCGAAACTCAATGGCGGCATCGCGCTTCTGCAAGCCGCAAATGAAGAGCGATCCCCGGCCTATCCATGACCCGGTTGCAAGAACTCGCTCCCGCCAAAGTCAATTTGTCCCTCCATGTTGGACCCCCGAAGGAAAACGGGCGGCACAATTTAATCTCGCTGGTCTCGTTCGCCGATGAAGGCGTGGCGGACCTGCTGACCGCTGAGCCTGCCAGCCACTTTAGCATCGCCATTGACGGTCCTTTCGCGAAAGACACGGGTCCGGCCAAAGACAATCTGATCTTAAAAGCGGCGCGTGCGATGAATGATGCACTCGATGGCAATGCTCCCCCGCTCGCGTTTCGCCTGCAGAAGAACCTACCCTGCGCTGCCGGGATTGGCGGCGGATCCGCCGATGCGGGCGCTGCACTCCGCCTCATTATCCGCGCCCATGGCGGCGACCGCGTGCAAGGCCTTGCCGAGACGATTGCGCCCCTGCTTGGCGGCGATGTCCTCGCTTGCCTGATCAATCTACCGGGCATGATGAGCGGTGAAGGCGAGAGCTATGACCCGGTCTTGAGCGTACCGAAAATTCCGGCCCTCTTGGTCAATTCCGGCGTCGCCTGCCCAACCGGTCCGGTGTTCCAAGCCTATGATCAAGCGGTTCCAAACGCGATCCCAGAACATCCGCCTTTACCTGACAATCGAACCGCCCTGCGCCCCTTTTTGTCGTGGCTGAAAGACAATACGGAGAACAGCCTCCAGACACCGGCAATCAGCCAATTCCCAGACATCGCGGATACACTCGGCACGCTGCAAGCTCTTCCGGGCGCACGGTTCACCCGGATGAGTGGATCGGGCGCGACCTGCTTTGCTTTGTTTGAAAGCCTGGAGGCGGCTGAGCGTGCGGGCGAGCAACTCGCTTCGCAATATCCTGATTGGTGGATCCGCTCGACCTTATTGGGAGGCGCCTAGTGTTCGGATCGATTTGGGTCATCGGGGCCTGCTTCGCCGCATTTGGTTTTGCGTGTAGCCTCCTCGCCATTGCTCTGGTCAAACGCAGCGGGATTGTCGATGCGCCAGATAGCGAGCGAAAAACGCAAAGCTTCGCCGTCCCGCGCCTCGGCGGCGTCGCGATTTTGCTCGGCACATTGCTCGGGTTTCTGCTCGGGTTTTTACTTTTGTTTGCGCGCTATTCCGTCAGCATAAGCGACAGTTTTTCAGCGCTTTACAGCCAATTCTTGATCCTCATTCGCGGCCAAGAACCGGCCTTCGCTTTTGTCGCCGTGGCCTTTTTGATCGGCCTCTGGGACGATA
This sequence comes from uncultured Hyphomonas sp., assembly GCA_964400185.1. Lineage (GTDB taxonomy): Bacteria > Pseudomonadota > Alphaproteobacteria > Caulobacterales > Hyphomonadaceae > Henriciella. The sequence continues at coordinate 13,432 of CAYNUI010000012.1, forward strand.
TTTGGACGGCGAACACCAAGCTGAAACTGCTCATTCTTGCACTCGCCTGCCTTGGCGCAGCTGCGCTCGGCACGGTGCCGGAGGCGCTGTCATCACCATGGGGAGATGTGACCGTTCCAGCGGTACTGATCCTTGGCAGCGCGCTCTGGATGCTGGTCTTTTCCAATGCGGTGAATTTCATCGACGGCTCCAACGGCATGGCCGGCGGATGCCTTGCCATCATGTTTATCGCACTCGCCAGCACGGGAGCGGTTTCCGGCGATTGGAGTTTGAGCGTCTGGTGGTTTGTCTTACTCGGCGCACTCGCTGGATTCTTGATGCACAATATGCGCGGCACGCTCTATCTCGGGGATGCAGGCGCATTAGGCCTCGGCGCGCTGTTTGCGGCTTTGGGTCTGTTGTCAGGCCTCGAGGTCTGGACCGTAGCCACGATCGCGCTGCCCTTCTTATTGGACGTCTTATTGACCCTGATCTGGCGCGCAAAGCATGGCCGCAATTGGCTCGAGCCGCACTTGGACCATGCTTATCAAAGACTGATTGCCTCCGGTTGGGGACATATCGAGGCTGCGGTGCTGTATTGGGGGCTCTGCGCCGCGTGCGGGGCTGCGGCCTATATTGGCGCGCTCGCGGGTGGCGCCGCCCCATTTGCGATCTTCTGGGCTTTAGGCCTCGCTGGAACCAGCGTTTGGATTCGACACCGGCGGTCCGCCGAGCCCAGCAATCTCGGCGGCTAAACCATCCGGCCCAAAAGTTTGCGCGTTTAGATTCGGTCGGCACGACCAAGCCACGGGCAGCATCAAGATCACCATCGCACCGCCAGCAATGCTCGCTTCGAGATTGCCTCTACCGGTCGCATTGGTAAGGCCGACATAGAGCAGGAACAGACCAAATACGGTCCCGATCAAGCCAAGCAGAAACAGCGCCATCCGCCAGGGCGCCGAATAGCCATGCTTGATTTGAAGGTCTGGATTGACCCGTGACAAGGTCTCAGACACCGCGACGATGAGGCCGAAGAACTCATCCCGTGCACCGCCTTGATCGGTATATTCGATCTTGGTGGTTCCCTCTTCTGTGGAGAGGTGCAGCCAGGCGCTACGGGTGCCGCGATAGGTGACCGTGTTCCAGCTTGCCTCGGTGACGTCGGCCAGCTTCAGCGCTTGCACGCCGCCTCGCCGCATCAAATGATCGTCTTTGATGGCCCACGTTTGGGCTTTGCGGACGGGCGCTGGTTTGAAGGTGTACTCGCGCACGTCCGCGTCGCCTTACATGTTTGGATAGGCAGGACCGCCGCCCCCTTCAGGGGTGACCCAGTTAATGTTCTGGTTCGGGTCTTTGATATCGCAAGTCTTACAATGGATGCAGTTTTGCGAATTGATCTGGAAGACGGGCTCCTGGCCTTCTTCCTGGATCCATTCATAAACGCCTGCCGGGCAGTAGCGCTGCGAAGGGCCAGCGAACACATCAAATTCTGACGCTTTCTGCAGACCGAGGTCGGCGACCTTCAAGTGCTTCGGCTGATCCTCAGCGTGATAGGTATTGGTGAAGGAGACATTGGTCAGCTTATCGAAGCTGAGCACACCATCGGGCTTTGGATACTCAATTGGCTTACACTTGTTCGCAGGCTTCAGATATTCATGATCCGCTTTGCCATGTTTGAGCTGTGGGATGTAACCGAAGCCAACCAGATAGCGCATCCACATGTCTGGCATGCCAAGAACGGCGCCTGGCATCGTACCGAACCGGCCCATGAGCGGCTTCACATTGCGCACGCGGGCAAGGTCGGTCCAGACCCAGCTGTCACGCACCGCTTTGTCATAAGTGGCAAGTTCATCGCCCGCGCGTTCAGCCCGGATCGCGCTGACGGCTTCTTCGGCGGCCAGCATGCCGGTCTTCATCGCATTGTGCGTGCCTTTGATGCGCGGCAGGTTCACAAAACCAGCCGAGCAGCCAATCAGGGCACCGCCTGGGAAAGACAGTTTCGGGATCGACTGAATGCCGCCTGAGGTAATCGCGCGTGCGCCATAGGCCTCGCGCTTACCGCCTTTCAGGAACTTCGAGATGTCGTCGTGATGCTTGTAGCGTTGGAACTCATCATAGGGAGAAAGGTGCGGGTTCTTATAGTTGAGGTGCACCACATAACCGACGGAGACATAATTCTCGCCGCCTTCTGAGAAGTGGTAGAGGAAGCCGCCACCGCTGCCATCCTTCTCTTTCACCGGCCAGCCAAATGTGTGCTGGACAAAACCGGCTTTAAACTCAGGATGATCGGCTGGGACTTTCCAAACTTCTTTCAGGCCGATGCCGTATTTTTGCGGGTCACAATTGGCTTCCAGGTCGTACTTGGCTTTGACATCTTTGGTCAGCGAGCCGCGTGCACCCTCGGCGAAGAAGACATATTTACCGAGCAGTTCCATGCCGGGCTCATAATCTGGCTTTTGGCTGCCATCTTCGGCAATGCCCATGACGCCAGCCACGACGCCGCGCACTTCGCCATTCTCGCCATAGACGACTTCTGAAGCGGCAAAGCCCGGGAAGACCTGAACTTCCAACTCTTCCGCGCGCTCTCCGAGCCAGCGACAGACATTGGCGAGCGAGCCAATATAGCAGCCATGATTGTGCATGAAGGGTGGGAAAGCGAAGGTGGGCATCGCCATCGAGCCGTTCGGCCCCAGCAGCTTGTATTGGTCTGCGTTTACTTCGGTGCGGATCGGGCGATCGTCACGTGTGCGCCAGTCTGGGATCAGTTCATCAAGCGCTTTTGGATCAAGCACCAGGCCAGAGAGAATGTGCGCGCCAATCTCGCCGCCTTTTTCCAAGACCACGACTTCAAGTTCTTCCCCAGCTTCATTGGCCAATTGTTTGGCGCGAATGGCTGCGGCGAGGCCAGCCGGGCCACCACCAACAATTACTAGGTCAAACTCCATCGACTCGCGTTCGCTCATCACATCTCTCCTCGGAACCTGGCGGCAGCTCTTGCGCGCCCGTTACGTATAATCCAGTATCTGAGCACCTCTTTAGCCAAAGTTTACAAGGTCTCAATGCCCCAAAATGCCTCTGCCGCAGCGTTAAAGGCGCTCTCCGAGTGGTGGGAGGATATGGGCGTTGAGGTTGACCATGCGGAAATTGATGCGGCTTTGAAACAGCAAAACAGCTCGCTCATCCCCGCGCAGGCGGGGATCTCAGGCGATCCGTCCGCACATTCGGATGGAGATTCCCGCCTGCGCGGGAATGAGCGAAAATCAGCGCGGCGCAATACATCCAAATCCCTGCACGACTGGCTGCAAGAAGCCGAAGCCCTCGCCGCGGGGGCTGATTCGCTTGAAAGCCTGAAAGCCGCCATTGAAAGTTTTGAGGGCTGTCCGCTGAAACAGCTGTGCGAAAAAACGGTCGTCTATGACGGGGCGCTGGACGGGCCGGTCATGGTGCTCGGCGAGGGGCCCGGCGGACAAGAGGATCGCATTGGCCTGCCTTTCGTCGGCAAAGCCGGGCAATTGCTGGACAAAATGCTGGGCGCGATCGGGCTCGACCGCAAAACCAATACGTTCATCTCAAACGTCAACTATTGGCGTCCACCAGGAAACAGAAATCCTGAGGCTGAGGAACTCGCCGTTTGTCGCCCGTTTGTGAACCGTATGGTGGATCTCGCGCAGCCGAAAATCATCATCGCGACCGGCGGTGTGGCAGCCAAATCTTTGCTCGATACGAAGACCGGGATTATGCGCCTGCGCGGCTCAGAGCGACCGTTTTCAACGCCCGCCGGGACGACGGTTCCGATGGTGCCGATGTTCCATCCGGCCTATCTGCTCCGCCGTCCGCAAGACAAAAGCCGTGCCTGGCGCGATCTTTTGCTGGTTCAGGCCCGCCTGAAAGAGATGGGCGTCGAGGTATGAAAACACTTGGATTAGTAGTCAGCGCAATTGTTGCGTTCCTGGTCTATGGCATCGTCGCGACGATTGCTGCGTTTCTGGCGCTGACCATGTGGGCCCCAAATTTGGAGATCGAGACGTTTTTAAAGCTGACCGCCGCGATCGGTTTGTCACTCGGCATTTTGGGAGCCGTCATACCGTTCCTGCGCCGCTCCGTGATCTCTATCCTAACCGCGCTCGCGCCGTCCGGCTGGTAACATGCCCGCCCCGCTCTCGATCATCATCCCAGCCTATAATGCTGAGGCCGTCCTGCCGCTCTGTTTGAGTTCGCTTATGGTCGGCCTTGAGGCCGGGCTGATCCGTGAGGTCATCGTGGTCGATGGCGGCAGTGCAGATCAGACGAGGCGTTTGGCAGAAGGCTCAGGCGCAAGCGTGGTTTCTGCCCCAGATCGCGGGCGGGCAGCACAGCTGCGGCACGGCATGGAGGCAGCGCGCGGCGAGTGGCTGCTGTTTCTGCATGCCGATACAGCGTTGTCGCGCGACTGGGCCGAGCGGGCGCAGGCACACATGGCTGAGCGTCCGAACAAAGCCGCTGCCTTTAGCCTCGCCTATCGCTCCGACCATCCGATGGCGAAAGTCGTCGCGCGCCGGGCCAATTGGCGGGCACGCGCGTTGGGATTGCCATATGGCGACCAGGGCCTCCTCATGTCACGAAAGCTGTATGAAGAGATCGGCGGCTATCCCGAGACGAGCTTTATGGAAGACGTCCAAATCATCCGCGCGATTGGCAAGAAACGGCTTTCCATCTTGTCCGCTGAGGCGCGCACCGATGCCTCAAAATATGACCGCGATGGCTGGCGCAAACGCAGTTGGCACAATGCCTTCTTAATCACGCGATATTTCCTTGGTGCGAATCCAGAAAAGTTGGCAAAATCCTATTCATAGGGGCCAAGATTAAAGGTGCACCATGTCGCTAGAGGCAAGCTGGGACGAAGAGTTGCAGACAGGCTACATTTATCTGCCAGATCACCCGGGCGCTGGTACGCCGGGTTGCGTTGCCCGTTCAATTGATGTTTTCGCTCTCGATGAAGCCCTTCGCGGAATGCAGATCATTCTCGATGTGGACGAACAGAACCGAGTGATTGGGATTGAAGTGGTCAAATGAAGCGTCCTCAGATCTACATCTTCGCAAAACCGCCTCGGATTGGCCTCGCAAAAACGCGCCTGGCAGAGGGCCTAAACTCCAGCGTGAGTGCGCGGCGGATCGCGACCGCGCTACAAGCGAAAACTGTGCGTGAAGCGCTGCGGGGGCCATGGGAGACCGTGCTTTATACGGCGCCGGACAAGGAGCTCGATAACTCGCTTGGCGGCATTTGGCCGGTACATCTGGAACGCCGCAGCCAAGGCCCTGGCGATCTTGGAGATCGGTTGAGCAAGGGTCTGCGCGAAGCGAAGCCCGGTCCTGTGCTCTTCATCGGCAGTGATGCGCCTGAGGTTTCCACCGCGCTCTTACGTCAAGCCGTGCGGTCGCTGAGCCGCCATGATGCGGTCTTCGGCCCGACCCGCGATGGCGGCTTCTGGTTGTTTGGGATCAACAAATCAGCCCGCACACCGAGCCCCTTTCACGGCGTACGGTGGTCGAGCCCGCATGCGATGGAAGATGTCTGGGCGAATCTGCCCGACGAGGCCAAGATCGGTGTCCTTCCCGAATTGATCGATATTGATGACGCCGACGATTGGGAAACGTGGCAGGACCGCCACCAAGACGACGTTGAGGCCCATCGCGAGACGCAAGAACACCCGGCCGAAGTGAACAAGAAAAAGGGCTTCTTTGCCCGCTTGTTCGGACGCGGCTAGCGCGCCGTCAGCGCTGCATTGATCAATCGTTTGAGCTGTTTCGGAAACGCCTGATCGAGCGCGGCATAGCCGTCCTCTCCGAAAATCCCGGTCAAAGTTGGCGTGGACACGCCATAATAGTTGATCGCACCGAGCAACTGGTAGACGACCGCCAGCGCTTCGGCGTCACTGGCATTATGCCAATTGGGCACCGCTTTGACCTTTGCGATCAGGCCTTCAAGGAAGGGCTTTAAATACCAGGTTCCGGCTGTATCGGCGCGGCGCTTATTGTCGAGCAATTCGCGCATCAAAAGCCGGGTCGCGTGGGGGCTCAATACAGTGGGGTTATGCAATTGAAGCAGATAGGCCTGTAGGCTCGCAATCGGATCGAACGCCGCCAGTTCCTCACCCTTTGAGAGATCCTCAAACCGAACGGAAATCCGCTTCAACACTTCGCCATAGAGTTTCTCTTTGCTGCCAAAATGGTGCAGCAGCGCCTGCTTGGTTAGGCCGAGCTCATTCGCGATCGCCGCGATGCTCGCGCCATAGAAGCCACGCTCCGCAAACAGTGCTTCAGCATTGTCTAAGAGTTGTTCTCGCGTGTCGCTTGCCATCTTGCGATCCTTTGAAACTTGACAACCTACCATACGGTAAGTATGTCGACTTACCAAGCGGTAAGTTTACGTTTTCGCACGAGGAGGATTGGACGATGGATCGCGACACAGAATTGCAGCTGATCGATGAGCTGCTCTCGATCAAAGAAGAGAAGACGTTTTACCTCGATGAGGCCGTCGCCCGCAGTCCGGTCGAACACTATACGAGCCAAGCCCGCTTTGACCTCGAACGCGAACGGATCTTTCGTCGCCTGCCGATGATCGCGGCGCATACAAGCGAAATGTCAGAACCAGGCGCGTTCGTTCGCCGCGAGGTGGCGGGGGTTCCTATCCTGTTGACCCGCGACAAGACCGGCGCCGTCAACGCGTTCCTGAATGCGTGTCGCCACCGCGGCACGCGCTTGGTTGATGATGAAGCCGGATGCAAGCATCGCTTCACCTGCCCCTACCATGCCTGGACCTATGCCAATACAGGCGACCTGCTCGCCGCCCCGCATTTCGATCAAGGCTTTACCGGTATTGAGAAAAGCGAGCTTGGCCTAACCAAGGTTCATTGCCAGGAGCGTTTTGGCTTCATCTGGGTGACGGTCGATCCGGACGGTGAAACCGATCTTGAGGCCTTTATCGGCGATTTGGCTGATGAACTCGACGCTTTGCACATTGAAGACCTCTATGTCGCTCACCAAGATCTGCCGGAGCATGATGCCAATTGGAAAATCTTGGTCGAAGGCGGCATTGAAGCCTATCATTTTAAAGTCGCCCACCGCACCACGATTGGGCCGCACTTTGAGGACAATCTGTCCTCCTATCGAATGTTCGGTTCAAACATGCGCTCGATTTTGATGCGCACGAGCATGGCCAAACTTGCGCCTGAGACGCGCGAAACTTGGCGCCTCAGAGACCATGCGCAAGTTCTCTACACGCTCTTCCCGGGTTCCTCCTTGCTGGTTCAGTCGGATCATATTTCTTGGATCCAATCGGAGCCGATTGGTCCGGGCAAAACGCGCTTGCGCCTCTCAACGCTTGCCCCCAAGGCTGAAGCCGAGAAGGCTGATCATTGGAAGCGCAATCATGAGATCACGCGCACCACGCTGGACGAAGACTTTGTGATTGGCGAAAGCATGCAGAGCACGCTCGCCTCGGGGGCTAATGAACACATGCTGTTTGGACGGTTTGAAGGCGCGCTGGATGCCTTTAACAAAGCCGTCGACGCGCATCTGACTCGCCCTGGTCCTCAGGCTGTGGCAGCAGAATAGGCATGTCGTCTCAAGCCATTGCCGCGCAAGCGGATCTCCATCACCAATACTTTCTCGGCCTGCAGCTCATGGTCGCGGTCGAGGAAGGCAAATCCACCGTCTATGACTGGATGTTCCGCCTGTTTCGGCGCCAGCATGAGGAAAAATTCCTCTCCAGCTTCGAAAAGCTTGGTCTCGCCGGTCAGCCACACGCGGTTGCTTGCGCCAAATATCATGTTCTCTCCAATGGCATGGGCGGCGTCGCCGTCGAGTATATGGAAGAGTCTGACACCAAAGCTTGGGTGCGGTTTCGTTATCCGCGCTGGATGTATGCTGGACCAGCCATTTGCGGCATTCCGGTTGAGGCGAGCCGCGGCTTCCTGCACGGCTGGTACGCCCAAAACGGGGTCAGCCTCGGCAATCCAAAATTGGGCTATGTCTGCGTCTCAGAAGATGTAACCGGACAGTTTGGATTGTGCGGCTATTTCAAAGAGTACGATCACGAGCTTGCCGACGAGGAGCGCCTCCAATTTGCGCCGGATGAGCGCCCCCCTGCGTTTGATCCTGCCGCTCAGCCTGCCCCGCCTGCGTCTGAATGGTCGGAAGAACGGCTGGCAAAAGCCAATCGCAATTATGCGATGGAGTATATTCGCAATGGCTTGAGCGCCTTGACCGACGTGGTCGGCACCGAACGCACGCGCGAGCTGGGTCAAAAAGCGGCGCGACTGACCGGACTGCAGAATTTCCCAGCGCTCGCCGCCGCCATCGAGGCAAGGGATGGCAATCAAGATGATGCAGCAAAATTCCTCACCACAATTATGGCCGGTATGGGCGATACCTGCACCGAGCAAGAGCGCTCGGGTGACCGCCGGATGATTGAACAAAGCGGCCTTCGCATCGCGCGCGGTCTAGAGGGCGAGGCGCGTGAGACGCTCCTCTCCTGCTGGACCGAGCTTTGGCGCGGCGCCATTCACTCGCAGCGCGAGTTTATGGACGTCGACGTCGATATCGAAACCGATCGGATCGTCTGGACGATTTGTCCGCGCTAGCCTGCTTTATTCCGGGACGGCAAAGATATGAGCGATCATATTCGTGCCTTCGAAGACGGCCGTGTCTTCGACATTGATGCCGTCTTCAACGAAGGAGAAGTCGAGGACGCGATCCCCATCGACGTCGCTGTGGAGCATGACCAAGAACTTTGATCCCGCATCCGCCGGATGGTCGATGCGCATGGTCACGTTCTCATTCGTGCCGGCGTTCAAATAGGCAAAGCCTGAGACCATGTCGCCATTAGGTCGACCATCCATCACTGGATGCAGCACTAAGAAGCCTGGTTTTTCGATCACGACTTCCGGAAAGGTCAGAACGACGGTGTCGCCCTGGAACATGGAGACAGTTTCACCGTCCACGCGCACTTGCTGGAATGTCGAGACGCCTGCGGTGCGTGTGAGGCCTTCCATTTGGATCGAGTTCAGCGTGCCATTGCCCATGGTTATGCGCGGCGCTGCAGGCTCTTCATACGCTTCTTGAGCGGTCGCGCAGCCGGCAATTAAAAGGCCTGCCGCTGCATATTGGATCAGTTTCATCATGGCCGTGTTTCCTCCGTCTATGAGGCAGAGTTAGGCATGATTTCGCCGCGCTGTTGAGTCCCGATCCGCTAACCGAGCGAGTTCGCGTCGCGCAAACCGCACCAGTCAGGTTTATCTGTGAGCGCCCGGCGGCCTTTATGCGGCCAGGGCCCAAGATGCCCGGCTTCTATGCCAAGTTCGCCAATATCACGCCCATTGACGGAGAGATTGATCACTTCGCGCTCATAGCGATCTGGCCCAGACGAGCTGGTAATCATCAACTCTGCATCACGGGTGAGTTCGACCATGAAGGCTTTGGCTTCAAAACCAAGCTCCCGCTCAAACTCACATTTCGCGCCGCCAATGGCCCCGACACCACCGGTTTCAGGCGCATCAACATTGGCGAGTCGGAACTTCATGCCGTCTAAGCGACCGCTATCGCCATCCGACCAATAAATACTGCTCGCCGACGTGGTTGAAATCGTTTCGGCACTCGGAGGCGCGCAGGCCGCGGCGAGGAATAGGATCGGGATCAAGGCATATTTCATGCACCCGATATGCCGCGATTCGTGACACGTTCGGACAAGAAACTCGTCCCCTCTTGGCCTCTCGCCGAGATGGGCTAGAAACCCCTATGGCTCGATTGCTGATCATCTATCATTCGCGCACAGGCGGGTCGCGCCAAATGGCCGAGGCGGCCTACGCGTCTGCGCGGCCAGAGACCGAGACGGTCCTCCAACGTGCCGAAGAAACCCACCCCGATGATCTATTGGCCGCAGACGGCTATCTGTTCGTAGCCCCAGAAAACTTAGCGTCGCTTTCAGGCGCGATGAAAGAGTTCTTTGACCGTTGTTATTACCCGGTCCTCGGACAGCTCGAAGGGCGCCCGTATGCGCAGATGATTTGCGCCGGCTCTGATGGCGAGAACGCGGTGCGTCAGCTCGCGCGTATTGCGACAGGATGGCGCTTAAAGGCGGTGCAAGATCCGCTCATTGTCTGCACACATGCGCAAACCGAAGCGGAGATCCTGGCGGACAAAACCATCGCTGAAGCGGATCT
>CAYNUI010000013.1:0-18095 GCA_964400185.1 uncultured Hyphomonas sp.
ATGGCGATACCAAGATGACGGAGAGCAGCGGGATCTGTCACTATCTCACACAGCGTTACGGTCCGACCGATCTCGCCATCGCCGTGGATGACCCGGAATATGGGAGTTTCCTCAATTGGCTTTATTTCAGCGACGCGACCCTGACCTTCCCGCAAACCTTGGTGCTGCGCTATACAATTTTAGAACCGGAAGACCGTCGCCTGCCCCAAGCTGCGGACGATTACGCCAAGTGGTTTTCGGGACGCCTACGTCACGTCGAGAGCGCTTTGGAGGACCGCGCGTTTCTGGTGGCTGATCGCTTCACCATCGCCGACATTGCCGTCGGCTATGGACTGTTTTTGGCATCGACGCTCCCACCCATCAAAGACCTCCTCGGCCCTAACGCGAGCGCGTATCTTGCTCGGATCACCGACAGACCCGCCTTTGCGCGCGCTCAAGAAAAACAAAAGACTTGAGCGAATCCCTGCTTAATCCCTATATCGCACGGCCTGAGCCAACGGAGCCTGCATGAGCACACCTGAATATGCCATTGAAGCGATCGGTCTGGAGAAGACCTACAGCGCTTCTGGCAAGCTTCCTGAGATGCGCGCGCTGAAAGGCATCGATCTAAAGATCAAGCGTGGATCGATCTTCGGGCTATTAGGTCCAAACGGGGCGGGCAAATCGACCTTTATCAATATCTTGGCTGGGCTCGTCACCAAAACAGGCGGCACGGCGAAGATTTGGGGCCTCGATATCGACGATCATCCGAGAAGCTCCCGCGCCGCGATTGGGGTGGTGAATCAAGAGATCACGATGGATCCCTTCTTCACACCTCTGCAGGCCTTAGAACTTCAGGCCGGTTATTATGGCGTCCCGAAAGCTGAGCGCCGCAGCTTGGAAATCCTGACAGCGGTTGGTTTGGACGACAAGAAAGACGCCTATGTGCGGCAATTGTCGGGCGGTATGAAACGTCGTCTGATGGTGGCCAAGGCGCTGGTCCACAATCCGCCTGTACTGATCTTGGACGAACCTACAGCTGGCGTTGATGTAGAGCTTCGGCGGTCTCTTTGGGCTTATGTGCGAGAGCTGCACGCCAATGGCACGACGATTATTTTGACCACGCATTATCTCGAGGAAGCCGAAGAGCTCTGCGATGAGATTGCGATTATCAGCCATGGCGAAGTCCTCGCTCAAGAGCCGACCCCGCAACTGCTAGCTCGCCTAGATCAGAGGCTCTTAAAGATCACACCGAAAGAGCCCCTTACGAGCATTCCGGAAAGCTTGGCGGACCTGAACGCCAAACTCTCCGACGATGGGGTTCTCAACATCACGTTCCGAAGTTCTGAAACCGGAATCGGGCGGCTCCTCGAACGTGTTCGAGAAGCCGGGATCGGGGTCGCCGATCTTTCGACCGAGCAGCCCAATCTGGAAGATGTGTTTGTCGCAATGACGAGCGAAACTGCTTAAGCGCCTTTTACCAGTCGCAGCTCAATCCGCTTCAGTTCCCGAAGCACGTTGAGATGGTTCATCCGCATCCAAAACCAGATTTTGATCAAGCCCACCGATAAGCTCGACCAGCCGACCAGCGTCCCCCAAAGGATCACGAGTTTCGTGCTCTCTGCTTCGAACATGTTTATCAGCGCCCAAACGCCGAGCCCCAGGAAGAAAAAACTGAACACAAAGGCGAAAGCGGTCCAGTAGCGCAATGGACCCGAAAAGGTCATGCCCATTTGCTGGAACAAGCCAGTATCTTGCTCTAATTCTTTCAAAAAGGCTTCGTCTTCGGCATTTAGGCTCGTCAGAAGACGGTCTTCAAAAGTGGTCATCAGGTCTCTCCTTTCAAACGAGATTTCAAATGTTGGCGCGCATGGAAAATGCGCGATTTGGCGGTGCCGACAGGAACATCTGTGACGGCCGCAATTTCATTGAGGCTCAAGCCTTCCCCGAAATAGAGAATGGCGGCGAGCCGATGATCAGGGCTTAGCGATTCCATGGCTTGGTCGATCTCGACCTGGAGCTCTCCGCGCGCGGCCTGACTGGGTTCTGGCGCAGCATCTATCGAGGCGGTGCGCGAACGATACGTCTGAAGTTTGCGGATGCGGTCGACGCATTTGCGGCGCAAAATTCCAAACGCCCAGCCGGGAAACATTGCCGGGTCAGACAGCCGCGGCCAGCCGCGACAAATGCCAGCCCATGCCTCTTGCACCGCCTCCTCAGCCTCGCTTCGATCACGCAACAGGCGCAATGCTGTGCGCATCAATCGAGGATACCATCGCGCGGCGAGGCGATTGGCAGCTTTGCGATCGCCAGAACGCGCAAGTGTGACGAGGAGTTCGTCAAAGACACGTTCCGTTTCTTGCCCCGCCATAAATGGCCTCCTTGTGGCTTTCATATGGGTAGTCGGGTCAGCTGCCAAAAAGGTTCACTTCACGCGGAGGCATGCCTTAACGCGGGCGCTGCGTGGACTAGGAATAGGCAAACACCCGCAATTAGGAGCGCACAAAGTGGACTTTAAAGATGTCATTATGGGCCGCCGCAGCATTCGCGGATACAAAGACAAGCCGGTTCCAAAAGAACTGATCAAAGAAGTCCTCGAAATGGCGATGCGCGCACCGACATCGCTCAACACCCAACCTTGGAATTTTTATGTGGTGACTGGCGAGCCGCTCGACCGCATTCGTAAGGGAAATGTCGAGCGTAACTTGGCCGGCGTTCCAGATACTCGGGAATTCCGGCGCGGCCCTGGCTATGAGGGCGTCCATCGCGAGCGCCAAATTGGCATCGCCATCCAATTGTTCGAAGCGATGGGGATTGAGCGTCACGATAAAGAAAAGCGTCAAGACTGGGTCTTGCGCGGGTTCCGTCAGTTCGATGCGCCGGTTTCGATCGTCATCACGTATGACAAGACAATCCACGGGTCTGATATCGCGCCTTTTGATTGCGGCGGGGTGGTGAATTCGTTGGTGAATTCCGCCTGGTCGAAGGGCCTGGGCTGCGTGATCAATTCGCAGGGCATTATGCAATCGCCGGTGGTTCGAGAGCATGCCGGTATTCCGGACGATCAGGTGATCATGATCTGTGTCGCCATGGGCTGGCCAGATGACAGTTTCCCAGCCAATGCGGTCGTCTCAAAACGCAAAAGCGTTGATGAAGGGGCGGTGTTTGTCGGGTTCGACGATTAGGACGTCGCGATCTCTTCAATCCAGGGCAAATGCTCACGCCCGACAAAGATTTGATCCTCAATGACATAGGCCGGTGCCCCGACAATACCGGCCTCTTCAGCTTGTGCCTGAGCCCGCTCTAGCGCGTCATGCGCGGTGCTAAGACTGCCGCGATAGTCGACCCCGCTTTCTTGTAAGATCGAATGGACCACAGCCAAGTCATTGAGATTGGCATGGACCTCCCAATAGGCATTAAAAGCCCCGCGAATGAAGGGCAGCGGATCGCCATGGATTTCGGCTAACACTCCAAGCGCCATACTGGTTTCGCCCGGGTGGTTCGGGAAGCGTAGATCGATCCCCTGATGGGATGCATATTTGACCGCGAGCGCCCGCTGCGACGCAGCTCGAACCCGTCTATGGCTCTCCCCAACCGTTTCCTCTTTGCCGAGCTTTGGGACATCCCGCTCGACGGTCTGAAAGGGCTTCCAGACTATGCCAATGCCCGTGCGCTCAATCAGCGCTAAGGTCGGCGCGATTGAAAGATAAGCTCCGGGAGATTTGAAGTCCAAATAAGCGGTCAACATCAGGCAATCTCGTACGCGATATCGGGCGCTGGTCCGTTTTCTCCAGTGAGACACCAGCGGATATAAGGAATGTGCTCACGGCCGAAGAGGATATCGTCGCCCAGCACATAGGTCGGCACACCATAGATGCCGTTCGGGTGGAATTGAGGCTGTATCTCATCATGCAAGCTCCGCCCTGCCCCGGATTCGAAGTCCCGAAAGCCTCCCACGTCGACGCCAGCTTCAGCCAAGCAGGCCTCAACGACCGAGATATCCTCAATATCAAGCTCGCGACGCCAGAATGGCGGATACACGGCCTCGAAATAGTCACCGAGACGGTCGCGCGCCGTTTGCATAACCCAGAGGATGCCGATGTTCGCGATTGAAGAGTCCCAAATCTTCTCTGTTCCTTTGAGCATAAGCCCTTGGCGCTCTGCATAGCGCCGCGCATCGCGATAGGAGTACCGGATCGCGTCCCATGTGCGCTGGCTTCGGCCTTTAGAGGCCACGACTTTGCCCTCTTTCTTTTCTGCGGATCCTAAATAGCTCGGGATATCCAGGGTCAGAGGGCGCCACTCAAATTGAACCCCCAGCTCCGCCTCTAACGCTAAGGTCGGACGAATGGCGACAAAGGCGTACGGGCTTTTCACGTCGACATAGACGATCAAAGGCGCATCGGAATTGAGAACATGCACGAGAGCGCGCTCCTAGGGTCTTTGGACCACGATCTCTCTCAGCTTGCTCGAAGACAAGGCCTCACGCCGCGCCAAACGCTATTTTCACTACCTTTCAACACCCGATATCGTTACCCTCTCGTCCAAGGAGATTCTCAAATGATCGAAGCTATTCGAGATTTCGGACAATCAGGGGCGACCCTGCTCATCGGCCTCGCCGTTGGCGCCGCATGGATCATCACCATCGTGTCGCCGAACACCTCGTATGATCACCTGACCGGCAAACAAGCCGATTCCCATGTCCGAGAACTCTTGAAGGCAGGATCGGATCCAATCGCGGTGATCCTACTGGTCGCAGGGGCCTTGGCGATTTTAGGGGGCGCCATGGTCGCTGGGATCGCAGCTCTCCTTGCCGCCATCGGCTTCTTTACCAACCGCTGGACGCTCGCCAGTTTTAAAGGCGCCAGCAAGAAAGACGATGGGCCGCAAAAGACTCAACGCATCCTTGCCGTCAGCCTGACGCTCATATTCACCTTACTGGCTGCCGCCGCCGGGGTTATGGCCGTGCTTGGCTATTAAGACTCAGGCTGCGCCGGGGTCTCAGCCTCTTCCACGGGCATCCAAGGGGCCGTGATCTCTTCAAGAATTTCAAGATCTGCCCGTTGCGTCGAAAGTTTGCGCAGCGCTTTCAGGAAGTCGGAACCAGCAGTGACGCCGTCGGCGCTAAATTTAACCGATAGTTCTGCGGCTTTAGCATAGTGGCCTTGGGCCGCTTGGAAATCAGACGTGGCTTCCGCACAAGCACCGAGATTGTGGATCACGGCTGGCGCCTCCGGATATTCTTCCGCCATACCCGTCCACATCGCGCAGGAGGTGAAAGGATCTTTTGAGGAAATATCCAAGGCCTGCTGGAAACGTGGGTCGGCGCGCGCCACAGGATCGAGCGCTTCGGTCACAAATGTCGCGCGAACCGTCGCGTTTCTTGGGGCGATATCGTTCCGGATCGGTCTTAGGGTCTCAAACAGGGCCTCACGAACCAAGTCTGCTGGCGCGTCCAAGCCAGCAAATCCAACTGAGTGATAGCCAGACAATCCATGATGACGGCGTTTTCTTTTCAGTTTCTTGTTGAAAACCCCGTCATAAACGCCTGTTTCATAACAAGATTCACGGCCAGAACTGCCACCATAGGAGCCTGAGAAAACAACTTCACCAGAGTCGGCATCAACCAAACGCGGGTGAACGCTGACGGAAACGCGCTCTTCGACGCAGAGCTCTTCCACATCGACACGGGTCTCACAGTCGAAAATGCCATCCCATTCGATACATTTGCTGGTCGTGTGATAGTACTCGTTCCAATCATAATCATCGATATCAACATGACCGGAATAGGTGCCGGCGGGTGTATCGCCTGGAACGCCATATTCGAAGTCTGCGAGCGTAAACCACTGCGCGCCGTCAAATACCGTATTAAGGATCATATTCTCGAACTGGCGGGCATACCAACCGCCGCCAGGCCCCCGAAAACGTTCGACTTGGACGGTGCGCGTTTCGGCAGCTGCAATGCTTTCAGGCATCAACCGGGCCTCGTAATTGATCCCGGGTGTCGTACAGGCCGCGGCCCCAGCCAAAGCACATGTGGTCGCGAATAAGGTCTTCTTCATCGCATTCGTCCCTTTAAGCCTAGACTACATCATTGGCTGCATCGTCTGAATGATCTCTGAATACATTAGGAAAAATAAAGGGCAGAATCTTGCCGCTGCGTGAGGCTTGCGAGCGCGGCCAGGACTTCTCAAGTTTGGGCGATCCAAAACAAGGTTGTTATCAATGTCTAATTCCTCGCCTCTTTTCGAGCCTTATAATCTGCGTGGTCTGACGCTTCCAAACCGCGTGGTCATGGCACCCATGACCCGGTCGTTCTCGCCAGGAGGTGTCCCGGGCGAGAATGTTGCGGAATATTATGCGCGGCGCGGGGATGCCGATGTTGGCCTAATCATTACCGAAGGCACGACGATCAATCGCGGCGGCGCCTCAAATGATCCACGTGTTCCAAACTTCCACGCCGATGACGCGCTTGCGGGATGGTCGAACGTTGTCGATGCGGTCCACAAGACCCCTGGCAAGATTGCACCGCAGCTTTGGCATGTCGGCATGATGCGCAAGCCTGGCACGGGTCCTGACCCCGAGGCCGTCTCCGATAGCCCGTCTGGCCGCACGCACACAGGCAAGCAGGTTCAGCCCGAACCGAGCGATAGCGAAGTGGCAGACATGGTCATGGCCTATGCGAATGCCGCTGGCGAAGCGAAGCGCTTAGGCTTTGACGCCATCGAAATTCACGGCGCGCATGGCTATCTCATCGACGAATTCTTTTGGAACGTCATGAACACACGCGAAGACAAGTATGGTGGCACGCTCGCCGATCGCGCCACCTTTGCGGGCGAGATTATCCGCGAATGCCGCAAGCAGGTCGGGGATGATACGCCGATCATTCTGCGCTTCTCTCAGTGGAAGCAGCAAGAATATACCGCGCGCCTCGCCGAGACGCCCCAAGAGCTCGAAGCCTTCCTTCAGGTTTTCGCTGATGCAGGTGTGGATGCGCTCCACGCGAGCCAGCGGCGCTGGTGGGAAGCCGAATTCCCAGAAGTCGATGGCAATGAAGGCCTCAATCTCGCCGGTTGGTGTAAGAAGCTGACGGGTCTTACCTCGATCACCGTTGGATCGGTTGGACTGTCCTCAGACTTCATTGGCGCGTTCGCAGGCGAAGACTCTAAGACACGCCCAATCGCAGATGTGATTGAGCGCTTAGACAAAGGCGAATTCGATCTGGTCGCGGTTGGACGCGCGCTTTTGCAAGATCCGCACTGGGCCCAGAAAATCAAAGAAGGCCGCACGGACGATCTCGCCGATTATGATGCGAAAGCATTGGCGACGCTCTACTAGAGCACGTTCAGATAATCCAAATCTCTAGGAGGCGCGTAGACAGGGCAAAACAAGAAAGCCTCGTCTCATGCGCCTCTCAGATCTTTTTGCCCCCACCCTTGCTGTCGCCACCAGCGCAGCACTGACGACTGGATGTGTCTCCGGTCCTGAACTTCAATCCTTTACCGACGCACCGCGGCAATTGGTTTTAGAAGAGTATTTTCTCGGCGAAACCACCGCTTACGGTGTGTTCGAGGATCGGTTCGGCAAAGTTCGCCGCAGTTTCAAAGTCGACATTACAGGCACAGTTGAAGACGGCGTCCTCACCTTGGACGAGCGCTTCGTCTATGATGATGGCGAACGTGACACGCGCGTCTGGGAAATCGATATCTTGGGCGATGGTGAGTATCGCGGGACCGCTGGCGATGTGCCGGGCTTCGCGCAAGGCAGCGTTGTCGGCAACGCGTTCAATTGGAAATACAAGGTCGATCTGAAAGTTGGCGACAGCACGTGGAATGTCGGCTTTGACGATTGGATGTATCTCTTAGAAGACGAAGTTCTTCTAAATCGCGCCTATGTCACACGGTTCGGTATTCGCATCGGAGAAGTGACGATCGCATTCCAAAAATAAATCCGACAAACCTCCCGCACAAAAAAGTTGACGCCTGCGTCATTTTTTGACATAAGGGGTCATGGTCCAGGTTATAAAAACAATCTTCTATTTCGGCCCTCTACTCTTCGGGGTCGGATTTTTGGCGCCGCTTTCCTCCCAGATTATAAAAGCCGCCGCCTGGACCCCACCTCTTGGTCTTTCTCCTCTCATGACCGGGTTGATCCTCGGTGGAACGCTTGGCTTGCTCGCGCAAATCAGAGGACGTTGGATATGAGCCCGACCCAAGATTTTTCCAATCTGTCGGAAGCCGAACTCATGCGCATGGAACGAGAAGTGGCGTCGCGCCATATCGATAAGTTCCCCTATTTCGCAGTGGCTTGGGCGTTCTCGAATCTCGCCGTCTGGTTGGCCCTCTGGCCCCTCGTCTTTATTGGGATCATTCCGCTATGGCTTGGATTTGTCATCGCGACACTCAACATCACGCTCTCCTATTTGCCGAGCCACGAAGCCCAGCATGACATTATCGCAAAGCCGGGAACCAAGCTCCGCTGGCTGAACCAGCTTGTCGGCCACCTTTCGACAATCCCGCTCGTCCTGCCCTATCGCGTGGCGAAATACACACATATGGAACACCACAAATTCGCCAATGATCCTGAGAAGGATCCGGATTACGCGATCCATGCGCAAACTCCGCTCGGCGCGATCTGGAATAGCATCTATTACCGCCAACCGCGCGCAGATGGCGGCTTCAACGCCTATGGAGATGCTCTGGCGCGCATCGGGCGACCGGATATCGTGCTCGATGGCGTGATCTACCAGCTCATCCATTTTGGCATCTTGTTCGGACTGGCTTGGTCTGGATATGCGATTGAAGCGGCCTTGCTCTGGTGGCTGCCCCGTCACATCGCGCTCACCTATATCCAGTACTATCTGAGCTGGGCCCCGCACAATCCAGGCATGACCTCTGGTCGGTATCGCGACACACGCAGCTTCCGGTCTATCGTGGGCAATATTGGCTCATTGGGGATGCAATATCACATCATCCACCACCTTCACCCGCGTATCCCGCTCTACCGGACCCCACGCGCCTATTGGGAGATGAAGCCCATCCTGGAAGCCAGGGGCTGTGAAGTTCACGAACTTTAGAGTTTAAGTGCGCCCGGCGAGCGTATCAGCGATAATCTGCCAGACTTTCGCATTGCCCCCAAAGGCGAGATGGGTGCTGCGCACTTCGATATTTCGGGCTTGTGGGTTGTAGACATCGCGAGCGGCTTGCCAGCCGACAATGCCATCAGATTTGCTGTAGATGACGGTCAGCGGTTGGGTCAGACCCAGCAGATTGCGCTCATGCACTTCGCGTTCAAAAGCATCCATATCTAACCCCTCTTTCAGGGCATAGAGATGCCCGATGGAGGTGTATTTTGGTCCACCAATCAGAGGCGTTCCCATCGTGATCACTTCGCGAACGCTGTCGGGGAATAGCCGCGCCGTCTCTCGCGCGATGACGCCGCCAAGGCTCCAACCAATCAAAGTCACCGGCGCGTCTTCGCGCAAGGCCATCTGTTCGATGCGCCGCCCAAATTCTTGAGTAAGCGGATCGACATCGCCGCCATTCACGCCCAGGCCCCACGTCGAAGCATCATAGCCAAGATATTTGAGATAAGTCGCCAAAGGCAGCAGCGCCGACTCCGGCGATGTAAAGCCTGGCAAGAGCACAACTTTGCGCCCATCGCCTCTTGGTGCCAGCGCCAATGCAGGTGCCCGCAGAGGGAATTTTGCAAACTCAAGCGGCGTGCCGAGCTCTCTAAAACTCGATAAGAGGCTGGGCTTCTCGCAATCGGTGGGCATTTCGCGCGACATCTATTTCTCCCCGGTTTCTGAGATCTATACGCGCCATACGGGTGATCGGATGCCTGATTACCAGCTCCCGATGTTTTCCATGCTCGCCCACGGCTCAACTGGCTCTAGCGGCTTACCCTTTTGGAGCAGCTCCACAGAGATGCCGTCCGGCGAGCGAACGAACGCCATGCGGCCGTCGCGGGGCGGACGATTAATCGTAACGCCGAGCTTTTGAAACCGCTCACAGGCTTCATAAATATCGCCGACGCGATAAGCGAGATGTCCGAAATTGCGCCCGCCACCATAGTCTTCCGGGTCCCAATTATAGGTCAGCTCGACCATTGGGATGTCCATCTGTGTGGGAAGTTTACCGTCAGGAATTCCGCCACAGCGCTCGATATCGTCCGGTGATGCTAGGAAGACGAGGGTGAAGCGGCCTTCTTCACTGTCATACCGCATGAGTTCTTGGAGCCCGAGCCCTTCGCCATAGAAGGTCAAAGCGGCGTCTATGTCGGTAACACGGACCATACTGTGTAAGAATTCGACGCTCATTTATATTGCTCCTCCAGCCGCCGGATCTCAGCGCGCAGGCTCGGCGGGCGATTGCGATAATAGAAAAAAGTCACCGCGGCGAGCAGCGCGACATTGATCGCCATAATGATCAGAATGGTAATGAAATCGCCCAGAATGTTCGCAAGGTTTTGGCCCCGCACGGTCATCTGGATGTTGTCTTGGCCATAATTGTTGAGATTCAGCGTTAGGCCATAAAAGCCCGACACTAGAAGCGGCAGCAAGACGAGCGCTAGGAACGCCACGCCACACTGATAGATGCCAAGGCGCGGGCGTTCTGCTTTTGAGAAACTGCGAACAAACTCATCGCGCGGCACGTTGCCATTCAGCAGTCCTTTCTCAACATTGGAATCGTAAACCTGCTCGCCCAGTTCCGGCGTCTTGATCCAGCGCCAGGCCAAGACGCCTGCCCAAATCGCGATTGGAACAAACATCAAATAATAGCCGCCGGTAAAAGACTCTACGAACATCGCGGTTCACTCCCTTGGGTGACCACAGCGCGGAGCCTATCCGGTCGTGTGCACCTTCTCATAGGTTAGCATGGCACGCTTTCGTGCCGTCCCCCAATGGTAATTATGTAACCTACCGTCAGATGCAAGCGCGCGGTGACATGGGATGAGCCAAGCGATCGTGTTCGCACCGATCGCCGTCCCGGCAGCACGCGCGGCTTTGGCATTGCCAGCTGCGCTCGCAACTTGGCCATAGGTCCAAGTCTCGCCAACCGGAATCTCCAAGAGCGCGCGCCAAACTTGTCGGCGAAAGGACGTGCCATACATCGCCAAAGGCACTTCTCCGCCATCGCCGAAGATCCTATTCGCCCAAGCGGCTGCTTCAGAGTCGTCTCTCTCATAATCCGCATTCGGATAGCGGGCGGCCATATCTGCGAAGACTTGGTCTTCCCGATACCCAGGGTGCACGAAGCCCGTTTTGTCACTGGCGCCGTCATCAACGAAACCAAGGCCGCTCAGCCCGCGCGGTGAGATTAAGAAGACGCCCGTGCCGAATGGCGTATTGGCTTTGCCGATCTTAAGCCGAGCGCCCTCCCCTTTGGCTTTGGCTTCGCCAGGAGACAGAGCCTCGTGCGCGATAAACAGATCATGCAGTCTCGAGGGCGAGGACATGCCCGTCTCAAACGTCGTATCGAGGACGCTCGCGCCCTGTCTGAGCAAATCGCCAGCCTCGGCATGTGCGAGGCTTGCCTGATATTGGCGGGGGCTAATCCCTGCCCAGCGCGTAAATTCACGTTGAAAATGGCTGGGCGAGAGCCCCATGGCATCAGCGCAGGTTCGCAAATCCGGCCAATCTCGCCAGGTTTCACCTAAGTGTTCCAAGGCATCTGCCATCCGCTCATAAGCGGCGCAGCGTTCGTTCAGAGGCATCAATACAGTCGTCATGTGCCCACATTGCCGAGCCCGCTCTGATTTCGCCACCCGAATCTTGCGCGGTAGAAAAATTCTTCTAGTTGAGAATCGTTCTTGACAATCATTCTCACTTGCTGCAAATCATTCTCATGATCATTTGCATCTGCAGACGTATTAATGAAGCCGGGGTCCGCGAAGCCATTGAAGCTGGCGCGCGCAGCCCAGAAGCCGTGCAAGAACATCACGGATGCAGCTTCAATTGCGGCAAATGCCGGTGCACAATTGGCGAAGTGATTTCTCAAACGCTCGATGAGCAAGACTCAAAAGACATTTTGCTCGCCGCAGAATAGAAAGACGGGGTCACTCCCCTTCCTCATCATATCCGACCAAGCGAAGTGGTCGCGCTTTCCTCCCCTCAAGTTCCGCCCAACGCACCAAGGCGTCCTCTCGACCATGCGTGATCCATAGCTCTTCTGGATCCACGTCTCGGACAGTCTGCGTGAGCTCATCCCAGTCTGCGTGGTCCGACAGAATAATCGGAAGCTCTACACCGCGTTGCTTGGCGCGCTGGCGAACGCTCATCCATCCTGACGCAAAACAGGTCACTGGATCCGGGAATCGCCGCCCCCATTTATCATTGAAGCTCGCCGGAGGCCCGAGCACGATTTCACCACGGAATTGCTCGCTCTCCCCGCGCGCCCCTTTTTCAAGCGTCGCAGGACGCAGCTCGCCCAAAGCTACGCCATTCTCTTCGTAAAGGGCGCAAAGCTTTTCCAATGCGCCATGAATATAGATGGGCTTCTCGTATCCTGCCTCGCGAATCAGCGAGAGCACGCGTTGCGCTTTGCCGAGCGAATATACCCCGACCAGGTGCGTCCGATCTTGGAAGAGACTGACGCTTGAGAGAAGTTTGGCGATTTCAGAACGATCGTCTGGATGTCGAAAGACGGGAAGCCCAAACGTCGCCTCACTGATAAAGACATGTGTGTTTGGAACGACTTCAAAAGTTCGGCAAGTGGGGTCTTGGCGACGTTTATAGTCGCCTGTGCAGACCATGCGCAGCCCTTTCCATTCTACCACCACCTGGGCCGAGCCGAGAATATGTCCGGCCGGCGCCAGCCAAACTGTGACGCCATTGATTGCGACCTTTTCGCCGAATTCCAGTGGCTGTCTTGATGCGGTGAAGGCCTCACCATACCGGGCTTCCATAATGGCCAGCGTTTCCGGGGTGGCGAGCACAGCGCCATGACCCGCGCGCGCATGATCTGCATGCCCATGGGTGATCACGGCACGATCGACTGCGCCGCGCACGGGATCGATGTAAAAATCCCCTGGCGGGCAATAAAGCCCCTTAGGTGTCTCATGCAAAAGCAAGTCTGGCCGGATCATGGTGATCATATAGGACGCGTTGCGATTTTGGTCATGGCCGCATTTCCGCCGCTTGCCCGTTTTACCCAAACCAGCTTAGCTATCTGTCGTAGATTAAGGGATATTCTTATGCGCCGTGTTGCTCTCCTCATTGCCAGTCTCGCCTTCGGCCTGGGCCCAACGGTAAACGCTCAAACCGCTGATCCAAGCGAAACGACACAACGTGCGCTGGCGGCCGGATACAAAGCCTTGTTCACGTGCAGCGGCTATTTCAGCGCGGGACAGAGTTTGGCGGAGATCGAAGCCAACGAGCTGAGCGGCATTTATGTGGGCTACAGACCGCTCATGGAAGAAACGCCAGCGGCGCAAATCAACGAAGAAGAGCGATCTGTGCAGGTCGCATTTGACCCCTATCTTCCCGCGCGCACAGCTGTTTATCGCCCCGGGATCGGCTGCTCCATTCTGCCGGTCGGTGCGAGCCCAGATATGACCGCCTGGTTGCCGAGCTTCACCAATATGCCGAGCATGGATGAGCCCGACAATTCCACGGCGCTCGGCGACAATGTCACGCTGACAGACAACACGTTCGCCCTCGATTTGCTCGGCGTTCCGGTGAGCTTTGCGTTTGATGGATCGACCTATGGTGAAGGGACGCGCACGAGTGCGGTTGTCGTGCTGCATAAAGGCCAAGTTGTCGCTGAACGCTATGCCAGAGGGATTGATCGCACGACCCCGCAACGCACCTGGTCTGTCGCGAAGTCTTTGACGTCGACGATTATCGGCGCTGCCATCTATGACGGCATACTCGGGCTCGACAATGAAGCTGTGATTGCAGACTTCAACAAAGGCGGCGACCCACGCCGCGCGATCACCCTTCGTCATGTATTGAACATGACCAGCGGTCTCGAATCAAACAAGCCAGGTTCTCGAACGGATCGGCTGTATTTTGGAGGTGCGAGCATTATCGATCGGATTGGCTCAAAGTCACTGGAAGCCACGCCAGGAAGTAAGTTCAACTATTCAAACATCGATACGCTCATCGCGATGCGTGCTTTGCGCGAAGCGTTGGGGAACGACTCTGTCTACCGCGCCTTCCCCTATACCGAAGTCCTGCACAAGATCGGTGCGCGTCATACGGTGCTGGAGACCGATTGGCATGGGGACTACATGTCCTCCTCGCAGGTCTGGATGACGGCGCGCGACATGGCGCGGCTTGGTCAGCTTTATCTTCAAGGCGGCAAGTGGAGCGGCGAGCAAATTTTGCCACCAGACTGGGTGGAATTCGTGACGACCCCCGCTTCGCCTCAGCCAGACCGAGACTTCGGCTATGCAGGATCATTCTGGCTCATGGGTGGCATAAATGGTGCACCAGAGGATGCTTTCGCGGGGTTCGGCAATCGCGGCCAATACATGGTCGTCGTGCCATCCCGGGAACTGGTCATCGTCCGCCGCGGATTTGACGTCGCTGGCGAACCACCCTTCGATGTCGCAAGTTTTACCGCCAATGTCGTTGGCGCATTTGATGCGGCAGAGCGCGCCCGGATCGCCGCCGAAACAGCGGAAGCGGAAGACGAAGACTAACCGACTGGTTCAAGCAGTTTGGTGATGTTTCGCGAAACCGTCTCGCTGAAGTTTTGCATCATTGCTGAGCCTTCGATTGAGAAATTAAAGGACTCAACGAAGGTGCGACCGTCTGGCGCCCGCGCGCAGGTCGCATCTAATTCGAAGGCGTTGATCTTAGCGACAATGGCCGGCTTGTAAGGCGCGGGCAGCACCATATTGAAGGCAAGAACGGAGCCGTCGGCCTTGTCGAGCGTGACCGTGCCGTCGAGCTTCTTCATCATCTTCTTTTCATTACTGTCGGCATCCGCTTCGGGAATTGGCGTAAAGGTGTAGACGGCCGCATTATCCGTTTCGCTCTCAAGGGCGGCTGAGTCCGGCACCATTTCCGCAAAGTCGGTACACCAAATGTCGCCATCGGTTTCCGCGTCCATTTCTTCTAGACCATCTCGAAAATCATCGGACCACTCAGATGGATCCGGATGCGTGACAGAGATCCGTTGGCCTTCCGGCTGGCTCGGATCGATCGTGCCTTCTGCAGTGAAATCTGCATCTTGATAGGTCATCTCATAAGCGTAGACCGGGCCATCTTTCGACACCGAACGCATCATCTCCAAAAGCGGATCTGCGGCGGCGGCTCCGGAGGAAACAAGCGCGAACGCGCTCACGAAGACAAGTCGGGACATGGGAGGCTCCTAGATTTTTCTTTTACAAAGACATCATTCGTCTGAATGTCAGATGAAATATCTGCAAGTTCCGCGAATTCTGGTCTAGATGGAGGGTGATGGCTGACACGCTCCCTGCCCCATTTGCACTTCCGGCGACGTTCCAAGATTGGTTCGAAGGCCGAGGCTGGGCCCCGCGTTCGCACCAAATGGCCCTCACTGAAACCGCATTGGCGGGCGAGAGCGCCCTCCTCATTGCGCCCACGGGTGGCGGCAAGACCCTCGCAGGGTTTCTCGCCAGTCTGATCGAGTTAGCGGACAAATCGAAACGCAATAATGATCGCCCCGCGCTGCACACATTGTACATCTCTCCACTTAAAGCGCTCGCGGTGGATGTGGCGCGCAATCTGACGACGCCTGTCGAAGAGATGGGCCTCGATATCAAAATCGAGACGAGAACCGGAGATACGCCCGCGCACAAACGCCAACGCCAGAGGCGGACGCCGCCGGACATCCTGCTGACGACACCAGAGCAACTCGCCCTCTTCATTGCCTCAGATCACGCGGCGGAGTTCTTCGCCGACCTGAAATGTGTGATCATCGATGAGATCCACGCCATCGCGCCCAGCAAGCGAGGCGACCTCCTCAGCCTTGGCCTCGCCACACTCGCCGAATGGGCGCCGGCTTGCCGCTTTATTGGCCTCTCCGCCACCGTACATGAGCCGAGTGTTTTGCAATCCTGGTTGAGCGTTCGGGGCGACCATCCGCGTCTGATTGAGGCGGAAGGCGGGGTCCACGCGGATGTCGATATCCTGATCTCTGACGAGCGTATTCCATGGTCGGGCCATTCTGGTCGGTTTGCCGTCGGCGAGGTCTATGAGCAAATCAAAGACAGTAAGATGTGCTTGGTCTTCGTGAACACCCGCTCCCAGGCGGAACTGCTGTTTCAGGAGCTTTGGCGCGTCAACGAAGATGGCCTGCCAATTGCGCTCCATCATGGCTCTCTGGCGAAGGAGCAAAGACGCAAAGTCGAAGCGGCGATGGCGGATGGCCAACTGAAAGCTGTCGTCTGCACCTCAACGCTCGACCTCGGGATCGATTGGGGCGAGGTCGATCTGGTCATCCAAATGGGCGCTCCGAAGGGCGCTGCGCGTTTGGTTCAACGCATTGGCCGCGCCAATCATCGTATGGATGAGGCCAGCCGGGCAATGTTAGTCCCAACCAACCGGTTCGAAATCCTAGAGTGCCGCGCCGCCGAAGCTGCCGTTGAAGCCGGCGAAATTGATGGCGAGCCTATGCGCCAGGGTGCGCTCGACGTCTTGGCCCAACACATTATGGGCCGCGCGTGTGGTGAAGGCTTCGGGCTTGAGGCGCTGTTCGACGAAATTCGCAAAGCAGCGCCCTTCTCGGACCTCGACTGGGAAACGTATGAACGCGTGGTCGATCTGGTGGCCACCGGTGGCTACGCCCTGAAGACCTACGATCGCTTTAAGCGGATCACGCGCACGAAAGCCGGAACCTGGCACGCCCGGACCGCGCGGGATCGCCAACAGCATCGCATGAATGTCGGTGCCATTGTCGAAGCGCGGCACTTGAATGTACGCCTCGCCAGTCGAGTGGGCCGCGAAAAAGCCGGTTTAACCACCGGTCGTCCCGCGCTCCGCGCCGGCCGCAAGCTCGGAGAGATCGAAGAATACTTCATCTCTACGTTGACGCCCGGCGACACATTTCTCTTCGCGGGCGAAATTCTTCGCTTCTTAGGCGTACAAGAAACGGACGCCCTCACCATGCGGGCCCCGGCCGATACCAATCCGGCGATCCCCAGCTATAATGGCGGCAAGTTTCCCCTGACCCAGTTTCTGGCCGGTCGGGTCCGAAAGATGATCCATGATCGAGAGAATTGGTCCACGCTCCCAGATCAGGTGCGCGAATGGTTTGAGATCCAAGATGTGCGGTCCACCATCCCCGCCGAAGACGAACTTTTGGTCGAAACCTATCCACGTGGGGAGCGCCATTTTCTCGCCTGTTATCCCTTTGAGGGAAGACTTGCGCATCAGACGCTCGGCATGTTGCTGACGCGGCGTTTGGAGCGACTAGGTGCAAAGCCATTAGGGTTCGTCGCATCAGAATATGCCATGGCGGTCTGGGCCATGGAGCCCATGGGTAGCATCGATATGGACGAGCTGTTCGCCCCCGACTTATTGGGAGACGATCTAGAAGCTTGGCTTGAAGAGGCCGTCCTGATGAAGCGCCACTTTGCGCATTGCGCTCAGATTTCTGGCCTCATCGCGCGCCGCATGCCGGGTAGCGAAAAGACCGGCAAACAAGTCACGTTCTCAACCGACTTGATCTATGACGTCCTGCGCAGCCATGAGCCGGATCACATTCTGCTCCAATCCGCCCGTCAGGACGCCGCGACGGGTTTCCTCGACATCAGACGGCTGTCCGACATGCTGATGCGCATTCGGGGCAAAATCGTAAAAAAGGACCTGAAGAAAATCAGTCCCTTTGCGGTCCCTGTCATGCTGGAAGTCGGCAAAGAACCCGTCCAAGGCGCAAGCGTCGAAGAAGCGATCTTGCGCGATGCGGAAGCCGATCTCATTGCCGAAGCGATGGGACAGATCTAGGCGCTCGCTTTGAGCATCCGGCGACGCTGCACAGAGCTTGGAATGCCGAGGCTCTCGCGATATTTCGCAACCGTCCGACGAGCAATCTCGATGCCGAACTCGGTCAAGATCTCCACGATCTTATCGTCGGACAGGATCTTATCGCCTTCTTCTTCGATCAGCTGCTTGATCCGATAGCGCACGGCTTCTGCAGAGT
>CAYNUI010000013.1:18195-21670 GCA_964400185.1 uncultured Hyphomonas sp.
TCGCCTTCTTCTTCGATCAGCTGCTTGATCCGATAGCGCACGGCTTCTGCAGAGTGAGCCTCACCTCCGCCCGTGGATGGGATCGCGGCCGAGAAGAAGTATTTCAGCTCAAACAAGCCACGTGGGGTGGCCATATATTTATTGCTGGTCACACGGCTCACCGTCGATTCGTGCATCTCGATAGCATCGGCGACTTGCTTAAGATTGAGCGGACGCAAATGCGCGACGCCATGGGCGAAGAACGCATCTTGCTGACGAACGATCTCGCTGGCGACCTTCAAAATCGTGCGGGCGCGCTGGTCCAATGATTTAATCAGCCATGTCGCGTTGGCGGCACATTCTGAGATGAACTCTTTTTCTTTGTCGCGCATCGGCAAGGCAGAAACCTCGGCATAATAGGCTTTGTCCATCAGAACGCGCGGCAAGGTTTCGCTATTCAGTTCGACCGCAAACATGCCGTTCGGCATCTCGCGAACAAACACGTCAGGCGCGACAGCGATTGTCGCTTCCGTGGCGAAACCGGATGCAGGACGTGGGCTAAGTGTGCGAAGTTCAGCCAGCATATCCATGACGTCATCTTTATCGACGCCGCAAATCTCGCTGAGTCCCTTAATGTCATGCTTCGCGACCAGGTGCAGGTTTTCCAGAAAAGCCTGCATGGCCGGGTCGAGACGATCACGTTCTTTCAACTGAAGCGCCAAGCATTCAGTGAGGTCGCGGGCCATAACTCCCGTTGGATCAAAGCCTTGGCAAACGTCTAAGACCGCCGCGACATTGGCTGGGTCCGCGCCAAGCGCTTTTGCAACTTCATCCATCTCGACTTTGCAGAAACCGGCATCATCCGTCTCATCAATCAAGCGCGCGCCGATCAAGCTGTCGGCTTGGCTCAGACCCGCCATAGCGAGCTGATCATGAAGGTGTTGGTGTAGGGTTTTCTCGCTCGTCAGTGAGCCTTCAAAGTCGAAATCGTCGCTCACGCCGCGCCCAGAGCCGACCGATGACCAATCTGTGCTGGCGGAGGGGCCAGACTGACTGTTTGCCGTGCGGGCCTCATCAGAGCCGGTGCCCGCTTCATACATATCACTGTCAGACGCATCGACCGCGTCGCGCGCATTTCCGATTCCTTCAGACCCGTCTAGAGCCAGCTCGTCGCGACCTTTGGCTTTGTCGACCTCGCCGTCAAATTCAGCCGGGTCTGCATTATCGCCGCGCTCAAGCAGCGGATTGCGTTCAATCTCTTCAGCGACGAACTCAGCCAGCTCGATATTCGACAATTGCAACAGTTTGATCGCCTGTTGCAGTTGCGGGGTCATCACCAGGGATTGCCCCTGGCGCATATCTAAACGTTGATAGGCACTCATAGGAGGATCCTTTACGCCGCAAATCTCTGGCCGAGGTAAACTCGGCGCACATCGTCATTGTTGAGGACTTCATGTGGAGCCCCCTCAAACAAGACGCTGCCTTCATAAATGATAGAGGCACGATCAACGATTTGGAGCGTTTCGCGAACTTGGTGATCTGTAATCAGAACACCGAGGCCACGATTCTTTAGATAGCCCACAAGATCCGAAATATCGGAAATTGCGAGAGGATCGATCCCGGTAAACGGTTCGTCCAACAGCATAAAGGCCGGGCGAGACGCCAGAGCCCGTGCGATTTCCACACGGCGACGTTCCCCACCAGATAGGCTTGTCGATGGCTGTTTGCGCAAATGCGTGATGTGTAGCTCTTCGAGAAGCGAATCAACTTGGTTTTGGCGTTCGGCTTTGTCCTTCTCGACAAGCTCGACCACGGCCATGATGTTTTCTTCAACATTCATACCGCGAAAGATGCTCGCCTCCTGGGGCAAATAACCGAGGCCGAGTCGGGCGCGTTGATACATGGGCAATGCAGTGACATCAGCGCCATCAATACGGATTGATCCGTCATCAGCACCAATGAGACCCATGATCATATAGAAGCACGTGGTTTTACCCGCGCCATTGGGCCCCAACAGACCGACGACTTCGCCGCGTTGGAGGCTCAAAGAAACATCCTGGACAACCTGGCGCTTGCCAAATGTTTTGGCGAGTCCAGTTGCGACGAGGCCGTGGCCAGTCTGGTCCATTCGTTTCAGCTCCCTTTGTGATCAGCTCTCGCTTAACCACTTAGAATAACAGGCTTAAAATCCATTTAGATGGAAAGATTGAATTTTATCAATCTTCTTCGTCGGGGATAATGACCATATTGACCTGGCTGTCGCCGCCATCAAGAGTTGTTCTGCCCGCCGCGAGCTCAATCACTAGGCTTTCGCCCTTGGCCACATCATCACCGCGCACCAAAACAATGTCGCCGGTCAGCGTAATTGTATCGGCCGCCGCAACATATACGCCAAGGTCACCATTGGCTTTAAGGTCCGGCGTAACGTAGAAAACATTGCCGCGTGCCGTCATGGTCCGGATGTCCCCGAAATTGGAGCTCAGTCCCGACGTGGTGGTCTGTCCGCCAGCGCCATATTCAATCGTTACGACGTCGGCGCGAAGACGGGCTGTACCTTGGGTGATATCAACATTGTCGATGAGAATGACTTTGCGTTCTTTATCGAGCACTTCCGAACGATCGGCATTGACCCGAATCGGGCCGCCCTCGCCTGATACTTGGGCTGCTGCAGACCCACACATTGCCAATGCAATGACACTCGCCGCCGCAAAAACTCTCATCGGTCACACCCTTTATTCATCACTCAACGCATCCTCGTCTGGCGGAGGGCCATCGGGATATATGGTCAGATCGACATTGCCGCGCAAAATCACGCGATCACCATCGTCTTCAATTTCATACGAGTCTGCGCGCACATCGCCAAGGGGTCCATTGCCGCTGAGTGGCTCTAATCCTTGAACGCGGCCTTCTTGAACGAACACGCGGGCCGCTGTTGTGGTGAACTCATAGCCTTCGGCATCGCGCACTCTGACCGCTTGAAACAAGTCCAAATGCTCGGCGTTTTGATAATAGACCCCGATCGGCGCGCTCACCTCCGTGCCCTTATCATCCACCAGACGCGGGCTTTTGAGATCCACAACGCTCGAATCTGCTCGGCGTCGACGCGCTTCGTCGGCCGTGATGATGTATGCGTCGCCAGCGATATTGCGGCCGGTGAAGCGCGCGTTGACCATGGTGATGACTTCGTCTGCTGCGATCTGGTCGATTTGCTGCCCCGCACCAGACAGCGCCGTCGCCGCGATCGGGCCAATGATCACGCCGGCTGAGATCGCCGCACCGGCAACGAAAAGCATGCGCATCAGGCCCACGGTCGACGAACGACGGCGCGCTTGCGCCAGCGTCATTTGCCGCTGCGGCGCCCATTGGGCCAGCATTTCAGTATGCGCTGCGTTCATTTCTTTGTCCTAAGCGAGAAACCTGAGCGAGAACAGGGCCCTGTCATGACACTTCCGTCACACTTAGACTAGCTGTGAGAGAAAATATCGCTGTCTTCCCA
>CAYNUI010000014.1:0-1384 GCA_964400185.1 uncultured Hyphomonas sp.
GAAGACTGCCCCACCAGGGAGGGCTGGCAATGACAGATCAACCGCTCATCAAAGCTCCGGAAGGTTGGTTGGATTATGCGTCGGGTGCGCACTGCACGCGAGAGGCCGCGGCGGTTACTCATGCGAATGATCACGAATATATTGCGTTCCTGAAGCAGCTGGATCTCGGGCTCATCGAAGTGACGCCCGTCGCAGAAGGGACACCATATTCTTGGAAAGTCGCCGAACAAGCGGCGATCCAAAAAGCCGAAGATGGGCTTCATTGGCGCGCGCGTTACGCTGCTCTGGAGGCCCTGCAAAACGGCGTCGCCGAGCGCGAAACGTTATCAGCGGACAGCGCGAACCTCTGGACCGAACGCGTTGCTGAGGGTCGCTTTTACTTGAACTTCGCCGAAGCCACTCAGCGCGAGGGAAAAACCGATATCTATCGACGCGTCTCCGAAGCTTTAGCGAACGCAGATCGCGCCTTTTCCGAGCTGGAAGGAGAAGACTTCTTCCGCGCGCAAGGCGAAGTTATTCGCGGGCGCCTGCGCGCCTGGCGCAATGATGTCATTGGCGCAACGGCGAGCCAATCTAGCGCGCTCTCAGTCTTCCAAAAATATGGCAATCGGTCCCGAGAGGCCTCGGCGGCTTATGAGCTCGCAATGGCTAACCTTGATGCCAATCTTCCCGATCCAGCCGTCCGCTTGTTTGAACTCTCAACTGCAGCGCATCGTGAATTGAATGTGGATGGAGGGGCGCTCGCGCGAAGCTTACAATCGCATGCCCGCGCTCTACTCGCCAAAGCTCGCTCCATTGGCCAGGCCGAACACGCCGCGCCTTTGATCGAACAAGCAAAACGCCATGCCGCTGAGGCCTTGCTTCTGAGCGCGCCCGAAACTCCAGCAGATCAACTTCAGAGTTTGATCCCTGCTTTGCCGATCAGACCTTCAAACGCTCTGATAAATCGAGACTCCTTCCGCGCCGGTATCGCAGCGCGAGATCTCGGCGCCGCCGCCTTGATGGAAGCCGAGCTCGGCATTGATGATTCAGGGAGCGCACTCGATCGCGCGCGCGCTTGGTTGAAAGTCTTCGCCACCGAGATTGGCCGTGGTGACATCTTTTCCGAAAACGGTCGCCAGTCGTTGCGTCAAGATATCACGGGCAAAGACCCGGTCCGATTTGGTGTACTCCGCGCAGCGCAACTTGAATTCGAAATCCTCGCTCAAACGGATCCTGAGCAAGCTGCGCCGCTCCTTATTGAGACCGGAAAACGCTATCCCAATCAAAGCTATACAATCGAATGTTTCGAGGCGGCGGCGAGCTGTTTTGAAACGGAAGCTGTTCGAACGGGATCGCCTCTTCTTACAAATGAAGCGGCCTATTGGCGTCACCGCGCGGCGCG
>CAYNUI010000014.1:1484-3194 GCA_964400185.1 uncultured Hyphomonas sp.
TTCGTTCTTCAAGAGATCCCCATCGGACGCCGATTATCAGAGACGATGGCGCGCGACTTACCGGAAGAGATGCGCCTTCGGATCTCGGCGAGATTGTGCCGCACACTGGCGAGCCTCATTCGAGCCCATAGTGAAACCGGAGGAGCGACCCAGCCTCTCTATGTGACGTTCGAAGATATCATGATTGAGCCTGGCAACCGCTCAGTGATCACGAGTTTCGGGCCGATCGGACGCAAACACGCCCCATCGCTTGGATGGTCCTTCCTCTACCCAACCGCGGATCCGAAGACGTCCACTTTGAAAGAGGGTTTAGATGCACAGGCTCTCGCTAAGATGCTGATCATCCTGCTCGGCGTAGAGAAGATCAATCACCGGCATCTCTCCTTCCCGTCCTATCTCCGCCGAGCGCTTGCTTGGTTTGCCCCACAGACCCCCATGGAGCGGCTCTCATTTGAGGCCACGCATGCGCTCTCCAAACTGGCGAAGGGAAATCTCAAAGTCTCGCGGAGCTATGAAAATTCTCTGCGCAAGGGTGAAGAAATTTCAAAGCGCGAAGTGAAAGGCGTCGCCGAGTTGCTCTATCTCGCCTCGCTGTTTGATTCTGCCGCCAACCAAAGCTGAGCCCAATCCAAGCTCAGCGACGTGTCAGCCTTTTGGGATTTCAAATTCCGGCAATCCATCTAGCGCGCTCTTAAGGGCCGCGCTCCAGCCATCAGAGATCGCAGCGAACCCTTCGTCGCCCTCTTCAATGCGGAATTGCGCACCGACCTTCAGACTGTCCTCATCATAGATGTGCACGTCCAATGGCATACCGACGGACAAGTTCGCGCGCAGCGTTGAGTCGAAGGACACGCATAAAAGCCGCATTGCTTGTTCGACACTCATCGCCGGATCGAACGCGCGCAGTATGATCGGGCGCCCATACTTCGTCTCGCCGATCTGAAAGAACGGAGTCTCTGCACTCGCCTCGATGAAATTACCTGCCGCATAGATCATAAAAAGGCGGGGCTCTTGGCCCGCAATCTGTCCGCCCATAATCAACGTAGCACCAAATGAGGTCTCAGCGTCTTGGCCTTCCTCGTCGTGTGCATTGACCACTTCGTTCAAGGTCTCCGCGATCAAGCGGGCAGCCTGAAATAGTGTCGGCACTTGCAGCAAGGTCGGGTCGCGTTCTTCCGGGGCTTTGGAGCGCTCATCAAGGAGACTGACCACCGCTTGCGTTGTCGCTAGATTGCCCGCCGTCATCAGTGTGATCACGCGCTCGCCGGGCAAGGACCAAGTGAACATCTTTCGGAACTTGGAAATATTGTCCACGCCGGCATTGGTGCGCGTGTCGGACATAAAGATCAGGTGCTTGTCCATTTTGAGCGCGGCGCAATAGGTCATGAATCAGCTTGTCCCGTCTTCGATCGGCCAGATCTATTGCTGAACCTGGATCGAGACAATCAAATTTTCCCGTTGCGCACCGAGCGTGACCCCTCTGGTCGGGGCCGCATCATTATAGTCCAATCCATAGGCAAGCTGCACATACCGCTCGTCCGGGCTGATGCCGTTCGAAACGTCGAAACCGACCCATCCTAGGCCTTCTACAAAGACTTCAACCCAGGCATGGCTGGCTTCTTGTTGGGTTCGGTCATCCATCAACAAATATCCGCTGATATAGCGTGCGGGGAACCCTTGAGCGCGGGCGATGCTCAAGAAGATATGGGC
>CAYNUI010000014.1:3294-21007 GCA_964400185.1 uncultured Hyphomonas sp.
TGATATAGCGTGCGGGGAACCCTTGAGCGCGGGCGATGCTCAAGAAGATATGGGCATGGTCCTGACAAACGCCTTTCCCGCGAGCGAGCGCGTCGGCAGCCCGCGTCGTCACGTCCGTCTCGCCTGTGGTGTAAGTCACCTGGTCCCGGATGGACTGACTGAGCGCATGTAGTCCCGCCAGAGCGTCATCAGGGTCAATCTTCGTGGTCGCGGACAATTGCGCGAGCGCCTTTGTGTGTTCGGTCAATGCACTTTGGCGCGTATAGAACCAAAGCGGCATAGCCTGATTGTGTGCGCCTGCAATGCCTGTCTCGCTTAGCGTTTCGAGTGAGCCGCTGACTTCGATGCTGATCCGGTCCGTCCCAGGCAGCAGTTCGATCAGGTGCACGATATTGCCAAATTGATCGAAGAACCGACTTTGGATTCGCGCACCGTCCAATGCAATGTCCCATGAGAAAACGCTTTGAACCGACGAGGATTGCGGGGTCATCCGCAATTGCAGCAAGCCATAGGATGGCGCGACCGCATATTCGAAGCTGGTCTGGTGACGGATATCTAAGCGCATATTACTCGGAGAACCTGTAATCGGCCTCGATTTGGCTGGAAAGGGCTGCATTGCGCGCAATGAAGTCGATCAGGAATTCGTGCAAGCCCGATCCGATAATCGCGTCGCTGGTTGAATTGGTGATGTGCAATTCATGGCTCGCCGCCAAATCATGCGCTTTGGTCCGACGTCCATACTCTGTCTCAAGCGCGGTGAGATTGCTGATGATCTCGTCATAACAAAACGCGATAGAACGCGGCAATCGAACGTCATGGATGAGAAACTCGACAATCGCGGCGGGACTAATCTCGCCGCCATAGAGCCAATGAAACGACCGCTCCGCCGAGGCCGAGCGTAAGATCATTTCCCATTGCACCTGGTCAAGCGAAGAGCCGACGGAGGCACTTGAAGGCAGGAGAACGTAGTATTTTGTATCCAAGATACGTGCCGTATTGTCCGCCCGTTCAAGCAAAACGCCGAGCACCACAAAGCGAAAAATATCATTGCGCAGCATCGTGCCATTGATGGCACCGCGGACTAAGGCCGCTTGCTGCCTTACAGATGCTAGAAGGTCGGGAAGACTCGTCTCTGCTCTGCGCAGCGTGACATCTTGCTTGAACTGGATCCAAGTCGAATTGATCGCTTCCCAAACATCTCTGGTCAGGGCCGTCCGGGTCATACGCGCATTCTCACGCGCTGCTGCAAGCGAGCTGATGAGGCTGCTCGGATTGTCGGGATTGACGATCAGAAAGTCGACCACGTCTCGCGTCTTATAGTCGTCATGGCCCGAGGCGTAGAGTTCGCGCGTGCCCGCGGTCGTCAGCACGGATTCCCATTCGCTGTGCGCGGTGCGCGAGCGCGTCAGTGACATGCGGTAGCCGGCATCGATAAGGCGCGCCGTGTTTTCGAACCGCTCCAAGTAGCGCATCATCCAGAACAGGCCTGACGCGGTTCGGCCGAGCATCTTACTCATCGCTCAGCACCCACGTGTCTTTCGTGCCGCCACCTTGGCTCGAATTGACCACCAAAGACCCCTCTTTCATCGCCACCCGCGTGAGCCCGCCCGGCACAACATCAATTGAGTTTGGTGAAACCAACACAAATGGCCGTAAGTCGACATGGCGCGGCGCCAAGCCTTTCTCGGTGAGGATCGGAACCGTCGATAGAGCCAGGGTGGGTTGCGCGATATAATTCCCAGGATTTGCTTTCAGCTTCGCTCGAAAGTCTTCAATCTCCTTTTTGTTCGCGGCTGGTCCGACTAGCATGCCATAACCGCCAGAACCGTGAACTTCTTTGACCACCACATCGGCGAGATTATCGAGCACATATTTGAGCGACTCTTCTTCCGAGCAGCGCCACGTTTCGACGTTTTTGAGAAGCGGCTTTTGACCGGTATAGAATTCGACAATGTCGGGCATGTAGGAATAGAGCGCCTTGTCATCTGAGATGCCAGTCCCAGGCGCGTTGGCAATGGTGATGCCCCCGGCCCGATAAATGTCGAAAATCCCGGGCACGCCAAGAAGCGAGTCCGGATTGAAATTGAGCGGATCGAGGAATTCATCATCGACACGCCGATAGATCACATCGATCGGCTCGTAACCGCACGTCGTGCGCATCGCGATCCGTCCATCAACCACGCGTAGATCATGGCCTTCGACCAGCTCCACGCCCATCTGATCGGCGAGGAATGCGTGCTCATAATAGGCTGAATTGTGAACGCCTGGTGTGAGGACCGCGATTGTGGGTTTGCCCGTACAGGCCTTGGGCGCTGAGGCCGCAAGCGCTTTACGCAACAATGCCGGATAGTCGCCGATGGTCTGAACCCCGACCTGCTCAAAAAGCTCGGGGAACATTTTCAGCATCGTCTCGCGATTTTCGAGCATGTATGACACGCCTGATGGCGTGCGCGCATTGTCTTCCAGAACGAAGAACTCGTTTGGCCCGGTTCGAACCAAGTCGGTGCCGACAATATGAGTGTAGATCCCGCCCGGCGGATTGACGCCAATCATCTGCGACAGGAAAGCGTCATTCTTCGTGATCAAATGCTCTGGAATGCGTCCCGCGCGCAGGATTTCCTGGCGGTGATAGATATCGTGCAGGAACGCGTTCAGCGCTTTGATCCGCTGCTCGATGCCTTTGGTGAGCGTCCGCCATTCTTTGGCACTGATAATGCGCGGCATGAGATCGAACGGGATCAGTCGTTCCTCAGCTTCCGCATCACCATAGACGTTGAAGGTAATCCCAGTGCGCCTGAAAAAGTCTTCCGCCTTTTGGGTCTGACGCTTCACCTGCGCCGGATTGATATCTGAGTAGTATTCGCTGAGGGCACGATAGGGCTCGCGAATATCATCGCCAAAGCCGAACATCTCATCAAAAAAAGCCGGTCCATCCGCCATGAGCTTCAGGACCACATAAAAATCGAAGCAGCGCAAGGCTCTACACTGAAAGAGCGCACAAATTCGCCGTTATGCCCGAAGAACGGGCTTAGACTATGACTAGTATCGAAACGTGTTGCCGAGCCGGATGATGGAGCGACTTTGAAGCGATCTGAAATTACGTCCGAAGTCGCCGCTTTCAATCAGGGCCCCATGCGCGAGTGAGACAAAGAGCTCTGTTTGCGGCCGCACTTCCCAACGCATTCGGCCAAAGAAAGACAGGCTTTCGGACTGATTGTCGTATTGGGTCTGGGTCGAAATGGAGAGGTCCGGGCTGAAGTTCACAACTGTTTCGACCGATCCAATCTGCACGCTGACGTCGCCCGCCGGCACGGAGATGTCTTCGCGCTCATAAGACAGCTGTAGGTCTAAGAACCGATTGGGGCGCATCAGAAGTTGCACCTCGTATCCGTCTGCCTCGCCACCAAAGAAATCGCGCGACTCGAAACTCGCCTGCACCCCATAGGGGCGCGTCCGCGCCGATTCCAGACTGATCGAAACGCCGTCATTGCTGTACGCGCCCGGCGGAATGATCAATCCACCGGGTAGACCGAAGGGCGCGTCGACGCGCTCTTCCACGTCAGAGATGGATAACTCAACCATGTCCGTGGCCGCCGTCTCGATCGCAAACTCTAGTGAGTCTTCGCGCGTCTCGAGCCCGCCATCGAGATCTGTCACGTGCTCATGGTCGGTGCCAAATTGCCAATAGCGCAAAGGCCCGCTGCTTTGTCTAAACCGGCGATGCCAACGCGCATCATAGGTGTTGGTTCCCGGGCGATTGATGAAGCCCAATGCCGGATCAAAGTCCTCGCCAATCTGCCGATACTCGAGCGTCCAGTTCCATTTATCATTTGGGTAGTCGACGCGCGCGCCATAGCTGTCATCATCATCAACCTGATCAGAGAAGCTCGCTTGATAGAAGAGATCCGCCTGCAACCGACCGCCACCCAAGAATGATGGCGTTTGATACAAATAGTCGACGCCAAACAGGCTGTTATTGCTTTGCCCCGTCGGGTCCCCGGCAGTCGCGACCATGCCTAGCCGATCATCGCCAAAGACATTCCGCGTGATGCGCGCGACTGAGAGCGTCTGAGGATCAAGCGTATCCGTTTCGGAGGTGAACGCGGATAGGATTCCCATCTCAAATCCTGCATATTCCCCGCTCAATTTCACACCGCCATCCAGCGGCACATTCTCGCCGCCGACGATGCCAATCCGACGTGAGAAGAACGGACGGCCATTGGGCGAGGCATTAAACGCGTCGCCGCCAAACTCAAAAAAGGCCGCGTCTTGTAAAAAGAAGTCACGCGTCTCTGGGAAGAAGAGCGAGAAGCGCCCTGTGTTGATTTCACGATTATCCAGGGGCGTATCCGAGAAATCCGTGTTGACCGTGACCAACCCCGTCAGCCCTGGCGTGAATTGATAGCGCAGCGTCGCGCTTGGCTCGAGCTCATACTCATCCTCGCGCGGTCTTAACCAGTCACGGGTGCCAATAACGGCGGCCTGGACGTCAATCTCCAGCCCTCGTCCGCGATTGACGTCTTCAATTCCGACCAACCGACCCGAGCGCGTAAAGTTGAAAGGGTTGAAAGATTGATCGATCCCTGCCCAACGAATTTGCTCATTCTTGTGCGCACGCTGCCTGGTGATCAAAAGTCCCCAGGCATCTGCGTCCGGATCAAAGTTGATCGAGCGAAACGGGATGGAGAATTCGGCGGTCCAGCCGTCTTCGGTCTGCTTGCCGGCAGAGCCCCAAATAATATCCCACTCATCAATCGGTCGGCGATTGGGCTGAAGCAAGCGATCGGACCGCGCCCCGAGCGAATTTACATCAAAGCCAAAGCCCGACAGTCCGGTGTCGAACGGATCGATGTAGAACCTGACCATATCATCGCGCCAAACATCGCCGTCGCGCTGCATGACTGTGGCGCGGATGTTTTCGGGCTCATCGTCAAACGCGTGGATCGCGACGTAGAGCTCGTCTTCCGAGAACGCGAGATAGACGATCGTCTCGACAGCAGGTTGGTCGATCGTCGGTTCGACCTGATAGAATTCCGTCAGCTTGGCCGCTTTCTGCCAGACCGGATCATCGAGAACACCGTCAATTTTCGGCGCTTCACTCACATCGATCCGCGTCGGCTCAACGCTCGGTCGATAGGTCGAGAAGTCCCGCTCGGGCGTTTGCCCGTACGCAGGTAAGAAGAGGAGCGAGGCGGCTGCCAGAGCCGCCCCGATAAGTCCAATGTACAGTCGCATGCCTTCGCTTGCTTCTCCAAAAATTCGTTTAGCAAGCT
Source organism: uncultured Hyphomonas sp. (assembly GCA_964400185.1). Lineage (GTDB taxonomy): Bacteria > Pseudomonadota > Alphaproteobacteria > Caulobacterales > Hyphomonadaceae > Henriciella. The sequence goes on from CAYNUI010000014.1 coordinate 8,568, forward strand.
TCGCGCTAACTAGGCCCCAAGAACCTCTGGCAAGGCTTTGCAGAAACGCTCGACATCAGCGATTTTGCCCATCGATACGCGTGTCCATTCATTATAGTCCATGTACTGACCGCGCACAGAAATCTTCTTGTCCGCCATGGCTGCTTGGACGTCATTCGCTTCCTTGCCGGATTTGAAATAGACGAAATTGGTTTGCGATGGCAGGCGCTCCAATCCGAGCGTATCGCACGTCATATTCACCATGTCGCGCGCTTCTTGGATCTTGGAGCGAGACATCGCCAAGAAGGCATCGTCATTGTAGCACCCGATCGCCGCTGCGATGGAGAGGCTCGGCGACCAAGACATGGCTGTGGCGCGAATTTTCTCAGCCGTCTCCGCAGACGAGATGGAATAGCCGACGCGGACGCCTGCCATGCCATAAATCTTAGAGAAGGTGCGCGTGACGATGACGTCATAACCCGCATTTATCAGCGGCACACATGAATTGGCCTCTGGGTCATCCGACAGTTCGATATAGGCTTCATCGACCAGGACCGTTGTCTTCGCGGCCATGCGTTTCACAGCTGCCTGCAGCGTCGCCGGGTCTGAGACCATGCCCGTTGGGTTGTTTGGATTACACAGCTGCACCAGACCTGTATCGCTCGTCACTTTGGCTTCGATGCTCGGCAAATCGATGCTCATATCCGCGGCAAGTGGCACACGGTCAATCGACGCCATGCCCAAGTTCACAGCATAAAGCGCCGTCGTATCCCAAAACAGGCGCGGCGCTACGATCGGACCTTTTGGACCATAGATGAGCGCAATCGCACTCAGCACTTCGCCGGACCCTGTCGTCACAACCACTTGTTCTGGATCGACGCCGTTTTTCTCAGCGATCATCTCGACCAGCATCACTTGAGCTTCGCGAGACGTATAATAAGCGCCCTTGCTGGCGGCATACTCAATCATGTCGAGCGCCGACTTGGCTGGACCATAAGGGTTCTCGTTGCGCGACAGCAAAGCGACGCCTTCCTTTGGACCCAGTAAATAGGGGTCGGCGACAGCCGTCGCAGGAAACGCCCCTTCTGCTTCGGCGGCGGCGCTGGTGACAGTGCCGACACTGCTGACGCAGGCTGCGGCCCCGGCAATGGAAGACCCCATTGCGCCGGTCAGCATCAAGCGCCGGGTAAGATCTAAAGCCATATTCTTACTTCCTCCTATGGTTAATAAGCTAGCTCGAAGAGCGGGGTTGGAAACTGAAAAGTCACGAGAATGAATTCCAAAGAACGATTGCGGATGTGACGACAAGATAGACGCCGAAGACGCGTTTCAGGGCGGCCGCGTTCAAAGCGTGCGCGGCTTTCGCGCCATAGGGCGCGGTAATAAACGACATCGCTGTGATGGCGGCCACGGCGATTAAATTGACATAGCCAAACGATCCGGCTGGCAGTGCCGGCTGGCCAAGCCCTAAGGCGGCAAAGCCCAGCGCGCCGGGGACAGCGATAATAACGCCAAATCCTGCTGCGGTGGCGACGGCTTGGTGAATGGGACGACCGCACATCGTCATGGTGAGAACTGCGATCGTCCCCCCACCAATGCCCAACAACGCTGAGAACCCGCCCAGGAAGGAAGCGAGTCCAGCGCGCGTTAGGCCCCGCGGCATTTGATCCGCGACTTTCACGTCGCGCAAAATCGGCAAAATGAAATGGAGCCCCATTAGGAAGACGCCGATGGAAAAGATCCATTTCAAGGAGCGCCCATCCATAAACTGGGCGAGATAAAGCCCTCCAGCGACCCCGACGACGAGCCAAGGCGCCCAATCCTTGATGATGGTAAAATCGACGGCACCCTTTTTATTGTGAGCGTGCACGGAGCGCGATGAGGTGACGATAATGGTCGCCAGTGACGTGCCTATTGCAACATGAGTGAGCACCTCACCGTCGACGCCAAAAAGTGTAAAAACGAGGAGCAAAGCCGGGACGACAACAAAGCCTCCGCCAATGCCAAACAATCCGGCCACAAAACCGGCAACAGTGCCGGCGGCCATCAATACTAGAATCAACTGAACAAGTTGAAGGGTTTCGCCCTCTAAGCCCGGCATCTACGTCCTGCTTCCTGTGATCTGCTTTGATTATGTTTCTGGGAGGAGCCGGAAGGCAGAACAACTCTGCCTTCCGATTTGAGATCGAATATTTTTGATCTGCTTAAAGTTTAGAACTTTGCGACCGCTCTGACGTAGTAAAAGCCACCTTGCCAATCGACTTCACTATCTGAGCGATAGATTCGGCCGCAGCACGTATCGCCAACAGCTGGATCACCAACGTCTGGATACTCATCGAGCAAGTTCCGCGCGCCGACAGAAAGCGTGATCGCATCGTTCACGTCATACGATCCTTCAACGTCAATCAGGACCTCTTCATTGAATTCCTGAATGTTGCCATTCACACCGGCACTGTCGGAGTTTTCGTAAGGGCCGAAGACATTGGCACGGGCGAAGAAGGTAAACTTACCGACTTCATGCGTTGCTGAGAGATTCGCCCGCCAAGCGATTGGACCATTCTCAAAGTCGAACGTGTTTTCCGCGTTAAACAAGCTGGAAACGTCGCCATCGAACTCGGTCTCGTTCCAATTGAATGCACCAGAGAAGGCCGTCGAGCCGTTGGCGCCCCAATCCTTGTTATAGGTCAACACAACATCGACCCCTTGCGTCGTTGTGTCGAACGCATTCTGGAAGAAGTTCACGCCGCCAATCGTATTGGCATTTGGCACGCCGGCATTGGCCAGCACAGACGCAAACTCGTTTCCAGCTGGCGCCGGTGAGCCATCGTTCAAGGCTGGGAAGTCAATATCATTGATAATCGTAATCGTTGATACGGCATTCAAGCGATCCTCAAGATCGATTTGATAGAAATCGACCGTATAGGTGAAATCACCAACATTTCCGAGGAAACCGAAGGCGATGTTGTCAGACTTCTCAGGCTGCAGTGGTGTGGCGCCAAGAGCAATCGCCGCTGGGTTGGTCGCTGGGAAGAGACCTGTCGCCACCGGAACACCGTTTGGAAGCCGGGTTGAAACGTTGGTCGTTCCAAGCTGACCCGGGGTTGGCGCACGAAAGCCCGTGCCGACCGAGCCGCGGACCGAGAACATATCGCTAAAGTCGTATTGAGCAGCGAGTTTCCAAACCGTCTCCTCACCGAAGTCAGAATAGTCCTCATAGCGGATCGCCGCCTGCACGAAGAGGTTTTCCGTGAGATCGGTGCTGACATCAACATAGAGACCTTGTGAGTCACGCGTCAGCTCACCAACAGCATCAGGACCATATCCCGGGAAGCCGTTCGATCCGACGCCGACTGTCCGATACACCGGATCGCCGCTATTGGTACAATCGAGCGTGGATCCAGCTGAAATCACAGCTGCGCCCGCCGTGGTGGGCGTCCGTGTCGTGATGTCATCTTCGTTCGTACAGAGGTCGAACGGATCTTGGCTGGAGAACGGTCCATTCGCGAACGAGGCCGGATCGCCGCCAACAAGTTCATAGCTTTCATCGAGGAAGCTACCACCGAACGCGACGAGGATTGGAGAGGCAAACCCAGACTCGAACTCATATGAGAAGTCAGCTTGGAATTGCGTTTCTTCGTTGATCAAATCGCCTGGACGGAAGGTCGTTGGCGTATCAGGCCCGAGAGACGGGTTGATCGTGTTGGCAAGCGTATACTGGATTTCGTTCGACCCGAAGCGACCAGACAAATCCCACGTGAAGCCATTCTCCATTTCACCTTTGATGCCTGCGAGGAAAGAGAAGTCTTCAATCTCACCAAAGAAACGCGGCGTGAAACCGCCCGGGAAGATGCTCAATGGAGAGTAAAGCGACCCGTCTTGAAGGCGCAGCGTTTCAATCGTGCCATTGCCTGGGAAGCGGTAGAAGAAGCTGCCATCGCTTTCAGATGAGGTGTAGTTACCAAAGCTATAGAGCGAGATGTTTTCGGTCAGATCGATCCCGGCATTGTAGAAGAGTGCCATGCGCTCAACGTTCGGAGCTCCCCAAGGCTGAACGACGTCGCCAGGTCCAATGTTGGCACTTGGAAGGCCGGCAATGTAAGTGGCTTCGTCATAGCCGAAGACTGTGGTGTCGAAGCTGGTGCCGCCACCCGCAAACCGTGGGTCGTTGACGTCAGCGCAAGCAAACCCTTCGCAATATTGGCGAGCCCGTACAGTCGCGTCGGCGTCGTAGTACTCACCTGAAATGCTCAGGAAGCCACTATCGCCAAGCGGCAAACCAACATTACCTGCGATCATGTATTCAGTGCCGTCGCCTTCATAGTACTGGCCGGTTTGAGCGGTGAGCGTGATGCCTTCCGCATTGTCCTTCAGGATGAAGTTGATCACGCCCGCGATCGCGTCCGATCCGTATTGCGCGGACGCGCCATCCCGCAGGACTTCGACCGTACCAATTGCACTCGAAGGAATGGTCGCAATATCAGGGCCTTGCGTACCCGACCCGCCGATTGAGACGAGTGCGGCGCGGTGACGGCGCTTTGAATTGACCAGAACGAGTGTCTTGTCGGTCGGAAGGCCGCGCAGCGTGGCCGGACGAATGAAGCTCGCGCCGTCTGAGATTGGCTGACGCGACAAGCTATAGGATGGAACGAGGGTTCGCAGAATATCGTTCGTGTCGGTAAAGGAGACCGCTTCAATATCATCGGCGCCGAACACGTCGATCGGAACCGGTGAATCGGTAACAGAGCGCGGGGCACCACGAGCACCGGTGACGATGATCGTCTCCTGAACGGCCGTATCGTCATCTGTGTCGGCTTCAACTTGGGCAAAAGCTGCCGGTGCCATTTGCAAGCCGACTGCCATCATGGCGCACGACATTAAGTGCGCTCGAAAAGAAGATCTCATCATTTAATCCCTCTATGGGCCCGCACTCATGCGCACGGGGCATTTTTCATCACGAGTTTGGGACACATGCGTCGGACCTCTGCGAACGGATCGCTGACCTCCGGGCATTGCCCGATTTTTTTTGGGGAAGGCTCATCTGTGAGCCTGGTGCGCAGTTATTTGCGAAAGTGACCGCACGCCGTTGTGCGCTCAAAAAGCAAGTTCGTCTTTGAACTTAGGTATAACGTTTTCCAAAAGATGACGGGTGCGTAACTTAACCCGTCAGGCGGTTTGAATTTTTGGTCCGGATGCTCGCGTTTCAAGCAAGGATTTTTTGACGCGACCAACAAGCGAGCACGCTCACCTTAGGGCAACAGCTCGGAATAGGTCAGCAAGGTTTCCGCAACTTCTCGGATAGGTTTCGACTGGCGCATGGCAAGCTCGCGAAGCGCGCGATACGCCTCTTCCTCGCTCATATTCTTTCGGTCCATCAACAAACCCTTGGCGCGGTCAATCACTTTTCGCGCGGCGAGTTCCTCTTGCGATTTTACGAGCTCATTGCGCAAGTTTTGCGCCTGCGCAAACCGTTCCAGTGTGACGTCGATCAGCGTCGGCATGCGCGCGGCTTCAAACTCATCAACAACAAAAGAGGTGATACCCAAGCGGATGGCTGCACGTGCGGTGCGCAGCGGATCTCTAAACACGAACACCAAGACCGGAAGCGGGGAATCCATGAACACGCTGCTCAATGATTCCAGATAGGGCTCATCAACGCTATCACGGACCACAACGATAATGTCAGGGCTTCGCTTTTCGAGGATGGCGGAAATTGTCAGCGTAGAATCATCTACGGCGAGCATTTGATAGTCGTTTCCAAACGTGCCGCGCACGCCTTCAACTACGCTTGGATCGGACGATACCAAGAGCACATTCGGGATGGGCTCAGACTTTGCTGAATACATAAATGGGAACCAGATGACCTAAGCAAAAATAATCTGGTGATGAGACTGACCCCGACCTGCCCCAATCGCGCAACAGTTTATTTTCTCTATTATGCGGAAGCATTTAAACTGATCAATAAAGGATCAGACCTGCCTGATCGAAAGGCGAAATTCGCCCCTATTCTGCCGCAGATTCGGGCAGACCAAGCGTCAGCAATACGGCGTTCCAATCGACCAGTTTGAAGTTCTGATCCACACCGCTTTTCGGATTTCCGTCGTCTTGGACCACCAAAAGCCCCTGCGGAAACCCTGGCAGCGAAGCTGAGACCACATCTAAGCCGTCAGTGTGACTAACCGAGTCGATCGTTCCGTCCGCGCTCGCTGAAATCTGGAAGATACCGCGCGGTGCGTGCGGCGGCAGGCGGTCATAGACGACATATCGATCCGCCTCTTGCGCTGAGACAATGATATAACCGCCATCTTGTGCCCACCAAATGCTGACGCCTTCCACATCTTCGACCAAACCATTGCTCGCGGCGATTGTATCAACGACTTGCGGCTCCGCCTCCATGTCGCGATAGGCAAGCGACCACAGGCCGAACGTCTCCTCGCCGATGAAGATCAGACCTTGCGTCTCATCGAACACGCAGCCTTCGAGCTGACTGTCCAGTTTCACGGTCCGTTCGAGGGTGGCCGCAATCGGCGTATCTTTGCCCATATCGGCCCGCCAAAATTGGACGGTGCCATCTTTATACGTCGCAGCAGCGACGAGCCCATCCTGATCCTGACCCAAGCAAACCCCATAAGGCTCCACCTTATCGACCGGCGTCTCGCCGAGATGCACAACGGGCGCGCTCGCATCGCGTGAGATATTGAACCAGGTCAGCGTGTTAAACTCATCATTGCTCGCCACAGCAAAGCGTCCGCGAATGTCGACATTGTTGACCTGCCCGACATCGAGGAACTGCAGCTCTTCGCCAGACAGCGAATAGACATGCAACCCTTCATCCTTATTGGTGCCGAGAATGATCGACGGCTGATCTTCGCTATCGGAGATCCAAATCGCTGGGTCATCGGCGCGGTCACCCACTCCGATCATAGGCGTGGTTTCGGCCACCGGTTCGACCGTTTTAATCTCAAAGGGCAACACTTCTGGCGCTGTCGCGCAAGCGCTGAAGGCGAGAACCAAGGAGAGAGCGGTGAAGGTCTGGGTCATGTTTGCGGCGTCCTTATTTGTGAAAAAGCCAACAGGCCGAAACAGAGTCATGCGTGTTCCGGCCTGCCGCGATTTGATTTGGGCGAGGCTTAGAACGTGTAGCGCGCGCCAATGATCCAGCTTGAGCCAAACTCATCATACTGCATCAACCGGCTCTCATCGCCGAAATAGTAGTATTCTGGTTCGTCGGTCAGGTTCTTGCCTTCGAGATAGACCTGGAGGTGGTCGTTTACGTCGTACTTGGCCGAAGCTTCGATCACCAATCGGTCATCAATGGTCCGATCAAGCACTTCGTCGCCTGGGTTGGTGTCGAACAGCTCATCAACGCTATTGCCGCGGAAGTTCGCTGAAACGCGCAAGTCCCATGGTCCTTTGTCGTAGCCAAGTGCGAGATTCCAAATCGTATCGGCCTGGTTGAGGAACCGTACGACCCGGCCATTCGGCAGCGTGCTCTCGGAGTCCGTCACCGTCAGGTTGGCGGAGACCAAGAAACCTTCGAGCGCTGGATTGAGATCGTCGAGAGCTTGCACATAGTTGATCTCCGCTCCCAGGAGCTCCGTGCTTGGCACATTGATGAAGGTCGTGACTTCAGAGATCTCATCGTTGCTCGCGTCGCCATCTAGAAGCGTGGCGGGCAGGAAGGAGAGATCAATGCTGCTCGGAACATCGGCAATATCGAACTCAACACCGTAGATCGCGTTTTCGATATCTTTGTAGAACACGCCAAAGGACAAGACGGAGAGTTCTGTCGGATAATACTCGATCGACAGATCAAAATTGTCCGCCTCTAGCGGATCCAGGTTTGGATTGCCGAGCTCGACTTCATCGCGATCATCATTGAGAACCGCGAACGGTGCCATCTCGCCAAACCCGGGACGAACGAGAGACGCATAGTAAGCCGCGCGGCCGATGATCTTGTCATTGAATTCATGCCGAACGTTCACGCTTGGAAGGACATTGGTGTAATCGTCAGAGACATTGCGCGTTGCGAAGGAGCCGAAATCGAATTGGCTCGTATCGCCTTCATCGAGGAACTGCCCGGTCAGATCGACATCTGTTTGTTCAACCCGAACACCAGCAACCACAGTCGTCGCGCCGAAATCGAAGTCACCAAGGACGTAACCAGCGAGGATTTGCTCCTCAATATTGTAATCCTCGATCGTGCTATCAATCGTGCTGTCATCGGTGACGAATGCGCTGGCTGGGAAGGACCCACGCAATTGAGCGGTCAAATTCGGATCGGGCCAAAGCGGCTGAGCGACATTTAAACGCCAACCCGGAACGAAGTCGCCACCGACGAAATTGGCGAGATTAATCGTGTCATCTTCTTCGAAGGTCAGATTAACGTCTCGGATCTTCTCGCGATCGCGAATTTTGACACCGGTTTTCCAAGTCACCGGAATCTCACCCACAAAGCTTTCTTTCGCAATGTTGAACTGGGCACTAATCTCGGTGTCTTCGTTCGTCGTGAATTCGCGCTCAAACGAGTCCAATGAGTAGTTTGCTGGATTGTAAACAGCCGCCAAGAAGGCATCGCTCGCGATCAGGCTTGGACGTTCGGACGTGCTGTAGTCGAGCGTGATATTCTCCGCCACGATGTCTTGCAGGTTGCTGGACCGGAAGGTCACGTCGTGATTGTTGCTGTCATCTTCTTCTGCAAAGGCGTATGACACTTCATAGTCGATGGTGAACTTGTCCCATGTGGTCTCACCGCCGAGCGCATAGGTTTGAATCTGACGCACTTCTTCGCGCAAACGCACTTCAGCGTCGATTTCTTCCAAGGCGAATGACGTGCTGGTCGGTGTCACCACATCGCTATCTTCGAAATCGTCAAAGCTGCGAAGCTCGAACTTGTTGCGAACTTCGTCATCCTTGTACTCATTAAACAGCGTGCGGAGATAAAGGTTGGTGTTCTCACTGACGCGCCAATCAAAATTCGCGACCAAACCGAGGCGTTCCCGCGTTAGGTCGTACCAACGATTTTCGAAATCATCATTTGGGCTGAACAGACCTGTCGCATCATCGATCCCAAACTCACCAATCTCATTATTGTGCGCCTCGATGCGGAGATCTTGAAAGTTCAAGGACAGCGCAACACCGAACGTATCGTTGAAGACGTTAGAATAAGTCAGCGTTGCCTTAGGCGAGAGCTCTTCGGTGATCTCATTATACTGGCCTTCGACCTTAGCGCGGATAAATTGGCCATCCCGATCAAATGCCGAGATCGTCTTAAGATTGATGATCCCGCCCAAGCTGTCGGCGTCGACGTCTGGGGTGAGAGACTTCTGCACTTCAATGCCATCAAGCAGATCGGATGGAACCCCATCGAGCAAAACGCCGCGGCGATCTTCTGGAGACGGCGTCCGCACACCATTAATCGAGGCCGCGATCAAGTCGGTATTGATCCCGCGGATCGAGACATAACGCCCTTCGCCTTGGTCCGTGACGATAGAGAGACCCGGCACACGCTGAAGGGAATCTGCGACGGTCGTATCCGGGAAATTGCCCAGGCCGTCCGAGTCGATCACTGAGATAATCTTGTTAGACGCGCGCTGCTGGTTGATTGCGCCCGCTTGCGCCGCGGCAGACCCAACCACGAGAATATTGTCGAGGTAGCGCACATCTCGGCCGATCGCGAAATCAAGCGTGGTGCCGGTGGCTGGAACGGTGACATCAGACGACACATCGCCCGTCCCCACATAAGAGACGGTTACGGAATAATCTCCGGCAGGCACGTTCGCGATTCGATACTCGCCAAAACGGTCTGTGCTGGTCGATCGATTGGTGCCGTCAATCGAAACGATCGCCCCCTGCAGCGGCGCTTCGCCGGAAAAATCAGTAACTTTCCCGCTCAAGACTTGAGCTGACGCTAAAGGCGCGATGGACGAGAATAAAACGGTCGCGAGCGCCGTGCTGGTGAAAAGACGTGTCATGTTCAACCCTCCATTTGGATGGCGGGCTGATGCGCGCATTGCACGACACTAGAATGACGTTTTTTCTATGCTTTGATGACGAAAATTACTCACTTTTGTGAATATTGGTTCGTACCCGGATGGCTTTTTATGACGCTATACGGATCGTTTAAAATCGCCTGAAACGCCGCCCGTTTTTTCCAGCAAACGCACACCTTCAATGGTCATCGATTTGTCAGCGGCTTTGAGCATATCATAGAGCGTAAGAGCCGCGACACTGGCCGCCGTAAGCGCTTCCATTTCGACGCCCGTTTGACCCGTAGTCCGCGCCTCTGACGTGACACGAAGACAGGTCTCTTCAATGTCGATCTGAACCTGGATGTTGCTGAGCGGCAACGGATGGCAAAGCGGAATCAAATCCGCGGTCTTCTTCGCCGCCATAACCCCGGCCAGTTCAGCGACAGCGACGACGTCACCTTTTTTCGCATTCCCGTCTCGCGCCAAAGCAAGAGTCTCCGGACTGGCCAGAAGCCGCGCTTCGGCGCGGGCCGTGCGGCGGGTCTCTTGCTTGTCGCCAACATCGACCATACGCGCGCGGCCATCGGCATCAATGTGGCTGAGCTTATCTGAAGCCATGCTAGACCTCCGTCAGGCGCGGCATGAGCTCGACCAAATTGCACGGCTTGTGCCGGCTATCGAGTTGCCAACGAATGATATTATCCCACCCATCTTTGCAGGCGCCGTTGGACCCCGGCAGGCAGAAGATGATTGTGCCGTTCGCAACGCCTGCGCAGGCGCGCGACTGCAAGGTCGACAGGCCGACACTCTTATAGCTGACCATATGCCAGACGGTGTCGAACCCTTCGATCCGCTTTTCAAACAAAGGTGTTACCGCTTCCGGGGTGATGTCCCGACCGGTCAATCCTGTGCCGCCCGTCGAGATCACGACATCGACGCTGTCGTCTTCAATCCACGCTTTGACGCACGCCTGCAGGTCCGCCACATCGTCGCTCAGCAATTGACGATCGGCGAGCACATGCCCCGCCTCTTGAATCCGCGCAGCAAGAAGATCACCCGACGTATCATTCTCAAACGTCCGCGTGTCAGACACAGTCAGCAGCGCAATGCGAACAGGTATAAAGTCGAGATCTGGATCGAGCCGCCCGCCTGGAGCAGGCAGGTCCGGTAGCTGCGTCATTCTTGTGTCCTATTCGCGTTTAGTTACAGTCCTTTATTGGTAATCTGTAGTTCCAAATAAGGCCACCATTTAGTGAGTTCGATCCATTGAAACTGAATAGGCGAATGCAATCATGCCGATCTGGCTAATTGGCGCCTTCTTGGTGACCGCCCTGCTTTATTCAAGCGTCGGCTTTGGTGGCGGGTCGACCTATACGGCCTTGCTGGTCTTTTCGGGTTTGCAGATCAGTCTGGTTCCCATCGTGTCCTTGGCCTGCAATCTGACCGTAACCAGCAGCGGCACCTGGAAGGCGCATCGCGCCGGTTTGTATACGCGCTCCGCTGTGTGGCCCATTTTAGCCTGTTCGGTGCCGGCCGCCTTCTTGGGCGGGCTAACGCCGATCAGTGAGGCGAGCCTTATCTTGCTGCTCGGTCTTTCCCTCCTCGTGGCCAGCCTTCAACTCGCTTGGACGACCTTCGGGTCCGCGCGTGCATCCGACGGACCAAACCCAGAAAGACCGCGATGGATCGCCCCCGTCATCGGAACTGGCATCGGTTACCTCTCCGGCCTGGTCGGGATTGGCGGCGGCATTTTCCTTGCCCCTATCCTGCACATGATTGGCTGGGACTCGCCTCGTCGGATTGCGGCGCTTGCGACGGCCTATATCGCGGCCAATTCCTTGGCCGGGCTCGCAGGCAAATTGATCGCGCTTGCGGGGTCTGAATCCTTGATGAGCGTCACGGCGTTTTGGCCGCTCATTCTTGCCGTCTTGATTGGCAGTTGGTTCGGACACAGATTCATGCTCGGGGTGTTCCCAGAACGATTAATCAAGGGTCTGACCGCTGCGCTTATTCTTGTGGTCGCGGTTCGGCTTTTAATCAGAGCCAATGGAGGCGGATAAGTGATTTCACGCGCAGAGGCCTTGCAACACATTGCTCAGGTCACGCCCATTTTGGAGACTGAAACGGTCGCCCTGCAGGCCGCGCTTGGCCGCGTGCTCTCTGCCCCTGTGGTGGCACAGCTCACGCACCCGCCAGAGAATATGTCGGCGATGGATGGTTACGCCGTGCGTAGCGAAGACGCTGAGCTTGGCGACAAACTCACCGTCATCGGCGAAAGCGCGGCGGGACATCCCTTTGTTGGTAAGGTCGGGCCAGGAGAATGCGTCCGCATCTTTACAGGTTCCATTGTTCCCAAAGGCACCGACCATGTCGTGATCCAGGAAGATACGGCCCGCATCGATGACACGATTGAGATTACCGATGCGCAAACGCCGCCGCGCCATATCCGCCCCGCCGGCAATGATTTCAAACAAGGTGAAACGCTCATCCCAA
>CAYNUI010000015.1:0-10040 GCA_964400185.1 uncultured Hyphomonas sp.
GACTGGCGTCCAAGCCGGGCCGCCGCGAAAAAGATGAAGCTCAAGGAAGGCGACGGCGATCCGCATCCGACGCTGGAGCTCTCAGAGAACCCAGACATTTTGGCGACGCTGTCGCGCAAGAAGAAACGACGCCCACGTCTGGTCATCGGCTTTGCCGCTGAGACGCATGATGTCGAAGATCTTGCGGTCGCCAAACTCAAGCGCAAACGCTGCGATTGGATTGTCGCCAATGATGTCAGCGGCGATGTGATGGGCGGCGCGATGAACCAAGTCTCGCTGGTCACCCGTGACGGCATCGAAGCGCGCTGGCCGCGCATGACCAAGGAAGATGTGGCTGTGCGCCTGGTTGCGCGCATCACCGAAGAGTTTGACGGCGAAGCCGATCAAATCGCCGCGCAATAGAGCTCACGCCTGCGCAGCAGCAAATTCAGCAAACCCCGCATGAAACACAGCGTCCCAGCCGGGCGTGTAATTGGCATGCAGCTCAGCCGCGCGTGCGCCTAAGACGTGCCAGTTGGAGTGAATGAGCGTCACCCGCGTGCCGCCTTGATCGGCGCGCTCAAAGGTCACCTCAACTTGCGTCGCTTGGTCGGACGTGGAGCCGACGTGCCAGGAGAAGCTCAGCCGGTTCGGAGCGTCCCAGGCGGTCACCTGCCCCCAATCCACCGTCTCGCCTTGGTCGCTGACTTCATAAAGCCGGCCGCCTTCAAAAGGTTCAAACTGAACCTGCGCCGGGGTTTTGCCGTCCGCGCTCAGCAAGGAATGTGTCGCGAGCGGCCACCATTCCGATATGCGATTTGTGAACAGCTCAAAGGCTTGGATCTGATCCAGGGGCAGGGTGGTCGTTTTCACAATCGGATCGAGCATTACAGGCCCTCCTTGGCATCAGCTTCGAGATTGGTCATGGCTTCGTCCCAAAACGCGTCGAGCCATTGACGCAAAGCGAGCAATCCAGCGGGATTGATCTGATAGATGCGCCGGGTTCCGTCCGGTTTGTCGCTCGCGAGATCGGCTTGTTTGAGTGCTTTTAAATGTTGCGAGACGGCTGGTCGCGACACTGGCAGGACGGCGGCGAGCGCCGACACGCTTTGCGGACCTTTGGCGAGTTCTTGTAGGAGCAAGCGCCGCGTTGGATCGGATAAAGCTTCAATCGATCTTTCGTAAGTCATGGCTTACGGTAAGTGTGTGCTAACCTAAAATCAATCCCAAAATTTCACTGCGGTCGCGGGCAAGCTCATGATACAGAGGAGGCGCCAATCGCGTGGGAGGACAGATCATGGCGCGGCCAATTCCAACAGATGAGACCTTATTATCGATCATCTACAAAGAGAATTTGAAAGCCTTCTCCGAATGGTCAGAAGAGAACAAGACGCGCGTCGCGAAGATCTGGGTGCCAATTGATATTGATGCGCTTGGCAAGCGGTTTCGCTGTGACCCAGACCTAATCTTCGGGCGGCTTTATTATCATATGAACGAGAAATATGGCTCCTCAACGGGAGACGGGCAGGACGTTAATTTCTTCAATATGCGCCTCGCCAATGACCACCATGTTGTAAACTTTCCGCTGCTGACCTCGGTCTTGGCGGATCTTCAAGACAATCGAAAACGGTTCATCATCTCGACCCGGCTCGCCGCCCTCTCCCTGGTCATCTCGGCGATTTCCATAGGAATTGCGGTGCTGACTTAGGTGTAAGTTCCTTCAGTTCGGGACGCTCAGGGATGTCTCCTGGGAGGATTAGGTTAGAAACCACTCCCATCGTCTCAAGCGATTTGAGAATCCACCAACCCGGATCTGTTTGACCCCGCTGAAGACCTAGGCGAGCTGAGCCTGGGAACGCATGATGATTGTTGTGCCAGCATTCGCCGAACGTGATGAGCCCGCAATACCTGACATTGTGCCCCTGAACTGCAGCGCCCTCGATGTGCCAGTCCCTGTGTCCATCGTTATGTGCATGATAGCCGATGAACCAGTGCCCTAAGATTGAGATCGTTACCCGTCCGCAAACACCCCAAAACACAAAGCCCCACCCGCCGATCGTCCATAGCGGAACAGCCAAAACCAATTGCTGTGCGATCGAAGTCTGTTCAATGAAGCGATAGAAACGACTATTCGCCATCTTCGTTGGAAACTCGAACCCCGGCTCGTCTTCAAGATGAAGCTCGCAGTGAATTTGCCACCACCAATCTCGGAGCATCGAGCTTTGATGAGAGAAAAACGGATGGCATTTGGCCTGTCTCTGCGCCCAGTCGCGCAAATCATGGGTCCGCATCATGGTGAACGGGCCGCCAAGACCAACGAGTGTCCCGAGCCAAACTCCGACTTTTTCGAGAAAGTCGGGACAATCGAAGCTCTGATGAATGAGCTTCCGATGCATTCCTAAAGAGTGGCCCAGACACAGCGTGACCCCACAGAGTACAAAAAATGCTGCGACCGCGGCCCACGAGAAGTACAGTGTGCCACCGATGACCCAACCAGTTGCCATCGTACTGAAGAACAACGACTTGGATGGACTCCACTTGACCGCGCCTTGATGGGCGTTGGTTTGGCAGTACTCCAAGACCCGTTCATTGTCATAGGCTTGCGGATCATTCGCCATGCGTGAATTCTCTCACGATGACCTGATTGACGAGATAATCCGCGCTTTGCGAGACGGCGAATTTCTGCATCGGCCCGAAATACCAAGCTGGATCAAGAAGTCGCTCATAGTGAATCGTCAGAGCAATTTCCGTTTGATTCTCGCTAATCGTATTGAACTGAACTTCCGTGCCTTGGATATCGAGATACTTGGCGAGATAGCTGGTATTTCGCGTGACAGATGTTTTGACGTGAGTATCCGACACTTCGTCTATTCTCAGGTGGAATTCACCCTGGTCGATGTTGGTGAAAAACCAACGCTTATATATGAAGTCGAGTTTGTGGACGTCTCCGGGATTTAGAGTTCCTGCTTGGATATCGACTGGCAGCGGAAAGATCGACAGGAACCAATGTCGTCGGTCGGATAAATTGATTTCGGCAGCCATGTTCGCCTTGAGTTGATCGATTGACGCATTCACGACCACCGATCTCGTAACTTGATTTTGTCGCTCGAACGACGTTGAGGGTGACAATCCCTCAATCGCGAGCAGAGCAATCATTGCAGGTAACATTGAAGCTCGAAGCTTGTTCTGAGGACTGGGTCTATCCTTCTTCGGATACGCCTTGGACAGAAATCCTATAGATACGATTGCGTAGTAAATCGGCATAAACATCAGAACGCAGATGAAGCCTTCAAAAAGAACGACGGACGTTGCGAGCATGATGATCGTGGCATCTCGCATGTGGGCAAGATAACGTTTCCAAAGCCGTCCACTCTTCGGCTTCTCAGTAAATTGAAAAATCGCAAACGAAACTAAGAATGGGATCGCCACATATAGCACGGCGGAGTTTGCGAAGTTGGAGTCCAAAATCAATCGGATCAAAAATGAAAAAACACCAACAGTGAAGAGTAAATAAGCCCATCTCGGATGCTTGAGGCCAACCATGTCTAGTCCTCCCACATCGATGAGCCTTGCATTTCGACTTCAACTGAACAATGCGACGATTTGATTGTGCATCCTTTGGTAACGACAACTGCGTCCTATGCAGCACGACTTAAGCCACCCCGTCTCAATCTAACCGCATCGCGCTTGACTCATACCCCCGACTCCGTCGGTGTGCTCATCCATGACTGATATCACTGTTGCTGTGCGGCCTTTGCCGCATTTTGAGGGGCTGGATTTGCCGGCCTATGAGACGCTTGGCGCTGCCGGCATGGATGTGCGCGCGGCGGTCGAGGAGAGCGCGCCCATTGTCTTGGAGCCAGGCACCCGCGCCATGGTGCCGACGGGCCTCAGCGTCGCCATCCCGCAAGGCTATGAAATCCAAATGCGCCCGCGCTCAGGGCTTGCGGCCAAGCATGGCATTACGTGTCTCAACTCGCCGGGCACAATCGACAGTGACTATCGCGGTGAGCTGAAAGTGATTTTGATCAATCATGGCGCTGAGGCTTTCACGATTGCGCGCGGCGAGCGGATTGGCCAAATGCTGCTCGCTCCGGTTACACGCCTCGCCTGGCAAGTGGTTGAATCGCTTGATGAAACAGAACGCGGCAGCGGCGGGTTCGGATCGACCGGCCGTTAGACCTTGCGTTTTTGTCCAGACACGCTATATATCGAAAAACGATAAGGTCAGGACAAAATGATTGAGATTGATAGCCCCTTCACCATGGTCGTGTGCATCGTCCTCATCGCAGTCGGTGCAGGTGTGATCAAGACGTGGATCGAAACCCGGGCCAATGCCACGGCGGACGAAGAAACCAGATTGCGGATGGAAGACTTAGAAAAAGAAGTCATTCGCTTGCGCGACCGGGTCAAGGTGCTCGAAAAAATCACCACCGATGATGACAATCGCCTGCGCGAAGAGATTTCCCGGCTCGCTTAGTCGTCAGACGGCTGATCGCGAAAGCCTTTTCCGATCATATGTGCGGCAAAGGCTGAGACCGAAAACCCGACAATCCCCAGCCCCGAAGCATAGAGCGTTGCGAGATTGGTATCGCAACTTGGACCGCCATCGGTACAGGCACCAAAGTTTAGCGTGTAATACATGAAAATGGCTGTCGCTGCGGAGAAGACCGCGAGCGCCACCAGCGCAACTGTTAGCCACTTTAGCGCTAAGCCAATCATGTGATCTCCTTTTGCGCCGAGGCGGGCAACGCGTGCACGCTCGCATCAGTCTCAGACCTGGTCAATGGCGCATGATTTTCGGCAGCTCTTCAGCCAGGATATCGTAAACCACGCGAATGCGCTTGCTCGTGTGCAGCTCGCGATGGGTGACCAGCCAGACGGGGACCGGGATGTGGAAGGCGTCCGGCAGGATCGGGATGATCATATCAGAATACGCTTCGACATCCTTGGTCAGGATGCTGACCCCAAGCCCAAGGCGAACAAGTTCCACGAGGACATTGCCGTTCGGCGAATTGTAGCGGAACTGATCTTCGTGCAGGGTCAGACCATATTCGCGCATGGCCATGATCATTTCCTTGGTCCGGTCGAGTCCAACAAAAGTCGCGCGCTCTAGGTCCTTCAATTGAAGGAAGGGTCCATTCTGCTCGATATAATCTCTCGAGGCGTAGAGTTGGGCCTTGGTCTCCAAGAGCAGTTTTGCGATCAAATCCGGCTGTTCAGGGCGGGCGTGGCGAATGGAGATATCGGCCTCACGACGTGTGAGGTCCTGCACTTCATTTGACGGCACCAGGTCGATCCGGATGTTCGGGGCGACGTCTTGAATTTTCTTGAGAATGCGCGGCAGGTGCGAGCGCGCCATATTCTCTGTCGCTGTGATCGCGACGCGGCCTGAAACACCTTGCGATTGCCCAGAGGCTGATAGCGAAATGCGATTGGCGGCGTCGGCCATGTCGCGGACATGATCTAGCAATTCCATCCCCGCCGTGGTCAGCGCCATCGCCCGACCGGCGCGTTCAAACAGGGTGACACCCAGCTCTTCCTCAAGCGCGGCAACTTGCCGGCTGAGCGTCGGTTGTGTCTGTCCAAGTGCGCGCGCCGCTGCCGACAATGAGCCTTCTTCGGCTGTCGCGAGAAAAGCGCGGACTTGGTTCCAATCAAAAGAGATGGCCTGCCAATTCATCGATTTACGTATAGGTCTCTTCGATTTTTGCGCAATTTATATCTGATCTTCGAATAGATAGATGCAGGGCATGATTTATGACCATACATGCGTGCCGCGGCGCGCCGGACTGCGTAAGGAGCCAATAATGCCTGACAAAGCCAAGTTCTGGGACAAAACGGCGGAGAAATATTCTCGCCAACCCATTGCCCAACAAAAAGCCTATGAGATCAAACTGGATCTCACGCGCGAGTATTTCACGCCGGACTCGCAAGTCCTGGAATTTGGATGCGGCACCGGCTCCACCGCCATTCTGCACGCCCCCTATGTGAAGCATATCGATGCGATCGATGTTTCGTCGGAGATGATCCGTATCGCGCGGGCCAAGCTTGAACCTGAAGGCATCCAGAACGTGACGTTTGAAGTCGCCGATATGGACGGCTATCGCCCCGCGCCTGAAGCTTATGATGCGGTGCTCGGGCTGAACATTGTACACTTGGTCGATGACCGCATGAAGGTGATGAAAGAGGTCTATAAGACGCTCAAACCTGGCGGACATTTTATCTCCAGCACCATGTGCTTGCGCGAGAAACTGATGTTCCGACTGATGGAACCGCTCTTCCCAATCATGCACACGCTCGGGCAATGGCCGAGAGTTTATCGCTTCACCGCGAAACGCTTGCAGGCGGATATACAATCGATCGGCTTCAAGACCGTGCATTACTGGCAGCCAGGCAATGGTCCTGTGCTGTTTATCGTTGGACAAAAACCAGAATAGGATTGATTTGTAGCGATCGCTACACTAGGGTCATGGGCTCGGAGGAAGAGCGCATGACCCTTTTACGTATTTACGTCGCCATTTTTCTAATCGTCCTGTTGATCTATACCGGCATCGTCATTGCCAATCATGGCATGGGCTTGGTCCAGATCTTTTTCGGTGACATGGCCGCGATGACCTGGCCCGGACAATTCAATCTCGACTTTATGGGCTTTCTTTTACTGTCCGGCCTCTGGGTCTCGTGGCGGCACAATTACAGCCCAATCGGTCTGTTGCTGATCCCGCTCGCTGTATTTGGCGGCATGGGATTTCTTTGCACCTATCTCTTGATCGAAAGCTTCCGGGTGAACGGCGATCTCAAAGCGCTTCTCATTGGTGAAGCGCGCGCGGCGGCCTAAAGCAGCGCATCGTCCTCTTTTGCGAACTTGGCGAGCAAGTAGGCCTCATTGTCTTCGAGCGGCTCAAGTTTGCCAAAGGCAAAGGCGTTTCGGTCCATGACCATGTCGCGTGGGCGCAGCGCCCGCGAGATTTCCAGCCCGTCGAGACTCCGCGCCCTTGAGAAGGCGACATAGGCCTGGCCGTGGGCAAACATGCCTCGGTCGAGATCGATATAGACCTTGTCCAAGGTCAGGCCCTGCGCCTTGTGAATGGTCACGGCATAGGCGAGGCGAACCGGGACTTGCTTGAACGTGCCGACCACTTCGCGGGAAACCTTTTTGGTCTCGGGGTCGAGCGAGTATTTGTACTTTTCCCACGCCGCCGGTTCAATCTCATAAGTGTGACCGTCCAACTCAACCAGCACATTGCGGCCTGACCATCCGGCCACAGTCGCGAGCGATCCGTTCACCCAGCGCCCTTCTGGATCATTCTTGATCAACATGACCCGCGCCCCTTCTTTCAGCTCAAGATCGGCTTCAGTGGGGTAGGTTTTCTCGTCGAAATCGCCCTGCACGCGGGCTTCGAAGACTTTCTCGGGGCCTGGTAAGTCCTCCAAACGCGCCTGATTGATCCGATAGGCGTTTGCATTGTTCGGCGTGAGCACGATGTGAGTCTCACTCGCTTCAACGGCATTGCGGTCTGAGACGACGCTACGCAATACAGCATCATCTGCCGGCGTGAGGCGTCCCTGCCGCATCGCACCAAGCAAGGCGAGAAAGCGAGGGTCTTCCTGCCGGAACACATGTTTCAGTGCCAGCAGCGCAAACTCAGCTTCTTTAAAGGCGGGCGCATTGAAGAAATAGTGCCCGCCATAGCGCTCTTTCAGGATCGGATCTTCATCGCCGCGGACCACAGGCGGCAATTGATGCAAATCGCCGGAGAGGATCATGCGCACGCCCCCGAATGGGCGCTTCGAGCCACGATTGAGCTTTAGACTGCGATCAATTGCATCCAGCATATCCGCGCGCACCATCGAAATCTCATCGATGATGATCGTTTCTGCCGCTTTCATCAGCCGCGCGGTGCGCAAGCGTTTGACGTCTTGCGGTTCGATCAGGCGGGGCGGGAACTTGAAGAAGGAATGCAGCGTCTGTCCACCCGCATTCATCGCAGCGACCCCCGTCGGTGCGAGCACGATGGCGCTGTCGCCCGCCTCTGCCATGAATTTCCGAAGCAGGGTCGTTTTTCCGGTTCCGGCGCGCCCGGTTAGGAACAAATTGCCTTGCATGCCCGCACCGCTCTGAACCCATTCAGCGGGTTGGGCATAGATCGTGTCCGGCGTGGTTTCGCCAGCGGGGACGGGCAAATCAGTCATGAAGGCCCAGCCTTAGCGAGCTTTGTTAGGCTAGGGAATGTTTTCGCACTGAATGCTGCTGGTCACCCGGCAGATACCATCAATATCGGCAACCTGGACCTTTGGCAGCGAGGCGAGGATGCCCCCACGCTCAAAGCATTGGTTCACGGCGGTGACGCGCGCATGCTCTGCAAAGATGGTGGCTTGAAGGTCGCAATTGTCACTGGTGTCGGTCTCAATCGTCTCGCTGATCGGGAAGGACCGCAATTGGCGCTGTAAGACCGGCACCGCGTAAGAATCCGGCAGGCCTTGGAACTCGATCATGAAATTGCGCAATAGGAGGGTCGGGTCGGCGATCTGACGCTCAGACGGTTCGACATAGCAGGCGCCTAAGGTGCGGTAGGCGTAAGCATCGCCCTCATCGGTCATGGCGCTTGCAAAGGTCCGCTCTGCTGCGAGACGTCTTTGATGGAAATCCGAGCTCAGAACGCCATTGTGAACCATGAGGTCGAGCTTCAACCAATGCTGCCAATGGGCGCTCGCCATGGCTTCGGTGAAATGGGGGTGCTTTTCCGCCGCAAGCTCTGGTGTACGAACCGTACTCGCTGCCAAATACGACCAAGCGGCCATGCAGCGCATCGGTGTGGCGAGATTTTCCAAAGGAACGGTCACCGCACCGTCGCCATTTGGCTCCGCTTCTCCGTTTTTAGCGATCGGGACGGTTACGTCTTGTCGATTAAGATCATAGACATCGCCCGGATTCATCGATACCGACTGGGCCGCCGCGCCCTCTTGCTGAGCAAAAGAGGGGGCGATAGAGAAAATGCATGCTAGCGCCAGGAGACGCAATCGGACTACACGCATGATGTCCCTTTTGATGAACTCTACACTCGAGAACAAGTCGTACGCGTGATTTTCACGATGCTCAAGGGCGAAGATTAGTAAACGGAGATTAACTCTGCAGTTCGACGACACATTCCACGCCATGGACGCCTATTTGGAGGCGTCTTTGTTGCCAAATGATCCGGTTTTGGACGAAATCGCCACCACGAGCGCACGTGAAGGCCTTGTCCCGCACGCGGTGACCCCGCTTCAAGCGGCGTTTTTGGCGCTCCTGATTCGCATGACCGGAACGAAGCGTGTTTTGGAGATCGGATGCCTGGGTGGATATTCCGCTGTCGCCATGGCGCGCGCGCTTCCTGAAGGCGGCCGAATCATCACCACTGAAATCGATACGCGAACGGCCGGTGTCGCCCAATCGAACATCGACGCGTCCGGCTATGGCGATCGGATCGAGTTGCGGGTGGGGCCCGCCATCGAGGTCTTCAAAACCGAGATTGCAGCCGAGTCCACCTTCGATCTGGTCTTCATCGACGCCGACAAGGTGAACCATAAAACCTATTTGGAGCACGCGCTCAAACTGTCCAAGCCGGGCACATTGATCGTCGCTGACAATGTGGTGCGGGGTGGCGGCGTCTTGGATGCTGAGAGCCAAGACAATAGTATCAAAGGTATCCGCGAGATGATGGCCTTCGCGAAAGGGCTAGACGGCGTCGAAATGACGGCGCTGCAGACCGTTGGCGCGAAAGGCTATGACGGTATGGCGTTCTTCAGGGTCACAGATCGCGCCAGGTGACGCGAACGCCGAGCTCGGCGAACACATCATCCCAATACGCCCGAAGCGCGCCGCGCTGCATGTCGACATAGCGTTGGCGGGGAATAAGCCTGATTTCGAGATCGACCCCATCGAGACTATTGCCAAACCGGCGCATGGTCGCGTCGGCAACCTCAATCGCCGTCGGCATAGAGGCCGGCATCGACCCGCCGCCGCCATAAGCGGTAAAGACATCTGAGTTTTGCAACATGTCTGAAATGATCACGATCCGCCG
>CAYNUI010000015.1:10140-20304 GCA_964400185.1 uncultured Hyphomonas sp.
AAGCGGTAAAGACATCTGAGTTTTGCAACATGTCTGAAATGATCACGATCCGCCGCGCGGGGGCGCGATCCGAGAAGGCATCGGTCTGGCCGAGCCGGGCAAGCGCTTCCAGGACCGGGCTGTTCGGCGCTTCTTTTGGCACCACGAGATCCTCAAGGATGGTCTCAAGCGGGCGATCGAACTTGTCATTGAAGCGCTCTTCAATGCGCTCTGGATTGCGGAACAGGGCATTGACTTGGTCGCCGCGCCCCGGATTGCAGAGCGAAAATTCGCCGCGCGGATCAAACTGACCGAACTGATCGAGTTCAAACAGGGTGAGACGCTCGCCAATCTCGAGCCGGTCGCGCGTGCGGCGGATGGTGGCCGCTATCAATCCAGCTTGCTGCTCAGAATACTCGTCCGTCTTGTCGATGATGACAGCCGTATGGGCCGGCAACTCATCTGAGATTTCGCACAGCGTCACCTCATCATACGGCTCCGGCTGGAGCGCAAAGAAGGAAAAGCCGATAATCGCAACCGCGAGGCCGGCGAGAACAAAGTTCAAAATGGCCTGGTTACGTTGCTTCTTTTGCCTCGATCGCCGACGCCGCGCCATTACCCCTCAGCCTTTACCCGGAATTGATCCACAATATCATGCTCAAGACCGAACTCATCTGACAAGCCATCATCTGTGGTTCTCAGGAGTTTTTGGAACGGAGCCATCATCTCCTGCATGGTCCGGTGGATGACCATCTTCTCTTTCGGATTGAGATCCTTGTCGTCCATCGCTTCCGGGCCGTACTTCACTTCCAGCACGAGATCTTTGATGTCGTCATAGCTTTCTTCGAAGTCAAACATTGCATCTTGTAGGTCAGACCGCGCCCGTTCGAGACCACGGGCCGAGTCACTGAAGCCCGGGAACGGCGAGTCGAGGCGGCGGCCCTCAAAGGCGGCAAAGGCTGCGATGGCGAGACCCAGCGCGAACAGAACCATGGCGTCGAGCGAGTGCAGCGCAAACGGCCGGCACATCGCATTCGTGGCCGCGCTACCAATCGTCTCGCCGAGTGGCGAGGTCAGAATTTTCTCGCAGACCGCGGGGTCGACAATGAAGTGTGGCAAAACTGTTGTTGGAAGATCCGCCGGCAAGCCCTGTCCCAAAGCCTGCATATCGAGAATATTGCGATAATGCGCGGCCGAGAGGTTGACCAGGAAGACCAGCGAGAGGCCGACCACGATCGCAAGGAGGCCGGTCAAAACGTACAAGTTTCGACGGCTGAAAATATTCTCTAAGTCGATTGGCATGGAAATGTGACGCATGCCCCAATAGCCAACGATAAAGAAGGCCGTGGCGACGTTGGCGAGCGAGACAGCCGCCGCTTGGAAAATACCGCCCGCAAGACCGAACTCGCTCTCTTTAGCAAAGAAATAGGCGTTCGCGGCGCTTTCAAAGATGATCATCAAAGCGATGATCGACATTTGCAGCATCGGCACTTTTGGGTGGCTGGAAATATAATGGACGCCGCGCCCGGTTGACTCTCCGAGCTTCAGTTTCCGATGGTGATATTTGTGCGGCGCCTCTTCGCTTTCAGGGCGCGGGCTCTCAGGCTGCTTCTTCTTGCGCGCGGGCAAGTGGTAATCACCGCCCAATTGGCGGAAGCGGTAGAAGCTAAGCGCCGCTCTCGTGGTGTAATCGGCCTGCAGAACGACTTGATTATACGCGTCGCTGGGGCGTTTCGTGAGATCGACAATGTCTTTTTCGGTCAGCCCGCCCGGCGCACCTGTTGCGTGATCAGTCATCAGCCATCCTCCCAGAAGGAACCCTATTTGGTTGTTAACCTTTTAGTAAGAACTTGTGGCAGCAATTTAATGAAATGAGACAAGTTCGTGACAAAGTCGCTCAGTGCGCGTTCAGGCTCGCCACAGGCTGGATTCCCCTTTAAAGACAGGCTTATGAGCCTCACCGCGACCCAAATCGAGCGTCACAAGCGCCACATTTTGCTAAAAGAAATTGGCGGACCAGGTGTTCAAAAGCTCCGAGACGCCTCTGTTTCAATGATCGGGGCCGGGGCGCTTGGCGGCCCGTGTGCGCTCTATCTCGCGGCTGCTGGAGTAGGCGAGATTGAGATTTGGGATGATGACGCGGTTGATCGATCCAATCTGCAAAGACAAATCCAATTCGCCGACCATGAGATCGGGCAAAGCAAAGCCGAAACCCTCAGCCAGCGCCTTACCGCCCTCAATCCGGATGTACGCGTTCGGGTTCGAACGGATCGTTTCTCGGACGGGGATGCCCCGACCGGCGACATTCTGATCGACGCGACAGACAATTTCGAGACGCGGTTCTTGCTCAACCGCGTGGCACACGAAAGCGGGCGCTATCTGGTCTCTGGGGCCGCCAGCCGTTGGAGCGGCCAGGTCAGCGTTTACGCCTCCGGGAAAGACGAAACCGCCCCCTGTTATCAGTGTTTCGTGCCTGAAACGCCGCCAGATGCCGAAGCCTGCGATGACGTTGGTGTGGTTGGGGCGCTCACCGGCATTGTCGGCACAAACATGGCTCTGGAAGCGATTAAGCTAATCGCTGATGCAGGAAAGCCACTGATCGGGCGATTGCTTATTATTGATGGGCTTGGCGGAGAAACCCGTATTGTGAAACTTCGTCCGAACCCGGACTGTTCGGTCTGTGGCGGATGAAACTTTCCTTTGACAGGGCCCATTTTTGAAGCTTTTACGACAGCGGGGTCTTGTGGAGTAATCGGATGTTACGCAGAACGCTGGCCGTAATCCTCACCATTGTCGCCGTCCTTGCCGCCGGCTGGTTGGCGCTGCGACGCGCTGACATTCCTTATGATACACTCGAGACGATTTACTCGGTCCAAGACACGCAATTCATGACCTTGGATGACGGGTTGAAGATCCACTACACCGATACCGGTCCGCATGATCGTTCTGCGATTGTCCTGGTTCACGGCTTCTCGTCCTCGCTGCACACTTGGGACGCCTGGAAGAGCGATCTCGAAGCCGATTTCCGCGTCATCACGCTCGACCTTCCAGGGCATGGCCTGTCGCGGGCCGAAGACCCTGAGCTTGCCAACATTGAACGCTTCGCAGACGTCGTCCACGAAGTGACGCAAGATCTCGGCGTGGACCGGTTCACGATTGCGGGCAACTCCATGGGCGGCAACACAGCCTGGTCTTATACGCTCGCCTATCCGGAAACAGTGGATGGCTTGATCCTCGTCGATTCTTCAGGCTGGCCGGACGATCCGGACGCAGAGGATGAGGGCCCATTTATCTTCCGATTGCTCGCCAATCCGGTTGCTCGTGCGGTAATGAAAGACTTGGATATGACCTCGCTCACGCGCTCAGGTCTTGAAGACTCTTACACCGATCAAAGCTTCGTCACGGACGCTCTGGTCGAGCGCTATGTGGCCTTGTCGCGTGCGCCGGGGCATCGCGAGACCCTGCTCGCCATAATGGCCGGAGACCGCGTTCCCGCGACGCCGGAAAAAATGGCCGAGATCAATGTGCCGACCCTCATCTTGTGGGGTAAGGATGACAAGCTGACGCCCGTATCCGGCGCGCAAAAGTTCGCCGATACGATCGAAGGTTCAACCATGATCGTCTATGATGATGTCGGTCACCTCCCGCAAGAAGAGGCCGCCGAACAGTCGATCCAAGACGTGCGCAGCTTCATGCTCGATGTCGAATGGGAAGCTCTGGAAGAAGAGTCCATCATCCCCGCTGGCGATCCTCGCATGGGTGAGAACCGCCCTGAAGGAAATGGCGGCAATTAGGCGTTAGTCCGCCTCGCTCGCACTCGATACCAGGTCGCCATAGATCAGCCGCGTGAAACGGGCTTCATCGATAAAGCCCCAAGCCCACTCTTCGACCCAAGGCGTTAAAGGCGCCGCGTCTAGAACCGCTTCGATGTCCTTACCGGCATCAACTTCCGCCTGAACCGCGCTGACTGTGCCGTCTAACATCTCAAGAATGTCAGCAATATCAGCTCGGGTTGAAAGCGGGCCATGGCCCGGGATGATGCGCGTGTCTTCGCCGATCGTGTCGTGCATCGCCTGCGAGGCGGCGGCAAAGCCAGAGAAGCTCCCGCCCGAGGTGATGTCGACAAAGGGGAACATCCCGCTGAACATCAAATCACCTGTGTGAAGGACATCAGCCTCTTCGAAATAGATGAATGTATCGCCATCCGTGTGAGCGTCAGGCGCGTGGATGAGGCGAACCGTTTGGCCATTGAGGTAAAGCGTCATTTCATCATTAAAGGTGATCACGGGCCACGCCGCTTCAGGTGAGGCGGGTGTTGTCGATTCCTGACCGAAAAAGTCGCGTGTCACATCGACGGTGACGCGGTCCCGGACGCCTTGATGGGCAATAATGGTGGCACCGGCTTCGCCGATAATCTCATTGCCGCCGACATGATCGCCATGCCAGTGGGTGTTGACCAGATAACGTGGTTTCTCGCCTGCGATCTCATTGACCGCATTGAGGATGCCTGGGGCCATATCGGCATATTGGCTATCAATGACAAAGACGCCGTCTTCGCCCGCGAGGACCCCAATATTTCCACCGCGGCCTTGCAGCATATACAACCCATCGCCGAGATCGGTGGTCGTGATCGGCACAGGCTGTGCTTGCTGGGTGAGTGGCAAATGCGTGTTGTGCGCAAATGCGGCTGGACTGATCGCCACTCCCATAGCGATCAAGCTTGCTTTGATTTTCATGTGTCTCTCCTTAACCCGAAAGGAGATATAGGCCGCGCCGGTTTAGACGCCAGTCACGATCCGTTTACGCCGCGCCGATGTCGGCCGTTTGGGGGCAAAGGATCTGTTGAATAGCATCCACGTCTGACGCATCACGCAAGGCGGCGCGGAGATCGGCATTGCGGAACGTCCGGCTCACCTGCGCCAAGGCGCGCAAATGGTCGGCGCCAGCAGCATGTGGGGCCAGAAGCATGAAAATGAGATCGCATGGTCGTCCATCAATCGCATCGAAATCAACGCCTTGATCGAGTTTCACGAAAGCGCCGACGGGCTTGGCGAGCGCCGGAATACGGGCGTGCGGGATAGCGACGCCTTCGCCTACACTGGTTGAGCCCAGGTTTTCTCGTTCAATGACCGCATCAAAAATATCGCGCCCATCGATGCCGACTTTGCTGCCAATCGCGTCGGCAAGCGCGCCCAGCACCTGTTTACGGCTTTCGCTCGCAACAGTTCCAAGAATAACACCCTCCGAAAGGAGGCTTGTAAGATCATTCGCCATTTACTTTGACCTATCGGTTCAGCCGGTCGAGGAATGTCCCGCCGGATCAACCCACCCGATATTCCCATCTTCACGGCGATACACCATGTTGAGGCCGCTGTGTTTCACATTTCGAAACAAAACGGCAGGGGTGTCTGACAGTTCCAACTGCATTACCGCCTCAGACACCGACATGGTTTTCACATCGGAGGCCGATTCAGCGACAATTAGGGGTGCCTCACCCTTATCCTCAGGGGTTTCATCATCGGTCCCTTTAATGATGAAAGCGTTCGCAGGTTCACTCGGGAGGGGGGTGCGTTTGTGGTGATCTTTAAGGCGGCGATGGTAGCGACGCACTCGCTTTTCCATCTTTTCCAGTGAGTCTTCTAGAGACGCGTAAGGATCACTTGCCGTCCCTGTGGATTGCAAAACAATCCCTGAAGGCAGGTGAACATTACAATCGGTGATGATTTCATGCCCGCGTTTTTCCACCGTTACATTGGCGTCAAAGCTGCGATCGAAATATTTGGTGACAGCGGCTTCCAGACCATCAGAAATACGCTCGCTGAGCGTGTCTCCTACATCCATATGCCGTCCTGCGATTTTTATCGTCACGGAGAACTCCGTCTATTAAGTGCCCAGTATAACGAGCATTTTCTGCAAATCGAGCCCCTGCGGCCAATAAAACGATGGATAAGTCCGGATTGGCAATAGGGGCGGTCATGACGGCTTCGTCATGGAAGCCTATTTAGTCGCGAAGAAGCTCGTTAATGCCGGTCTTGGAGCGCGTGCGCTCGTCCACGGTTTTAATGATAATCGCCGCTGCAAGCGCCGGTCCGCCATTTTGACCGGGCATGCTGCCTGGGACCACGACGGAATAAGGGGGAACCTCGCCATAACGCACTTCGCCGGTTTGGCGATCGACGATTTTGGTCGATTGCGAGAGGAAAACGCCCATCGCTAGAACCGACCCTTCGCGTACGATGACGCCTTCGGCCACCTCGGCGCGGGCGCCGATAAAGCAATTGTCTTCAATAATAACGGGGCTGGCTTGCAGCGGTTCCAACACGCCGCCAATCCCGGCGCCGCCAGAGATGTGCACATTCTTCCCGATCTGAGCGCACGAACCGACCGTTGCCCAGGTATCGACCATTGTCCCGCTATCCACATAGGCGCCGATATTTACGAACGATGGCATCAGGACCACGCCCGGCGCGATGTAAGACCCACGGCGCACGGTCGCAGGCGGAACCGCGCGGAAGCCTGCCGTCTCCCAGTCACCTGCTGTCCATCCTTCAAACTTATTGCCAACCTTGTCCCACCAGGTCGCGTTCATCCCCGGTCCGCCAGCTGTGATCGAGTTTGGGGTCAGACGAAAAGACAGAAGAACCGCCTTTTTCAGCCATTCATTGACTTTCCACCCGCCATTGCCGTCCGGCTCTGCGACACGGACTTCGCCGCTATCGAGGAGCGAGAGAGAGGCATCTACGGCTTCGCGGATCTCGCCTTGCGTGTCGGTGTTCAGATCCGCGCGGTTGTCCCAAGCAGAATTGATCAAAGCGGCTAAGCGTTCAGGCATGAGCGGGGTCTTTCTATTCGTCTTTAAACGAGCACTGAGCGCAAGAACTGCGTCAGGTCGCGGGTCACATAGTCGATATGTGAGGGCAGGTCATCCCCTATTCCAGCGGGGCGAGCTGCCGCAGGCTCATGGCTCCAGTCTTTTTCCGACTGAACGAGGACGGTGGAGAAGCCCATGGCATGCGCGGGGGCGAGGTTTCTAGCCAAGTCTTCGAAGAAAACGGCCTGCCGAGGGTCAATCTCGAACTGGGTGATAAAGGCATCATAGGAGGATTGAGCCGGTTTAGGTTTAAACGCGCTGTCTTCGATCGCGAACGAGCCCTCAAACACGTCGGCGAGGCCCATATAGTCGGTCACGCGTTCTGCATGGCCGCGCGAGCCATTCGTATAGACGAACTTGCGACCCGGCAGCGCTCCGATCGCCTCGGCGAGATCTGGCGTTCTCGGCAAGGGCGACAAGTCGATTTCGTGGACATGGGCGAGGAACTCGTCCGGCTCCATGCCGTGCAGCGTCATGAGCCCATTCAGGGTCGTGCCATGCTCAGCATAATATTGTTTTTGCTTAGCGCGGGCCTCATCGCGGGGAAGCCTTAAGAAGCGGGCCACGAAATCGGTCATGCGCTGATCGATCTCGGCAAACAGATCGCATTCGGCTGGATACAGCGTGTTGTCCAAGTCGAAGACCCAGACGCGGCGATCCTTTAAATCCGGGCGAGGGCGATCCCCGTCAGCTGGCATCCACAGCCTCGCCAAA
Source organism: uncultured Hyphomonas sp. (assembly GCA_964400185.1). Taxonomy (GTDB): domain Bacteria; phylum Pseudomonadota; class Alphaproteobacteria; order Caulobacterales; family Hyphomonadaceae; genus Henriciella. The sequence continues at coordinate 17,705 of CAYNUI010000015.1, forward strand.
ATCGCGCTCAAAAAACTCGAAGACCAGTTTACGGTTGACCGGGGCAGGTGTTGCAACGAAGAGACCAGTGCGATAAGCCGCTTCTTCGCAGGCTTCCCGGCCAGTGATGGCAAACTTGGCCTTAGAGACGCAGAAGGCGTCGCTGCCTTTGGTCAACATCCGCACCTCGCCATCGCCATCTTCCATTTCGGCATAAGCAAACAGGCCAGCTTGGAGAAGCGGCTCGTCAATGACGCGGGCGCAACCGCCTGCCTCTAAGAGCCACCAGCCCCGGCTTTCCCAGCCTTCACCACGTCGCCGCGCCATGGCGCTCCAGATGCGCTTATTGGTGCGATTGCAGAAGGTCAGCCCAACATTGCGGGCGCGATCCATGGCGGTTTGCTCCAAAATGTCCATCAAGTCCGCATCAGATGTATTGGCATTGAGGCCTTTTGATTTCAGAAAATCCCCAATCGCTGCGCGGGTTTTGCGGCCCAAATAGCCATCGATCCGGCCTGAATATACGCCAGCATTGTCGAGCAGGCGCTGCACACCCGCCGCGCTGGCTTGTTCGAGATTGCGCTTATCCGTTTCGGTGAAACTGGTGCGCCAACCATTGGCGTTTTCGACCAGAACCGGGCGGAACTCGCGCGACTCCAATCCCATGACGGTACAGTCTGGAATGTTCTCGACCGCGAAACTCCCGGTTGGATCGATGCAGAGCTTGCTCTTGCCGCCCCAATATTTGCGGCCGCCACGGTGGGCCGTCGACGAGCGTCCAAACAGATAGTGGATGCCAGGCTGCAGCGCGCCTTCGACCACCTTTTCGCAGGCGCCGGGGCGCAAGCGGGTCCAGCCTTCAACAACTACGCCTTGGCCTTCATGCCGGGCGGTTGCGGCTTCGATAATGTAGCTGGTTTCGTTGCAGACTTCCCATCCGCTCGATCGGTTCTGGGCGTCCGCCTCACTGGGCCAAACAAGGGCCGCGAGGACGGCGAGGACAGCGAGCGTGGTTAGCTTAATAGACAAAGGTACCTGCGCCATGTTCTGTGAAGAGCTCCATGATGAGGGCATGTTTTTCACGCCCATCGATAATCACTGCCCCTCCAACACCCATGTTGACGGCTTTTGCAGCCGTTTCAAGTTTCGGAATCATCCCGCCTGTAATTGTGCCATCTTCCATCAAACTGTCGACCCGGTCACGGCGGATTTCGCGGATCAGCTCGCCGCTCTTATCGAGCACACCTGGGACGTCTGTCAGCAGCAGGAGGCGTTTTGCCTGAAGGGCAGCAGCCACGGCCCCGGCAGCGCTATCGGCGTTGACGTTATAGCGCCGACCATCCTCGCCAACCCCGACAGGAGCGATGACAGGAATGATTGCCTTTTCGCTCTGCATCAGCGCGTTGAGCACTGAGATGTCAATTTTGTCAGGTTCGCCAACATAGCCAAGATCGACGACTTTTTCGATCTCGCTGCTCTCATCGCGCGTGGTCCGCGTCGCTTTGGTCACGCGCATCAGGTCGCCATCTGCGCCTGAGAGGCCGACGGCTTTTCCACCAGCCGCATTGATCGCGCGCACGATAGATTTATTGATCGGGCCAGAGAGCACCATTTCCACCGCTTCCATGGTCGCGTCATCGGTCACCCGCAAACCATCGCGGAACTCTGACTGGATCCCCAGCCGTTCTAGCAATTTCGCGATTTGCGGCCCGCCGCCATGCACCACAATTGGGTTGGCGCCGAGATGTTTGAGCAAGACCACGTCGCGCGCGAACGCGTCTGACAAAGCCTCATCGACCATGGCATGGCCGCCATACTTGATCACCACCGTGCGACCCGCATAGCGCTGAATATAGGGCAGCGCCTCAGAGAGCGTTTCTGCGGTCATTTGAGCCGGGCTGGTCTGGGCATCAGTCATGGCGCAGGCCTTTAGCCGGATTTGAGCCGGAATGGAACTCAAGAAGCGCGTGAAATCAAAGCGTTTTGGTCATGAAGACACTGTGTGGATCGACCTTATAGTCTCCAAACGGTCCGCAAAGCTCAAACCCGCTGCTCGAATAGAGCGTTCGGGACGGTTTGAACCCATCGGTGCTGCCGGTCTCAAGACTAATCTTGGAATAGCCACGCATTCGCGCTTCAGCGAGAACATGATCCAGCATCTTACGGCCAAACCCCGCGCCGCGCCGGGTCGAGAGCGTGTGCATGGACTTCAGCTCACCATGGTCGTTGGATAGCTCTTTCAAGGCGCCGCATCCCACCAGGGTTTCTCCATCGCGCATTTCCCAAACGGTCACGTCCGGGTCTCGCAGGCCTTCCATGGGTAAGAAATGGCAAGAGCCGGGGGGCGATAAGCTCAGCATCAGCTCGGCATGGGCATCAATCAAAGCCGCAAATTCTGGTGTTTCCAGATCCGCAGTTTGGATTTTGATTGACATTTAGCCCTCCACGAGTTGGCCTATTTCTGCGCGTAGTTCGGGAATCCCATACCCTTTTTCGGAGGACGTGACACGGGGGAGCGGATGGGCGGCGGGATGTTTTTTGAGCGCTGCTTCGATTTTAGCCGTTACCGCATCAAGCGCCGTCTTTTTCATTTTGTCGGCTTTGGTGAGCACGATTTGATA
>CAYNUI010000016.1:0-20180 GCA_964400185.1 uncultured Hyphomonas sp.
CTCATAGGGCATCAGGGTGAATATCGGTTGAGAATGGCCGCTCGGATTTAGATGAAATTTGTTCGATTTCTTCGAACGCCAGACTTTGGAGATTGGATTTGGCGAAAACTGCATTTCTTGGCTTAGGCGTGATGGGTTACCCGATGGCGGGTCATTTGGCCAAAGCCGGGCACGAGGTCACAGTTTGGAACCGCACCACGGCGAAATCCGAAGCTTGGGCCGCCGAGAACAATGGAAAAGCCGCGACGACCCCCGCTGAAGCCGCTTCTGGTGCTGAGATCGTATTCTTCTGCCTTGGCGATGATCCCGACGTGGAAGCGGTCTATGACGCCATGGAGCCAAGCATTAGCGAAGGGATGATCATTGTCGATCACACCACCGCCAGCGCGAAACTTACGCGATCGCTTTATGGGCGCGCGAAAGATAAAGGTGCGTCTTTCTTAGATGCTCCTATCTCCGGCGGCCAAGCGGGCGCTGAGAATGGCCAACTCACCATTATGTGCGGCGGCAATGCGGCCGCTTTTGCCGCGTCTGAACCGATTATGGATGCTTATGGCAAGCGCATGACTTTGATTGGTGATAGCGGCGCGGGACAGCTCGCTAAGTCAGTCAATCAAATCTGCATCGCTGGTTTGGTGCAGGGCCTTGCCGAGGGGCTCCATTTTGCAGAGAAAGCCGATCTCGATGTCGCCAAAGTCATTGAAGCGATTAGCGGCGGAGCGGCCCAAAGCTGGCAAATGGAAAACCGTTGGGAGACCATGCGCGACGGGCATTATGAGCACGGCTTCGCGGTCGACTGGATGCGCAAGGATTTACGGATTACGCTCGAAACCGCGCGCGAGAATGGTTCTAGTCTGCCCGTCACCGCACTCGTCGATCAGTATTATGCGGACGTCCAAGCCATGGGCGGCAATCGTTGGGATACGAGTAGCCTGCTCGCCCGCATGAAGCGCGGATCGAAATAATGCGTCGCCTCGATCTTCATATGCGTGATGGCGATCTCTTCGAGACCGCTCTGCGCGCCATCCGCGCCGCTGATCCGATCGATTACGTGGTCGTTCCGCTCGAACAAAAAGATCGACGATACGTCTCGGTATTCTTACGAGATGGGACGCGTCAGACCCTGCTAGACAATCTCCAATCGTGCCTTGAAGATGAGAAAGATTGGCGGATCTCGATCGTCTCGCTGGAAGCGACGGCGCCTGCCATTCCCGAAGACACAAAGCTTCAACAGAAGCGCGCGTCACAACGCAAGTTGGCCCTTCGCGAAGAGCTTTATCATGACATCTCAGCTGACGCGAAGCTGGATCGTGACTTTGTCGTCTTAGTTATCCTGTCGACCATCGTGGCCGCGGTCGGCCTGCATTCCAACAGCGTTGCCGCTGTGATCGGTGCAATGGTGATCGCGCCTCTCCTGGGACCCATAATGGGGTTCTCTCTCGGAGCGGCGCTGGGCGATCGAAAACTGTTATTTGGCGCCGCACGAACGCTCGGCATCGGCGTTATCATCGCTCTGGCTTGTGCGATTTTGATCTCGTTCGCTATCCCCGTAGACTTTGAGAGTCGTGAGCTGATGTCTCGCGCCGAAGTTCGATTGGACGGAATGGCCCTCGCGATCGCAGCAGGCGCAGCCGCGGCTTTGTCGCTTACTCGCGGCGCCAATGCGACCTTGGTTGGTGTGATGGTCGCGGCTGCCTTATTGCCACCTGGCGCCGCAATTGGTTTGTTTATCGGAACCGGGGAATGGGCCCTCGCATCTCGGGCGGGGCTCTTGCTCGCCTTGAACGTGGCCAGCCTTGTGCTGTCAGCGCTGGTTGTGTTTCGGGTGCGCGACATCCGTCCGAGAACTTGGATGGAGCGAAAAGACGCTGACCGCGCGGTTCTTATCAATATTGCGCTTTCCGCGGCGCTGCTCATAATCGCGATTGTGTTGATCGTGGTTCTCGATCTCGGAGCAAAAGTGACGATCGGTTAGGAGGTTCGGATGGCAAAGTCAGAAAACAAAACGCAAATTACTGGCGTAGACCCGAAAGACTTTGTTGCCGCCGTGGAGCATCCAACCCGCAAGGCGGATGCTGAAGCTTTGCTCGACTTTTTCGACCGAGTTGTCGGGGCAAAAGCGCAAATGTGGGGTCCGAGCATCATCGGATATGGTCGCTACCACTATAAATATGATAGCGGGCGAGAAGGTGAGATGATCCTGACCGGCTTCAGCCCACGCAAAAGCAATCTCGTCTTTTACATCATGCCCGGCTATCGCGCCGAGGAAATGCAAGAGAAGCTTTCTCGTCTCGGAAAGCACAAACTCGGAAAGTCGTGTCTCTACGTGAATAAGCTCGCAGATATCGATATGGATGTGCTCGAAGAGATCGTGCTCGATGGCGTCGCTTATATGCGCGAAAAGTATGAGACTTGGGACGAGTGACCCGGCAGAAGCTGACCACCATCTGGTTGGTGCCGAGTGATGCAGACCATGCTCGCATCAGGCAGACTACCGACAAACTCGCTGATGCGCAGAGGGGTGCGAGGTTTCAGCCTCATATGACGCTCGGATCCCTGCAATCATTCGAACCCGATCTCAATTCGATGTTTGGATCGGCCCAGGCACTCGACCTCACGCCGATCGAGATTGATCGGACGGAGTTGTTTACGATGTCGCTGTTCGTTCGCTTCGAACTGTCGGCGAAGCTCGCAGACTTAAGGGCAGCATTAGAGGCTGTGCCAGGCTTCAGAGCCAGCCGCACCTTCGATCCGCATGTCAGCCTCTGCTATGGGGCGCCGCCGGAGCTTCCGGAGATTGATGCGCTCTACTCAGGTATTTTGGATCGGCCGATACGGTTTAATCGTATTTGGGCGACAGAGATCGAAGTGCCAGTCGAGACCTATGCGGACATTCGCATGTGGCGAAAAAGGACCTCCATCGAATTGCCCGCCGACGACTAAGCCTTACGCACGCTTTCAATCTTTTCGGCGAAGCCTTTAGCGCCATAACAGCGGATCGAGAGCGTGCCGATTGCGGTCTTGATATCGATAATCTGCGTGGCGATGCCAAACCGTGTTTCAACGCCCGTAATACTTCGCAATGGCAGAACGACGCTGAGGGAGTCTGGGTCTTTGTGCATGGCGCGGTTGAGACCATTGGGATGAAACTCAACAGCATCCGAGGTAAGATACGCCGTCCCCCCAACCCATAGGCCGCCCATCAATTTCTTCACCGCATTTGTGCCTAAGCGCCCACCTGGGCCGAGCGCCATTTGCGTTCGGTCACCAATCTCTGCATCTTTCATCAGCGCATTGGCGAGTTTTCTAGCAATGACATTCTGTGGCTTGGACATGTTTGCTCCCACCTTGAGCCGCAGTGTTATGCGAGTTTCTGAGCGGCTGTCTCCGCAAAGTAAGTGATGATACCACTCGCACCCGCGCGCTTAAAGCTTAGCAGAGTTTCCATCATCACGCGCTCGCCATCAATCCAACCGTTTTGCGCGGCCGCTTGGATCATCGCATACTCCCCGGACACCTGAAACGCGAAGGTGGGAACGCTGAACGTTTCGGACACCCGTCGAACGATATCGAGGTAAGGTAGGCCAGGTTTGACCATGACCATGTCCGCGCCTTCTTCAATATCCATCGCGACTTCACGCAAGGCTTCATCCGTGTTTGCGGGGTCTTGCTGATACGTCTTCTTGTCACCGATCAGGGCCGTCGCCGAGCCGATGGCTTCTCGGTACGGACCATAGAAGCCGCTCGCATACTTCGCCGCATAAGACAGGATCATTGTATTGGTGTGACCGGCGTCTTCGAGGGCTGTGCGGATCGCGCCAATACGGCCATCCATCATGTCTGATGGAGCGACCACGTCTGCGCCGGCGTCGGCCTGGACAAGCGCCTGTTCGACAAGCACAGCACTCGTTTCATCATTCAGGACGTATCCAGCTTCATCGATCAGGCCGTCATGGCCGTGGCTGGTGAACGGATCCAGCGCAACATCGCATATGACGCCGACATTCGGCGCTGCATCCTTCATGGCTTTGATCACGTTTGGGATGAGTCCGTCCGGATTGAGGCTCTCGCGCCCGTCCTCATCTTTCTTGGACGGATCAATGTGAGGGAAGATGGCAATGGCGGGTATGCCGAGCGCTTCGGCGCGTTTGGCTGCTTTCGCCGCTTCAGCCACATTTAGCCGTTCGAGCCCAGGCATCGCCGAGACCGGGATCTTCGCGTCTTGCCCATCATGCACGACCATGGACCAGATCAGGTCTGCAGGCGTCAGAATGTGTTCGCGCGTCAGATCTCTTACCCATCCCGCTTGTCGTAACCGCCTCAGGCGCGTCGCTGGGAAAGATGGAGTAGGAGCGGTCATGTTTCTGGATCCGGTTTATTTATGCCGAAACGAAATAGGTTTCGGCGGACTTTGCGACGCATAAAACAGCGCTCAGAAACGTCCATAAAGGGTCGCTGGGCTTCTTCAATGTCTTTCATATACGGCTCGAGCCGGTCGGCGGCGATTTCTTTGAACCCCATCGAGGCATAGAACGGACCATTCCACGGCAGGTCTCGGAAGGTGGAGAGGCTGACATGCGGAAGCTTCCGCGCTTCAGCCTCGGTTAGGACACGAATGACCAAGGCCCGCCCAATCCCCATCTGACCATGATCGGGATGCACGCTAACTTGATCAAGATAAAGCCCGCTGCCACGCAAGCGGACCAGCGCAAATCCGATCGCCCAACCATGCTGATTGCGCGCCGCGAAGACATTTCCACTCGGGATTTCCGTTTCGAACACGTCAGCCGGGACGTGGTCGTCTAAAGCTTCCGGTTCGAGCAGGCCCGTCGGCGCAAACAGAGCCGATGCGGCTTTGTCGACCGAGATAAGGGCCGGAATGTCATCCAGCTCGGCCGTCGTAATCGAATAGCCTTCAGGAAGGTCAGACATGCTTACGAGAATCCCCTAATCGATGCACAAAACGAGATAAGCACAATCCCAATTGAATGCTATGTCTTGAATTGCGTTACAAAGACTTAGTCTTCCGCCTGTTTCGGACTGGTTGCAGAACCGGCAAGAATGCCACCATCAATCGAAAGCTCGGAGCCGGTAATGTATCGTGCTTCATCAGACGCGAGAAGAACCGCCAAGGCGGCGACTTCCTCGGGATCACCAAACCGCCGAGCAGGCGTATCGGCGACCATTGCCGCCATATTAGCCTCGCGGTCCGGTCCATTCCCGAGCATGGGCTCCCACATCGGGGTTAGAATTGCCGCCGGATGAAGCGAATTGCAGCGAATATCCCACCCTTGTTCGGCGCAATAGAGGGCAACCGTCTTGGAGTGGTTGCGAATGGCGGCTTTCGATGACGCATAGGCCGCGGCCCCGGGAATGCCGACAAGGCCCGAGCGAGACGAGACATTAATAATGCTTCCGCGTTTCCGGCCCTTCATCTTTTTGATAGCGAACCGGCAACCCATAAAGGTCCCGTCGAGATTGACCTTATGGACCTTATGCCAGTCTTCTAAGGATGCGTGCTCTGGATCATGCGCGACCACGCCCTCTTCGAACCCCGTAACACCGGCATTGTTGACCAAGATATCAAGCGCCTCAATCTCAGCGTCGATAGTCTCCCAATCTGCTTCTTGGCTCACATCGAGCTTGAGAAACTGGGCTCCGATGCTGTTGGCAAAATCGGTTCCGGCCGGAACATCAATGTCCGTCACGATGACCCGCGCGCCTTCGTCACGAAATGCTGTAGCGATCGCCGCGCCGATCCCGCGGGCGGCTCCTGTAATGAGCGCGGTTTTTCCCTCTAATCTCGCCATGCTTGACTTCCTGTCTGCTTAGAGCGTTCCCATATCCACGATTAAGAAGCTGCGATAGGCTTATTTTAGAAATCTAAAACCGGAGGAAGAAACGCTATGGCTGGATCGGTGATTGTACTCGGAGCAGGGGCGTCAGCGGGCGTTGGCGGCGCACTGGCGCGGCGCTTTGCAAAGGAAGACCGCCACGTCATCATTACGGGACGCACCGCGTCCAAAGTCGAGCAACTCGCAGCTGAAGTCACTGAGGCCGGGGGCAAAGCAGAAAGCCTCGCCGTGGATGTTACTTCGGAAGCGGACCTGGACGCGCTTTTCGCACATGCCGACACATTGGGCCCCATTGATGCGGTCCTCTACAATGCCGGAAACAACGCAATCATCCCATTTGAAGAGCTGGAGCCCGATGTGGTGGAGCAATTCTGGCGGGTTGGTTGTTTTGGCGCCTTCCTCACTGCTAAGCGCGCCATTCCTCGATTGGCGAAGCAGGGCCAGGGCAGTTAATTCTTCACAGGTGCATCGGGGTCCATGCGTGGGAAGCCCAACTTTGCGCATTTCGCAATGATGAAAGCCGGATTGCGTATGCTGGCTCAATCGCTCGCGCGCGACTATGGCCCGAAAGGGGTGCATGTCGCGCATTTCATTATTGATGGAGTGATCGACGGCGAGATGGTTCGCAGCCGTTTCGGAGAATATCTGGATGCCCTCGGTGAAGATGGCGGTCTTTCTCCAGATGCGATTGCCGACGCCTATTGGTTTGTTCACTCGCAACCACGCCCGGCATGGACCCACGAAATGGATCTGCGGCCTTACAAAGAGTCGTGGTAAAGTCGCGCGCATAAGCGCAATTTAGAATTGACCCCTTCTGCGGCGCGCGCCACCTTGGAGCCCATGAGTGCTGCGCTGCAACCCCAGTCCCAAGAAACGCATCTGCATCTGCGAGGAGAGCTGCTGACCCCTTTGCCAGAAGGGGGACTTTGGTGGGCGCAAGAACGCACATTGGTCGTTTCAGATCTGCACCTTGAAAAGGGGTCGAGTTTCGCCACACGTGGGCAAATGCTGCCGCCATATGATACGAGCGCGACCCTCGCGATCGTCGAAACGCTCTGCACGCAGCTAAAGCCCGAGCGCGTGATCTCGTTGGGTGACAGCTTTCATGATCGAAAAGCCGAAACGCGCCTCAGTGAAGACGATGCGTCGCGCATTCGCCAGCTGACATCGAAACACGATTGGGTTTGGGTCGAGGGCAATCATGATCCCGATCCGCCCGCGCATCTCGGCGGACGCGCGGCAAAAGTGCTAAAAATGGGCGACATCATCTTTCGCCATGAACCGACGGGTGAGTGTGGCGAGATTGCTGGCCACTTACATCCCTGCGCAAAGGTCTTGAGCCGCGTCAGGGCATTACGACGGCGATGCTTTGCAACGGATGGCGAGCGTCTGATTATGCCCGCGCTTGGCGCTTTTACGGGCGGTCTGAATGTTCTCAACGAGGCCTATGCGCCGTGTTTTCCGCAAGGCGGCATGATGGTTTTCGCCATGTCCAAAGCCGCCGTTATACCAATCGCGCGCCAACGTTTGTTGCCAGATCAAAGACGACCGGATCTCGGCCGATGGCGTTTAAACACTCAGTCCAATTCTAAGGGATAGATAATGGATAATATCGATTTGGCGAAACTGTGGGCCGATTACGGGGATCAAATCCTAGGATTTGGGGCCAAAGCCGTCGGCGCCTTGATTGTCCTCATCATTGGTCTTCGAGTTGCGGGGTGGCTCGGCCGGTTGGTCCGATCCGTCTCGATGAAGCAAGAAACGATTGATGACACGCTCGGCAATTTCTTCGGCTCTATGGTTCGTTGGGCGGTCACGGCGGCGGTTTTCATCGCAGTCTTGCAAGTCTTTGGCGTTCCGGCGACCAGCTTCGTCGCCATCTTGGGCGCACTGACGCTCGCCATTGGTTTGTCTCTCCAAGGCGCGCTTGGAAACATCGCGTCTGGTGTCATGATCATGATCTTTCGCCCGTACAAACTCGGCGACTATGTCGAAGCGGCCGGCACTGCTGGCACCGTGAAAGACATCAATTTGTTCCAGACCGTCTTAGCAACGCCGGACAATGTTCAAATCATGGTTCCCAACAGCCAAGCCATTGATGGCGTGATCAAGAATTATAGCGGCTACACGACCCGCCGCGTCGATGTCACGTTCGGCATCGATTATGGGGATGATATTGACAAGGCCCTGAACATTATCGCTTCGATCGTTGATGCGGACAAACGGATCATGCGCGATCCAGAACCCTTTGCCAAAGTCGTGAATTTGGGCGACAGCTCAGTAGATATCGCGACACGAAATTGGGTCGCTTCGGCAGACTATTGGGATGTAAGATTTGATCTCATCAAAAAGGTCAAAGAAGCGTTCGATCAGCAGGGCATCTCGATCCCGTATCCGCATCAGGTCGAGATCGTCAAAAACGTCGCCTAAACCGTGACCGATCCGGCCCTCGAAACTCTCGGCGAGACCGCCGCAAAGACCGGCAAACTGCCCAAGACCAAGCGTCATATCTTGTTACGGCTTTTGGGCATAAGCTTATGGGGTTGGATCAAGCTGGCGCTGCTTTGCATTCTCGTCGGGTTTTTGGTCATGGCCAGCGAATTCGATCCGGCATCACCAGAGGTGAATATGGTCGGAGCATTGCAGCGCTTTTTAGAGTCGCTCGGAAGCCTGCTGGTTTGGGCGGCTCAGAATTTTTGGAAGCCGGCTCTGGCAGGTGCCACCATCGTGATGCCGCTTTGGCTCGTTTGGCGGCTCGCCTCGCTGCCTTTTCGCAAGTAAGCGCCTCACTCTCGCCGCAACTGCCGGGCAATCTCGAGGGATGGGACATCTGAAAATAATCGCAATCGGCCTGGGTATAGTGCTCGCGACGCCAACCGCGCTGGCGTGCTCGTGTATGCGGTTTGAGTCCGCACAGCAGCAATTGGATACCGCTGATCTCGTTTTTGAGGGCCAGGTCATCAATGTTACGCGAGAGAAAGACCGGCGTTCATTCTGGCAACGCTTGAAGGGAGAGCGCGCCGTGCGCCGAGACGTCACGACGTTCCAAGTCTATCAGACGTTCAAAGGCGATGCCGGGAACACCGTCGCGTTGACCCATCTAGGCGGCGACAGAAGCGCCGCCTGTGGCATCGACTTCAAGCAGACAGAGCCATTCGTCGTGCTCGCCTATGAATCGTCGGATGGCACCTATAGCAGCTCGCTTTGCACACAAGCCCAGTTCGGCATCGACGCGTTTCGAGAGGCATCCGAGGTTTCCGCTTCGGAATAGGTTCCCTCGGGGCGGCATCGGATTACCCTCCTGTTCTAAGAGATTAGAAGCGGGAGCTGCCAAATGGACATTTCAAAACTTATGTATCGCGACGGCCTTATGGAAGGCGAGCGCATCCTAGTGACCGGCGGCGGTACCGGCCTCGGTAAAGAAATGGCCGAAGGCTTTCTCAAGCTCGGCGCTGAAGTGCACATTTGCGGACGCCGCGGCGGTGTTTGTGAGGAAACAGCAGAAGAACTGATGAGCGCTCACGGCGGAAAAGTCGTTGCGCATGGCTGCGATATCCGTGTCGCGGACGCCATTGACGATATGACCCAGGAGATTTGGACCAATCACGGAGCTCTGACCGGACTGGTGAACAACGCGGCGGGCAACTTTATCTCGCGCACAGAAGATCTCTCCATTCGCGGCTTCGACGCAATCGCAAACATCGTGTTTCGCGGGACATTCTATATGACCCACAATATCGGGAAGCGTTGGATTGATGCCGGAGACCGCGGAAATGTCATCTCCATCCTGACGACCTGGATTTGGAATGGCGGCCCGTTTGTGGTGCCTTCGGCAATGTCCAAGTCAGCGGTAAATACGATGACCCAATCACTCGCCATTGAGTGGGGGCGTTATGGCCTGCGGTTCAATGCGATTGCGCCGGGGCCGTTCCCTACCGAAGGCATGACGAAACGCCTCGCGCCGCAAGCTGAAAGCACAGAAGACATGAACCGCGACGGCTCTAATCCAATGGGCCGAATCGGTAAGATGCATGAGCTGGTAAATCTCGCCGTCTTTCTGATGGGTCCGGGGGCCGAATACGTGAACGGTCAAACCATTGCCATTGATGGGGCGGCGTACAATGCGACCGGCGGCAACTTCTCAAGACTTTCCGAATGGGGTGATGGTGAATGGCAGGCGGCGCGTTCTGCGATTGAGGCGACAAACGCTAAGGATAAGGCGAAACGGACGGTTTAAGCGTCTCATTCGACAATTCTTCTGGGTTTTAAGGCCCCATTAGCCGTTCCTGTTCTAGGGTGTCGTCTTCTAAGGAGACGACAATGGCTGCGAAACGCAAACGCGAGTTGCATGAAACCGGTGACGCCAAAATGAAAATGGCGGCACTGAAGCATGTAAAGGCGATCAAAAAAGACGAGCCTGTAGAGGCCGTTCCGTCTCCCGCGAAGGCCCTTCAGGACCAGTTGGAGTCCCACTATCAGCCGCTACACCAGCGCATGTCTGTCATCCTGGTATCGCTCCTCGTCGCATTCGCTTTTGTCGGCGGATGGGTTGGCGGCGCAGGCGGTATCAGCGCTGTCTAAACCTTCTCTAGATCTTGGCACGTTTCCCGCTATGAAGGCGCGAAGCGTACTTGGAGTATCAAAATGACCATTCGCAAAGCTGTGCTGCCTGTCGCGGGATTTGGAACGCGGGTTTTGCCTGCCACAAAAGCCATCCCGAAAGAGCTGCTCCCAGTCGTAGATCGTCCAGCGCTCCAGTATGTCGTCGACGAGGCGATTGAAGCCGGCATTGAGCACATCGTCTTTGTCACGGGTCGCGGTAAGAGCGCAATTGAGGATTATTTCGATCTCGCTTTCGAACTGGAAACCAACCTCCGTGGAAAGGCCAGCAAAGCCGACATCCTGGCGGAAGTTGAGAAAACCCGGCTCCCTGCGGGTGGTGCGAGTTTTACCCGCCAACAAGAAGCCCTCGGCCTAGGCCATGCGATTTGGTGCGCGAGAGATATTGTCGGCAATGAACCGTTCGCCATTCTCCTGCCAGACGTCATCGTGAAGGCCGAAAAGTCCTGTCTCGCTCAAATGGTCGACGCCTATAACCAAGTTGGCGGAAACATTATCGCGGTAGATCCCGTCCCAGAAGAACGCGTCTCCTCTTATGGCGTCATTGCGCCGAAAGGTGAGCGTGATGGTCGTCTTATCGAGATGAGCGCTATGGTTGAAAAGCCGCCGCGGGAAGAAGCTCCTTCAAATCTCGCCATTACTGGACGCTATATCCTCCAGCCTGAAATCTTCGGTCTGCTGTCAGACCAAGGCGCGGGCGCAGGTGGCGAAATCCAATTGACGGATTCCATGGCGCGCTTGATGCAGCAACAAAGCTTCTTTGCCTATGAGTTTGAAGGCGCGCCTTACGATTGCGGCTCCAAGCTTGGCTATTTTGAAGCGGTGTTAGCGCACGCCTTAGATCATCCTGAAATCGCGTCTGGCGCGCGAGATCTGATCAGCAAACTCTAAGTTGACCGAGCTGACCGGGGCCCGCTATAGGCCCAAGGTCATGAAGGTTAAACGGCCCACTCCAAAAGACGTGGTCGCCGCGCGAAAGCGCATCCGCGATCATGTCGAAACGACACCTATTTTCTCGTCGTCCGTCTTAGACGACATCGCGGGTGCGAAACTCCTGATCAAGGCAGAATGCCTGCAAGGGACTGGCAGTTTTAAGCTGCGGGGCGCGACAAACCGCTTGTTGCAGATTCCCAAGAAGAAGCGCGAGAACGGCGTCGTCGCCTTTTCGTCTGGCAATCACGCGCAAGGGGTCGCTCGCGCGGCGCGGCGACTTGGCATGCCAGCGCTGATCGTGATGCCGTCTGATGCGCCTGATGTGAAAACCGAAGGCGTCACCAATGATGGGGCTGAGGTTCGCCTCTACGATCGCAAAACTGAGAACCGGGAAGAGATCGCGGCGCAAATCGCAAAAGAGCGTGGGGCCGTCTTGGTGCCAAGTTTCGATGATCCGATGATTATTGCCGGGCAGGGGACCGTCGGTCTTGAAATCGCAGACCAAGCCAAGGCACAGGGCGAAACCCTGGATCATCTGATCTGCTGCACGGGCGGCGGCGGATTGATCAGTGGGATTGCGCTGGCCTTAGAGAAAGCTAGCCCAGAAACCAAAATATGGACCGCCGAACCCGAAGGCCACGATGATTGGAAACGCTCACTCGAAGCAGGGAGCGTTCAGTCCAATGAGCCAGGTGTTCGGTCTGTGTGCGACGCTATTTTGACGCCGCAACCGGGCGATTTGACCTGGTCCATAAGCGGGTCCCGATTAGCGGGTGGGTGCGCCGTGACAGATCAACACGCGTACGAAGCCATGCGGATCGCATTTCGTCAGCTACGCATCGTTGTTGAACCTGGCGGCGCGGTCGCGTTGGCATCGGCTCTGTTCCGTCTGCCGGAAGAGGCTAAAGGCAAGACGGTCGGCGTTATTCTCACGGGCGGAAATGTCGATGCGAAACTGTTCGCAAAAGTGCTCGACCGAACCGTCTAGCTCTCTTTCATGAGCCGCGCTTTTTGGCGTTGCCAATCTCGTTTTGCGGATGTCTCGCGTTTGTCATGCGCCTTTTTACCGGTCGCGATGCCGATCAAAAGTTTCGCGAGGCCGCGTTCATTAAAGTACAGCTTAAGCGGTACAATGGTCCGGCCGGCGCGTTCCACAGCTTGGGACAGCTTTGCGCGCTCTCTTTTGGAGACCAAAAGTTTCCGTTTGCGCCGTGGCGCATGATTGAAACGGTTGGCGCCGTCATAAGTCGGTATATCGGAGTTGATGAGCCACAACTCACCCTCTTCAATCGACGCGTAACTCTCAGCGATATTTGCTTTGCCATTGCGGAGCGACTTCACCTCGCTTCCGGTCAGCATGATCCCGGCTTCAAGCGTGTCCTCGACAGCATAGTCGAAGCGGGAGCGACGATTCTCGGCCACGAGCCCATCGCTGCGCCCTTTGGTTTGAGACTTCTTCGCCATGGTGCTTATCCGAGACCTGCGCGTTTCAGGGCGTTGTCGATGTTTTGTTGTGTCTCCGCCGACGGTTTGACGATTGGGAGGCGCACCTCATCGCTGCAAACACCCATTTTCGCCAGGACGTACTTGGCCGGTCCCGGAGACGGAGAGTAGAACATTGCGCGGTGAATATGGATCAAGCGCTGATCAATCTCCTGCGCCTTATTGAGGTCGCCCGCATCAAAAGCAGCGTGCATTTCGGCACAAAGCTCAGGCGCGACATTGGCCGTCACCGAGATGCATCCTGTTCCCCCCATAGCGCGATGACCAAGGCTGGAAGGGTCCTCTCCCGAGAGCTGCGTAAACTGCTCCCCTTCGGTCAATGACGCGTGCAGCGAGACCCGCCCCAGATCATTGCTCGCATCCTTAATGCCCACGATATTTGGAAGTTTCGCGAGTTCAGCGACCGTTTCTGGCAGTAAGTCAGACGCGGTCCGGCTGGGGACATTGTAAAGGATAATGGGCATGGAAACGGCGGCATTTATCGCTTTGAAATGGGCGGCCAATCCGGCTTGATCTGGCTTGTTATAGTAAGGGCAAATCACCAAAGCTGCGTCAGCGCCCACTGTTTTCGCATGTTCGATCAACTCAATCGCTTCGCTGGTCGAATTTGAGCCAGCCCCAGCAATGACAGGCACGCGCCCGGCAGCGACTTGAATGCAGAGCTCTACAACTTGCTTATGCTCATCATGGGATAAAGTCGCAGATTCCCCTGTCGTACCACAGGGAACCAGCGCAGCCGACCCACCCGAAATCTGACGTTCAATCAGGTCGGAAAAGGCATCGCGGTCAATGGCCCCGTTCTTGAATGGGGTAATTAACGCTGGAATTGAACCATGAAACATTCGTCAGATACACACTTTTGGTTTTGACCCCGACCCGAAAAGGTCAGAGTTTGGTCATATACGGCCTATAAACCGGAATCAGAATGTATCAACGGCGAGAATGATAGGGACACTGTCTTAGTCTATGCGAAATCGGCTCTACTCTCTATTCTTGTTAACTGTGGTTACAGGAATGACCACAAGCCTGGCCAGTGTGGCGCAAACCGCGACCGCACCGAGCCTTAAGCCGCAATTGGTTGCGGCCTCTGACGTGATTGCGTCTCGTGATGCGGCGCTGCTGCGCGATGGTCTGCAAGCGGTCGATCGTTCCGATTGGTTCGAGGTTCGCCAAGCCGAATCGCAGATCCGCGACACGACGGCCCGTGATATTCTCACGTGGTACCGCGCTCGCCGCGACTGGCGCATGTCTTTCGATGAAATGGATCGCGCCCTCACGCGGCTCGGTGGATGGCCTGAAACGTCCGAAATTCGCGCTAGAACAGAAGAGGTCATGGCCCTTTCTTCGCTTGATGCCCGCGCTCGGGTCGCCTGGTTCGAGAACCATGGCGGTGCCAAAAGCGGTCCGGGACACATCGTCTACGCTAAAGCCCTCGACGCATTAGGCCGCGATGAAGAAGCGATGGTTGAGGTTCGCAAGGCTTGGCATGGTCGCACGCTACCCAAAGAAGTGAGCCAGAAAACCTTCGCCAAATACAAGAACAAGCTGACGCAAGCAGATCATCGCAAGCGCGTGGATTTCCTACTTTGGACGCGCCAAACCACTGCAGCAGGACGGATGAAATCCTTGTTGACCCCAGATTGGCAAGCGCTTCTCGATGCGCGTTCGAAGCTTATTCGACGGGCACGAGGGGTTGATAGCGCCGTGGACGCCGTTTCGCGAGAATTACAAGACCACCCAGGTCTCATGTTCGATCGCGCTGAATGGCGCCGCCGCGCCCGCATGACCGATCGCGTCGTACCGCTTCTTCGCGAGATCAATGGCGCAGACGTGCCCGCTGCCGGTCGTGGACGCCTTTGGAAGGCTCGTCATCCGCAAGTACGGGTCGCTTTGAAGGATGGCGATTGGCAACTCGCGTACGATCTAGCTGCCCCGCATGGCATGAGCAGCGGTCGCGATTTTGCTGAAGCTGAATGGACGGCTGGCTGGATCGCACTGCGCCATTTGGACGACCCAGTGCGGGGTCTTAAACACTTCGAAGCTTTGGAAACGGGTGTTTCTACGCCTATTAGCCTTTCCCGTGCGCACTATTGGATGGGGCGGGCGCATGAAGCGCTGGACAATGAGACAGAGGCACAAACCGCCTACGCTAAGGCTGCGGAATATCGGTTCTCTTATTACGGCCAGCTCGCAGCTGAAAAAGTCATGCAGAGCACGATCGACCTTCAAACCTCAGATGAGGTGACTCAAGAAGATCGGGACAATTTCAACAGCCGTTCTTTGGTCCGCGCTATGCGTCTGTTCGCAGAAAATGGTTGGGACGCCGCTTTCCGAAAGTTTGCGTATCACTTGGATGACCAACTCACGCGTCCGCAAGACTTCGAATTGCTGGCCGAGATCGGGCGCGAGTACCACTATGCTGACATCGGCGTGCGTGGCGCGAAAGCAGGCCTTGCGAAGGGCGTTGTTGCGCCAGATGCCGCATATCCGGTTGTGGAGTATCCGCTTCTGAAAGAGCCTCAAGTTGAGCGCTCTCTCATGCTAGCGCTCTCGCGCCAAGAAAGTGAGATGAATCCGTCCGCGATTAGTCACGCCAATGCGCGCGGATTGATGCAATTCGTTCCACGCACGGCGCAGCAGGAAGCACGCCGACAAGGCCTGCCTTTCCGTACGAGCTGGTTGACCGACGATCCTGGCTACAACATGACGCTTGGCGGGGCGCATCTCGATACGCTGCTGAATAAGTTTAACGGCAGCTACATCATGACGGCCGCCGCTTACAATGCAGGTGCATCACGTCCACAGCGTTGGATTGGCGAATATGGTGATCCACGGGCCGGTGAAATTGACCCAGTGGATTGGGTGGAATTCATTCCGTTCAGCGAGACGCGGAACTACGTGCAGCGCGTGTTGGAGAATACCCAAGTCTATCGTAACCGTTTGAGCGGTGAACCGGTCGATATTCGTCTGTCTGAAGACCTGCAGCGCGGTGAATTTTAAGACGTTCAAGGTCGTCAAAGCGTAAGATCTAAGCGGTCGCTTTCTTACGCTTTGCAGGCGCCTTCTTCTTCGGCGCAGCTTTGGTTTTGGGCTTCGCCTTTGCTTTCGGCTTGGTCTGTTTTGCGCTCGAGCGTCGTTCATCCTGGCGTTTGAACGTCTCGGCGAGAAACTTACCGGTCCAACTGGCTTTGACCTTTGCGACATCTTCAGGCGTTCCCACGGCAACGATCTGACCGCCGCCATCGCCGCCCTCGGGACCCAAATCAATGATGTGATCGGCGGTTTTGATGACATCGAGATTGTGTTCGATGACGAGGACCGTGTTGCCCGTATCGACCAGCTCATGCAGCACTTCGAGCAGTTTTCGGACGTCTTCGAAGTGTAGTCCAGTTGTCGGTTCATCAAGAATATAAAGCGTCTTACCCGTGGCGCGTTTGGAGAGCTCTTTGGCCAGCTTCACGCGCTGCGCCTCACCCCCAGAGAGCGTCGTCGCCTGTTGGCCGACCTTGATATAGGACAGGCCGACGCGGTTCAGGGTTTCCATTTTCGACTTGATGGCCGGAACAGCCGCGAAGAATTTCTCCGCCTCTTCAACCGTCATGTCGAGCACGTCAGCAATCGACTTGCCCTTATAGATTACTTCGAGCGTCTCTCGATTGTAGCGTTTGCCTTTGCAGGTGTCGCACGTGACATAAACATCCGGCAGGAAGTGCATCTCAATCTTGATAACACCATCGCCTTGGCACGCTTCGCAGCGACCGCCTTTGACGTTGAACGAAAAGCGGCCGGGTTTGTAACCACGTTGTTTGGACTCTGGCAGACCCGCGAACCAATCTCGAATAGGGCCGAATGCGCCCGTATACGTGGCCGGGTTCGACCGTGGCGTCCGACCGATCGGGCTTTGGTCAATGTCGATCACCTTATCGAGGTGATGCAGTCCCTCAATCCCGTCATAAGGGGCAGGGGCCTTGCTCGCATTGTTGAGTTTGCGGGCCAGTGCTTTGTAGAGCGTCTCGATTACGAGCGTTGATTTCCCGCCACCAGAAACGCCTGTGATCGCCGTGAACGTGCCGAGTGGGAAGGTCGCGTCAACATTCTGAAGATTGTTGCCGCTCGCGCCTTTAATGGTCAGGCTCCGGCCCTTTTTCTTGATCCGGCGCTTCTCAGGGATGGCGATTTCTTCGCGACCGGAAAGATAAGCGCCCGTGAGGGACTTCTCGTCTGCGATGACCTCATCGGCTGTGCCTTGGCTGACAATCTGACCGCCATGGACGCCCGCGCGCGGTCCCATATCGATGACATGGTCGGCGGTCAGGATGGCGTCTTCATCATGTTCGACGACAATGACGGAATTGCCGAGATCCCGCAGTCGTTTCAGCGTCTCTAAGAGGCGTTCATTATCACGTTGGTGCAGGCCGATACTCGGCTCATCTAGAACGTAAAGAACCCCGGTGAGCCCAGACCCAATCTGACTTGCGAGGCGAATACGCTGGCTTTCGCCGCCAGAGAGGGTGCCGGACGACCGTGACATGGACAAATAGTCCAGTCCCACCGCGTTCAGAAAGATCAATCGGTCATTGATCTCTTTAAGAATACGGCCTGCAATCTCTTGAGCTTGCGGCGAGAGCGTATCGTTGACCTTCTCAAACCACTCTCCCGCTTCTTTGATGGAAAAGCTCGCTGCATCCGAGATATCCAAGCCGGCAATGCGAACGGCCAAGGCTTCAGGTCGCAGGCGTTTGCCGAGACAGGTCGGACAGGCGGCGGCGGACTGGAATTTCGAAATTTCATCCCTCGCCCACTGGCTTTCGGTTTCTCTGAAACGTCGATCAAGATTGGGGATGACGCCTTCGAAGGTTTTGGTCACTTCGTAGCGGCGCAGCCCATCATCATAGACGAAATCGATTTCTTCCTCGCCGGTGCCGTTTAGAATGACGTCGTGCACCTTTTCGGGAAGCTTGTTCCACGGCGTTTGAAGATCGAATTCGTAATGATCGGCCAACGCTTGCAGTGTTTGGGTTTGGTACGGAGACGCCTGCTTGGCCCAGGGTGCAATCGCGCCCTTCATGAGGGTCAGATCTCTGTCCGGAACGACCAAGCTCGGATCGATCTTGAGTTGTTGACCGAGGCCATCACAGGTCGGGCAAGCCCCAAACGGATTGTTGAATGAAAACAGGCGCGGCTCGATCTCAGGAATGGTGAAACCGGACTCAGGGCAGGCAAAATTAGCGCTATAAGTGATGCGCTTCGGCTCGGTCTCGCCGTCTTCTAGATCAGCATATTCCGCGATCGCTATGCCGTCGGCCAGAGGTAGCGCCGTCTCGAAACTCTCCGCGAGGCGTTGTTCCATCCCTTCGCGCACCACAATGCGATCCACGACAACATCGATGTCATGCTTGTACTTCTTATCGAGGGTTGGGGGCGTCTCGAGATCATAGAATTCGCCATCGACTTTGACGCGCTGAAACCCGTTCTTGAGTAGTTCCGCAAACTCTTTGCGGTACTCGCCTTTGCGACCTCGGATCATTGGCGCCAGCAGATAGAGGCGCGTGCCTTCGGGCAAGGCCATGGTGCGGTCGACCATCTGGCTGATGGTCTGACTTTCAATCGGGAGCCCGGTCGCGGGAGAATAGGGGATACCCACGCGCGCCCATAGGAGACGCATATAGTCGTAGATCTCGGTGACCGTGCCGACCGTCGAACGCGGGTTACGGCTGGTGGTCTTTTGTTCAATCGAAATGGCAGGAGAGAGCCCTTCAATGCTCTCCACGTCAGGCTTTTGCATCAGTTCGAGGAATTGCCGGGCGTATGCGCTCAAGCTTTCGACGTAACGGCGCTGACCCTCGGCATAGATCGTATCGAAGGCCAAAGACGACTTCCCGGACCCAGACAGGCCTGTGACGACGACCAGCTGATTGCGCGGAATATCGACATCAACGCCCTTTAGATTGTGCTCTTTGGCACCACGAACGCGAATGAATGGAGACTCTAGGGAGGACATGTAGCTAGCAACCTGATCGTGTATTCGTTTTCAAGACGTGATGTGTGTCGCGAGTCCATTTTGGCGACAAGAACGTATTGAGAACATATTGGCCCCTGGCACAAGCCTGAAATCGGTCTGTGCGCGTGAACCTTAAGCTAAATGGGGTGCTTGGCGACAGAAACGATCAAATTTCACACAATTCTTAGACCGGATCTTGAAGCGAACCTGATAATCCTACCGTCAGAGACTGTCAGCAGTGGTTAACCGAACGGTTTACCATCAAGAGATTTGAAGGGCGCCTCGCATGACGCAAGAGATCATTCACGCCGCATTTGGGGCGCTGAAAGGCTATCTCATTCCTTTTGCGCTGTTCACCGTGCTCGGTCTTTTGGTTGCCGGTCGTGACGCCATCAAATGGTCGTCTGAGCTGCTCGCCAGTGTTCGATCAAACATCTTCTTGTCTCTCGCCAATCCTCTGATCGCCCCCGTTCTGATGATCAGCGTTGTGCTCACGCGTAATGGCTATGACGCGCTTGGGTTGCCCGAAACACCGCTGGCATTCTGGGACCAGGTCCCCCTTTGGTTGACTTTGGTCGCGTGGGTCTTGGCGATCGACTTCATCGACTATTGGAACCATCGCTTGCTGCACACGCGAGGCTTCTGGGACATCCATGCAGTGCATCACTCGGATGAGACTCTGAATTGGACGACAAGCTCGCGCGTTCATGTCCTCGAACTGGTGGTGATGCAGATCAGCTATATTCTACTGGCAAGCTGGATGAACATTCCGGCTGAGGGCGTCGGCGCCATAGCTGCGCTACGTTTGCTGCATAATAATTGGGTACACTCCAAGTATGACGTGCACTTGGGGCCGCTCACCAAAATCGTCTCGACGCCGCGCTTCCATCACTGGCATCACGCGGACGATAAAGAGGCTTATGATACCAATTTCGCAAACACGTTTGCCTTTTGGGACGTCATCTTCGGCACCTATCGCGTTCCGGGCCCTTATAAGGGTGCGTTCGGCTTTGATGGTACGCCAGGCAATGACCTCGTGAAGCTTCTGATCTGGCCCTATTTGCAGTGGGCGAAGGCGCTCGGGTCAAAAGAACATAAAAAGAACATTCTCTTGACCCCGTGATCCGTTGTGGATAGATGAAGAAGCCGCGCGACACAGGCGATTCGTACCTGTAGAGCGCTGGTTTGGAATCGGAAGCCTAGAACGGAGAACGGAAAATGGCAGGATCAGTGAACAAAGTTATTCTCGTCGGCAATGTCGGCCAGGA
>CAYNUI010000017.1:0-1574 GCA_964400185.1 uncultured Hyphomonas sp.
GAGCGCATCCCGCACGCTTCGGTCTGACGGACTTTGTTACGGACATAAACTTCGCTCGCTGGATCCTCTCCGACCAGGACCACTGCCAAAGTGGGCTGCCCCGGAAGCGTTTCGACGGCGGCTTTCACCGCTGCCCGCACATCCGCTGAAACGTCTTTTCCTGAAATCACATCGGCCGCCATGGATCCCATCCTATGATCTTCGCGCCGCCCCATATGCGGGCTAACGCGCTCCCTCCCCGCCTTTAGAGCCGGGCGAGAGATTCGTCACCATCAGGCGCGCACTTTTAGACAGGGATCGCGAAAATCACGCGCGGGATGAGCCAGTCGCGCAAAAACGGGATCGCAAGCGCGATCACCAAGATCGAGAGATCCAGATTCCCCAACGGTGGGATGAACCGCCGAATGGGCCGCGCCACAGGTTCGATGATCGAGAACAGAAATTGATAGATCGAGCGCACGGTTTGGTTGCGATTATCGACCACGCCGCCAATCATCAACCAGCCTAAGATCACATAGACTAAAAGCGCGATGAAATAGATCGTCAGGATCGGCGAGATGAAATAGCTGTGCAGGGCCCAGAATAGGTCTCTCAAGGCTCAGACTCCGTTCGTGTTTTTTGTCACCTAGGATGCTTCACGGCTTGCCGCAAGCTTCAAGCTACTCGGTGCGGCGAAAGCGTTTCGATTGCGCAGCTACCATGGCCCGCCCAAGCGGGTCCGGCAGGATCTTGCTGAGCGTGGCGAGGCCTTTGTTCACCGCGCCTGGCACGACCACGGGTTGGCCGCGCTCACAGGCATTGATCCCGGCCTCGACCACGGGCGCCGCTTCCATCCACATCCAGTCTGGCATTTCATTGGTTTTCTCACGCGTGCCGTTCACATCGTGGAATTCAGACCAGGTAAATCCAGGGCAAAGCGCTGTACAATGGACATTGATATGCCCTGCCGCTTCGGCTTCCGCTTGAATGCTCTCAGAGAACTTGATCAGACCCGATTTCACGCTGGCATAGAGCGTGTGCCCGTTCGAGCCCGGCGTGTAACCTGCCAAAGAGGCGACATTGATGATCCGCCCGAAGCCGCGCTCGGCCATGCCGGGCAGAACTTTATGCGTCAGCTCTACTGGCGCTGTGAACAGCACGCGCATAAACGCCGCCTGGTCTTTCCATTTTGTGTTGAAGAAAGTGCCCGGCAAACCATAGCCCGCATTATTGACCACCCCATCCACGTGACGACCAGCGTCTTTGATCTCTTTGAGGATCGTATCGACACTGTTCGCGCGCGCGAGATCCTGGGTGATCACAATCGTGGAGATTTTGTACTTCTCTTCCAAATCGCGGGCGAGCTTTTCCAAGCGGTCAGCGCGCCGCGCCGTGAGCGCTAAATCCCAACCGAGCTCAGCATACTGTTTTGCGAACTCCTCTCCGATCCCGGCAGATGCGCCGGTGATCAACATCAGTTTTCTATCCGCCATCCCAATTCCTTATGTGTCTTTGCGCCAAACGCGGACCTTGGTCAGGAACGCGTTTTTGAGGCGCTCCGAGCTAAATCCGTTCTTTTGCATATGTGGATCAAA
>CAYNUI010000017.1:1674-7603 GCA_964400185.1 uncultured Hyphomonas sp.
CGATAATAGGTTGGGAAGCGCTTCGGATCAGCGGCCTCATGCGTCCTAACTTCAGTGCCGTTGCGGTCGAGCCGTCTGCGATCAACCTCTCGAACATCGTTCAGGAACGCCCGCGCCCGTCGAAACGATTTTGGCAGATCGCGCAGGCGCATATCGCGACCAACAGGATCGGGATACAGCCCTGCCTCAATGTTCGCGCGATCTTGCCGAAACAAGTCGAAATAAGCCGCCCGCAAGGCTTTGGTGTTTGGCTTATGTTTTGGTTTGAAAACGGGTTCTCCGGGGCGATTAAAACCCGCTGAGCGGCGCCGCGCCAACGCATATTGCCCGCCATACCAAGCCGCACGCAAGCCTTGCGCCGCGGTGTATCGGGCGCGTCCTGCCGTTCGGAGCGTATCGTCGAAAAGGCCCATAAACACTACATGGGGCGCATTCCGGCCAACGTCCAGTGTTCTGCTCGACGCAGCCTTCAGCTTCCGTTCAGACAGGGTTGGGCAGGGTGAGCATCGAATATGGGCGGGTGCGCCTTGTGAAACAGGAGATCTTGAATGATCCGAGCCAGTCTTTTTACGGCCGCAGCAGCATGGTGCCTGATACCAGCTGCACAGGCCCATCATGACCGTTATGGCGGCTATCACGCCCCTCAACCCACCGTTTCTACGGCGCCATGCGAGCGCCAGAAGAAAAATGACCAGGTGGCGGGTGCCCTTGTTGGCGCCGTCGCTGGCGGTCTGATCGGCGTCGCCATTGGCGGCGAACTAGAGCCCGATAATGGTTATCACCGCAAACGCGGATATCGCGGATACCGTGGCTATCGTGGACATCGAGGCTATCGCGGCCATCGACGTGGCGGTTACTATCACAGCCCTGGTGACGATGGCGCCGAAATCGCGGGCGGACTAATTGGCGGCCTTGTTGGCGCAGCCATCGGTAGTGAGCTTGCGGGCGGATCAACAGACTGCGCGAAGACCTATTCAACTGGGACCTATCATACCGGCGGCTCTTATGGGTACGGGTCTGGCGACGTCTATGCGCCAACGCGTTCTCCGACAGGACCGGCTTGGGAGAACCCGCAGCGTCAGCAATCTACTGGAACGGCCTATCCTCAACCGGCGAGCGCGCCGCCGCCTTCCTATCCAGATTATCCTGAGTACCCCACTGACGCAGAGGACGATCTGTACGGGGCTCCGGGACCGCGCACGCAGACCCGCCAATGCACGACGGTGAACCGTGAGACACGATTCCCTGATGGCTCTATTGTTCGTGAACCGGTTGAAGTCTGTCAGTCAGAAAATGGACGTTGGGAAGTTCCGAGCGAATTCCCGAGCTATTAAAAACGTCTCTAGATCAAATCAAAATTCGACATAGGGGAAGTTCCGCACTTCCCCTATTTTTTGTGGAGGCGTAAGAGACCCCCATGACAGATTATTTCACGCCGATTTCTTTCAAACAGTGGCAAAGCGACAAGCCCGCTTTTGCCCAGGCCTTAGGGCAGTCTTTTCGCGAGACAGGATTTGCCGTCATTAGCGACCATCCAATCGCGCAAGGCATAATCGACCGCGCCATTGATGCTTCGAAAGCCTTCTTTGCGCTGCCGACCGATATCAAAGAAAAGTATCATGATGCCGAGGGCGGACGTCAGCGCGGTTACACGCCGTTCGGAACCGAGAATGCCAAAGGTGCCAAAGCCGCAGACTTAAAAGAATTCTGGCACACAGGCCGCGCCCTTCCTGAAGACAGCGCCTATCGGGCCACCATGAAAGACACGCCCGCGGTTCCTGAGGTCGCCGAATTTGATGAAGCGACCCGCGATTTCTATGAGGCGATGGACGCTTTCGGGGCGCAACTCCTGCGCGCTGTTTCCTTACATCTCGGCCTGCCTGAAACATGGTTCGACGACAAAGTTCAGTTCGGCAATTCCATCCTGCGATTGCTTCATTACCCGCCGCAAGAGAACCCGCCTCCGAAAGGCACGGTCCGGGCCGGCGCGCATGAAGACATCAATGTGATTACGCTGCTACTCGGTGCCGAGGAAGCGGGTTTGCAAGCGCTGCATCGCTCAGGCGAATGGTTAGACGTGAACCCACCCGCTGGGTCTCTCGTGATCAATTGCGGCGACATGCTGCAACGCCTGACTGGCGGCGTTCTCCCCTCGACCACGCACCGCGTGCTCAACCCCTCTCCAGAGCGTTCGAAGTTCCCACGTTATTCCACCCCCTTCTTCTTGCACTTCAATCAGGACGTCCTGATTGAGGCACTTCCTCAGTGTTTGGAAGAAGGCGGGAAGGCAGAGCCACCGATTACCGCTCAGAATTATTTGCTGGAACGCTTGCGCGAAATCGGACTGGTGCGAAGCTAGGCCGGGTGGCCATGCTTCGCGAACCAGTCGGCGCGGGAAATTTCCCAGACGAGCGACGGCCGCGTGCCCCCTTCCGGGCGCTGGCTTAAAATCTCACCCATTCGCTGCAAACCCAGCCCATCCATCATGCGCGCCGTGCGAATATTGTCCAACGCCCCCGTGGCGACAATCCGCTCCAGCAACAAGGTCTCAAACATCCAGGTGAAGGCCTGCTGGGCGCCGCTGACGCCAGCGCGCTGACCTTGCTGATCCCGGCGCAACGCCCCGCCGAGATCCCCCGCGCCCCATTCCGGCCATATGTCGAAATCCATATAGCCGACAACTTCGTCTGCATCCTTGATCCGCAAGAATAGGAGGCCTTCGCCTCGCTCTTGTTCCGCCAGCTTTTGCTCGATAAAGGCCCGCACGGACTCTTCGGTAAGTGGACGCGGCAAGTTGTAGATTGGGCGATGGATTTCTGGATCGCTCAAAAAATCAAGAAACGCGGCGGCATCGCTCGGCTTGGCCAAGCGACCCGGGAAAAGCCCGAAAGGGATCTCATATGCCGATCGCACCGCATCTCGAATGCGCGCCTGATGCTCAGGCGAGCAAGCGATCTTCGTGATCGGCAGGTCAGCCATGGCCGTGACTTTCCAAAAACGCATCGACTTGCGCGCGATGTGGGAGACTGGGTTGTGCGCCAGGTTTGGTAACCGCAAGCGCGGCCGCTGCGGAAGCAAAGCGAAGCGCCGTCTCCGGCGGTTGGCCTTCAGCTAGCGCGACCGCGAGCGCGCCGCAAAACGTGTCGCCCGCTCCTGTCGTGTCGACCACATCGACGGCAAATGCCGGGACCCGAGCGATCTCTTGTCCCATCTTGTACAGCGCAGCCCCTTCGCCGCCCAAAGTCAGCGCCACCAAGCCACCTCGTTCGTGCAGGGCGTCGCCATAGAATGCCGCCTCAATTTCATTCACGATCAACAAGTCGCTATCATTCAGCAATTGCGGCGGGACGCCCATGGCGGGCGCGAGATTGATCGCCATCAGAGCGCCCGTCTCCCGCGCGACGCGCGCTGCGGCTTCCACCGCCGGCACCGGCACTTCTAGCTGGCACAGGATGACGTCACATTTTGGCAGCGCCGAGACATCGCTTGGCCCGACCCGCGAGTTCGCGCCGCTCGCCACTGTGATCTGGTTTTCCCCATCTGGTGACACGGCGATCAAAGCTACGCCCGTTGCGGTGCCAAGCTCGCTCATCACGGCTGAGACGTCGACCCCATCTCGGCGCAGCAGAGACAGCGCCCGCTCGGCCAACGCGTCATCGCCGACACATCCGACCATATGCACACTCGCCCCAAGACGCCGTGCCGCGAGCGCCTGATTGGCGCCTTTACCGCCCGGATGCTGCGCGAACCGAGCGCCGGTAACGGTCTCACCTGCCGTCGGAAGCGGCGCGCCGCTCGCCACCAAGTCGAGATTTACGGACCCAACAACACCAATCGCAACGGTCATCCATACCCTCCCAGCAGACGGCGCAATTCTACGAACACGCCATCATCATCGGCGCGTTCATACCACAATACGTTGCCGTCCTCGCAAAAGCTCGGGATCGTTCGGCCAAACTGCTCACCCGGCTCCGTCACAACCTTCACCCGCGCGCGGCGGCCTTTGAAGAGGTCTGGCCGGGTCACGGCAATGACCGTGCTCGGGTCATGCAAAGGTGCGTGGCGGTCCCCCTTGGCGGAGAATTCAAGCTTGCAGGAGGCGTTCAAAAGATTAGCGGCGACCTCAGCCTGCGGACTGGCGAGCGAGCGAATGGCGGCGACGCGCTCCGGCTCAGCACGCACGAAATGCGTCACGTCCAAACTGAGGCAGCGAATGGCGAGGCCTGAGCCGAACACAATGGCGGCGGCGTGCGGGTCGGCGAAAACATTGAACTCCGCGTACGGCGTGATGTTTCCACCTTCTTTGTCCGCACCGCCCATCAGGACGACTTCCTTGATCCCTGAGATAACGTCTGGGGCCATGGTCAGCGCCAAAGCCAAATTGGTCATTGGCCCGGTTACGATCAGGGTCAGTGGCTTGCGGCGCGCGGAACGGCACTCGCGAATGATCTTATTCACCGCGTGGGTGCGGGACAGAGCATGTTTCGGTTTCGGAAAATCGAGATTGCCGAGCCCGCTAGAGCCATGAAAGTCTTCGGCCGTCACTGGGTCGCGCAGGAGCGGCCTAGGCGCCCCAGCGCAGACTGGCACAGTCGCATCTCGGTCTGCCGCTTCGCGAATGATCCTGGCATTTATCGCCGTTTGCGGGCCTTTCACATTGCCGGCGACGGTCGTGATTGCCCGAACGGTCAGCTCCTTGGCGCCAAACGCGGCAAGCAGCGCAACCGCATCGTCCAGCCCCGGATCGCAATCTATGAGTACGCAAGTCATCTTCCCGTGTCTGCGCCGCGAAATTCGCCTTTGCAAGCCTTGAAACAGCGCCCACCTTCGCTAAACGAATGGAGAGCTTTCAAGACTTTGCAGGAGACCTCCCATGAGCGGAACCACTCGTATCGTAGACTATGAGCAAGACGGCCAAACTTATGAGGGCTTCCTCGCCATGCCAGAAGGCACTCCGAAAGGCGTCGTTTTGGTGGCACATGCTTGGGGCGGACAATCCGAGTTTGAGCAAGGCAAAGCCAGCCTGCTCGCCGAATGGGGCTATGCCGGCTTTGCGGCCGACGTCTATGGCAAAGGCAAGCGCGGCGAGACCAATGAAGAGTGCGAAGCGCTGATGACGCCGCTCGCCACCAATCGCGAGGAACTTCAGTCGCGCCTCGCCTTCGCGCTCGATGTCGCGAAGAAAGAAAGCGGCGTGAGCAAAGCCGCGGCGATTGGCTTCTGCTTTGGTGGCCTTAGCGTGCTCGACATGGCGCGCACGAATATGGCGGTCGAGGGCGTGGTCAGCTTCCACGGTCTATTTGGTGCGCCGGGCAACACGGCGGATAAGATCACGCCGAAAGTGCTCGCCCTGCACGGTTGGGAAGACCCGATGGCGACCCCAGATGATGTGATGGATCTCTCCAAAGAGATGACCAAAGCCGGTGCGGACTGGCAGCTGCATGCTTATGGCGCGACTTTGCACGCCTTCACCAATCCAGAGGCCAACAATCCTGATTTCGGCACGGTCTATAGCGCCGAAGCCGACCGTCGCAGTTTCGCGGCGTGTAAGGACTTCCTTGAAGAGGTGCTTGGCTAGGCCTCCGCATATGCGGTTCAGCCGACGCGACCTTCTGCTCGCGCTCCCTGTGGGCGGGCTCGCCCTGACGGCCTGT
The DNA here is from genome assembly GCA_964400185.1 of uncultured Hyphomonas sp. Classification (GTDB taxonomy): domain Bacteria; phylum Pseudomonadota; class Alphaproteobacteria; order Caulobacterales; family Hyphomonadaceae; genus Henriciella. Next base: position 7,329 of record CAYNUI010000017.1, read on the forward strand.
CAGCGGGCGCCGTCGGCGACGGATCTTTTAAACAGCCTTATCGACGCCCCACCGCTCGCGCGTGCCCCCGCCGCGGGTATTGTGGTGATGAAAAACAATCTCGTCATCGCACAAGCCGCCGTTGGAGAGGCGGTTATCGGCGAGCGCGCATTTACGACGCGAACGCCGTTTCGGGCCGCCTCCATCTCCAAGCTCGCAACCGCTCTCACGGCGGAAAAACTTCACAATGACGGCGTTATCGATCTCGATGATGGAATACGGGTTTGGTTGCCCGA
>CAYNUI010000017.1:7703-9608 GCA_964400185.1 uncultured Hyphomonas sp.
TTCACAATGACGGCGTTATCGATCTCGATGATGGAATACGGGTTTGGTTGCCCGACTTCCCTGCCACAGGCCCAGCGGGCGAAGCAGGACCAAGCTTTCGCGCTTTGCTCAGCCACACGGGAGGCCTAAGCGACCCAGGCGAATATTGGGTCGCGCATCCAGGGTCTATCGATACGATCTTCAGCCGTTCAATCTTCCGGACCGATACGTCGTTTGAATATTGCAATCTCGGCTATGGGGTTGTGGCAACCGCCTTGGAGACCGCCACACAAAGGCGCTTCGATCGCTTGGCCGCAGACTATGTCCTCAAACCCATGGGGCTCGATAGCGGGTTCAATTGGGCGGGCGTCAGCCTCGAAAAGCGCCGCGCAGGCGCGAGCCTCTACCGCGAAACCGAACGCGGCTGGGAAGTGCAAACCGATGACCGGTCTGTGCTGCAAGGGTCACAGCTTGCCGTGCTAATGGACTATGATGGCGACCTCGGCACCTATCAGCCTGGGCAGAATGGCACGCTGTTCTCTCCACAAGGTGGCTTGCGCGCCAGCTTGGTCGATCTTGCGACTCTCGCGGGCCGATTGAAGTATTCGCCAGGTTTGGCGAAGCCGGTTTGGACCCTGAATGACAGCCAAACCAATGGTGTTCACGATGAGCGCTATTACGCGCGATTTGGGACCGGCGTGCATGTGCATCCCGCCGAAAAAAGTCTTTGGCCCGGCGAGACCCTATGGGGTCATCATGGGGAAGCGTATGGTCTCTATGCAGGTGCATGGTATGCGCCGGGCCTAGACCTCAGTTTCGCGTATGCCGTGACTGGCACTCCTGAGACGCCGCCGGCGCGAAGCAAACGGCATCCCGCTCTCGATACCTTTACAGAGGTTTTGATGGATGCAGTGATGGCCGCCTATGCGGCGAGCCCGGCGAGCAAATAAAGGCCGGTCGCGAGGACTCCGCCAAACAGCGCATAAGGCAGCTGCGTGCGAACATGTTCCATATGATCACACCCTGACGCGAGCGACGCGATAATCGTCGTGTCGGAAATAGGCGAACAATGGTCGCCAAAGACGCCGCCGCCCATCACTGCTGCGACGGCGAGCGGAAGTGGCACCCCTGCCCCCACCGCCAGCGGCACAGCCACCGGCACGAGAATGCCATAGGTGCCCCAGCTCGTCCCCGCGGTGAAAGATGTGATGCCCGCGGCGACGAACAACAGTGCTGGGATCACCCAAGGTGCTGGGAAGCTCGAAGCCATGCTGGCAATAAACTCGCGCATCCCGACCGCGTTGAGGCTCGCCCCGAGCACCAAGGCGAGATAGATCATGGTCACCGCAGGCAGCAGGTCGCCCATGCCTTTGAACCCGATGTCTAAAAGCTCACCTTTGGCGCGGCGCGAATGTGCGAGGCAGAGAAATGCAACCGCCGTGGCTAATATGACGGACCACAAGATGGCCTGCGAGCCCGAGCCTTCGCGGATATCGCCATTGCCGGTCCACAGCATGAAACCGATCGTGCCGCCAATCATGATGACCAGTGGCAGCGCCATATAGATCGCACGTGATGGCTCGGCTGGCGCCTCATTGAAGACACCGCCGCTAAACTCGGCCGTTTGCCCATCCATGCGACTTTCGGCGCTCGCCAACGCTCCAAACGTGCGGTTCGAGAAGACGGTTGCAAACACCAAGGCCAGCGCAATCCAGGCGTAGAAGTTCAAGCCAATCGTCGCCATCAAGACACCGGTCGCGCCCTCGACGCCGTTCTCATTCAATAGCCCCAATAGGTATGCGCCCCAGCCATTGAACAGGATCAACACACTGACCGGCGCACAGGTCGAGTCGATGATGTAGGCGAGCCGTTCGCGACTGATCTTGAGTTTGTCGAACAAAGGACGCCCCAAAATTCCCGTCGTCA
>CAYNUI010000017.1:9708-18265 GCA_964400185.1 uncultured Hyphomonas sp.
AGCAAGACCCGCGTATTGTACGAGCTGTCAAACACACCGACGGCGCGATCAATGCTTCCGAGCGCCCCCATAAACGGATTGAATCCGGCGATCATGGTTTCGCTGAGCCAAATCGCGAGACCGAGCGCCCAAAACACATTGCGCGTCCAAACCGCGACGACAATCGCGAGCAAAGGCGGCGTGATGGTTAGCCATTCCATTGGCGTTAGTTCAGAACGTTCGGTGAGACCAAGTCTGATTCACGAACCGCTTCAGCGCCGCGGACGAGGCGCATCATATTCCCGCCCCAGATGTTCGCGACATCCTCTTCTGAATAGCCCGCGGCCAAGAGATCACGCGTAATCTTTTGCAGCATGGAGACATCGCTCATACCGTCGACGCCGCCGCCTCCATCCCAGTCGCCGCTAATCCCGACATGGTCTGGGCCGATCACCTCGAGCACATGGAATGTATGCTCCATGAACTTCTCATAGGTCGATCGCGGAGCGGGATAGAGCGTGTTGAGCTCCGTTCGGGCTTCGATCCAAGCCGCGAGCGTTGCTTCGTCCATCTCGGATGTATTGGTGCCGTAGGTCTCGTTGAGCTCCTCCAGCGCAGCTGCTCGCTCTGGCGATGGCACAAGCGGCTCAAGATAGCCGCCGAAAATATTCATCTGAATGACGCCGCCACTGTCGGCGAGTTCTCTCAGCAAATCGTCGCCGATATTTCGGGGATGGTCAAAAATCGCCGTCGCCCCGGTATGAGACAGAATGACCGGACTGGTCGAGATGGCGATCATGTCGCGCACGGTCGCATCGCTTGCATGACTTCCATCGAGCACGAGACCCAGCCGGTTGGCTTCGCGGACCAATTCTTCTCCGAGCGGGCTTAAGCCGTCATAGGGCTGATTGATGTCCGTGGCGCTGTCGGCGAACTGATTGGTGGCAAAGTGCACAGGTGCAATCATCCGCAAGCCGCCAATGTAGAAATGCTCCAAAAGAGAAACGTCCAATCCGAGCGGGTAGGAATTCTCCATGCTCTGGAACACGACTTTCTTTCCGTCGGCCAGAATGCGGTCGGCATCGTCGGCAGTGAAGGCCAACTCGACCTCATCATGGTATTTGGCCGCAAACTCTCTGATCGCCGTTTGGCGCATCAGGCCATGGGTCCGCGCGGCGGCATAGCTCGCCTCATCGAGTGGGCCTTGGCGGGTAAAGATTACCCAAAAGCCGCCATCGAGCCCGCCCTCATTCATTCGCGGCAAATCGACATGAGTGCCATCCTCTTCCCAAGTTTGGCGCTCGGTGAACACATAATCCGGTGTGTGGAAATAGGCAGGCGTGTCGAGATGGCTGTCATAGACCGCGATAGACTCATGGAACGCGTAGAGCCCAGCATCGCCATGTCCGGCGCTCGCTTCTGGCGCTTTCTGTTCACTGATATCGGTGCCAGCGTCTGGCATTTGCGGCGCACATGCGGCCATCGACAAAGCAGCTAAACCCCCGAGCCCAAAACGGATCATGTCATTTCTCCAAAACATCTGGGAAAAACCTAATCGAGCCAGAGGTCAAAGCAAGTCTGCCTGTGCGCCATCTTCCCAGATCACCGTGTCGAGGCCGACAAAGCGCAACATACGGGCAAGTTCTGCCTCAAGTTTTGCCGCCCGTGCCGGTGTCCATTTCACTTTCGGCTCGCGCCAGACTTTGATCACCCGCAACTGCCCTGCTTTTCGATTGGCTTTGACCTCCACTCGGCCAACAAAACGATCCCCTTCAAGCAGCGGATAGACATAATAGCCCCATTGGCGTTTGGCCGCGGGGACGAACATCTCAACCGTATAGTCAAATCCAAACAAGCGTTTGAGCCTCGTACGATCTCGGATGACGGGGTCGAACGGGTTGAGGATGCGCAAGCGGCTTGTGGGATCAGGAACGTTGGACAGGCGCGCTTCCAAATCGCCCGGTGCCCAAGCCTGGATTGTCCCGCGGTCAGCCGTTTCAATCTCGACGGGGATAAGATTTGCTTGATTGCTCGCGGTCCAAGCTTTGGCCTCAGCATTGCTGACCGCCTCCCAGAACCTTTGAATGTCACCTTCGCTGCCAAAGGCCATGCGGTCGAGGGCCGCCTGGCAGAGCCAGTGGATTTGGTCCGCATCACTCATTTCAGCGCCGCGCAAATGCTCAGGGATCACGCGCTCGCTGAGGTCATAGAATTTCGTAAAATTCTCGCGGTGCGAGGTTGAGAGCTCACCCGCATACCACATGTAATCGAGCGCGAGTTTATGCGGCGGACGGGCCCACATTTTCTTCTCGCCTTCAATCTTTGTGTCGAAGGCTTTGGTGCAAAGCGGCCCTTCGTGTCGGATTCGGTCCTTGATCGCGTTCCGCCCATGCTCATCCAACATCCCACGATGCCATTCCCACCCGCGGACTTTTGCCTCAAGCCGCCGAAACTGGCGCTGCCACATCGGATAGAAGTCCATTGGGATAACGGAGGCATCATGCGTAAAATGCTCGAAAACCTGACGGTGCTCAGCCAAGTGCCGATTGAGCATGCGCTCGCGATAGTTTTGGTTGCGGCTCCACAGGATGTGATGGTGCGCGCGGGACACGACTTGGATCGTGTCGAGCTGAACAAAGCCGAGCGCTTTGATCATAGCATCTAAATCAAGCGCGCCGGTCGGCGTCTCCGCTAAGCCTTGCGCGCTCAACCATAAACGGCGCGCATCGCGATTTGAGATTTTGAGCGCCGCCCGTTCAGTCACATCTATTCCTTTGACTTGCGAATGGCGCGCCACTGTTTGAGGCGCTCGGCAATCGGCCCTTCGCGGCCTTGGCCTTTGGGCTCGTAGAAGTCCACCCGATCCATGTCATCCGGGAAATAATTCTGGCCTGAAAATCCGCCCTCTTCATTGTGATCATAGGCATAGCCTTTGCCATAGCCTTGATCCTTCATCATCTGGGTGGGTGCGTTGAGGATGTGCTTAGGCGGCATCAAAGACCCGGTCTCGCGTGCCGCCGCACGGGCCCGCCGCAGCCCCATATAGGAGGCGTTCGATTTTGGCGCGGTGGCGAGATGCACCACCGCATGCGCAAGCGGGATCAAGCCTTCTGGTTCGCCCAGCCGCTCAAAGGCGCGCGCTGCTTCCCCGGCCACCATCATCGCGGTCGGGTCTGCGAGGCTAATATCTTCACTCGCCATCACGACAAGACGCCTCGCGATGAAGAGCGGGTCTTCGCCGCCTTCAATCATCCGGGCAAACCAATAAAGCGCCGCGTCCGGGTCGGAGCCGCGAACGGATTTATGCAGCGCGGAGATGAGATTGTAATGCTCGTCGCGGTTCTTGTCATAAGCGGGCGCGCGTTTCTGCAGGAGCGTCGACAATTGTTCGACACTGAGTTCTGTCCCTTCATCAGCGAGCGTGAACACCTGCTCTGCCAAGTTGAGCAAATAGCGGCCATCACCGTCGGCCATATGGATCAGCGACTCGCGTGCTTTTTTGTCGAGCGGGAGTCTCCGTTGAGCCTCGTCTTCCGCCCGTTGAAGGAGGGTTTTTGACGCTTCGATGTCTAGTCTTTGGAGCACCAATACCGCGGCTCGAGAGAGCAAAGCGCCGTTCAACTCGAAGCTTGGATTCTCTGTCGTTGCCCCAACCAGCGTGACGGTTCCGGCCTCGACATAGGGTAAAAAGCCATCCTGCTGAGCTCGGTTGAAGCGGTGGATCTCGTCGACAAAAAGCAGAGTTCCCTGCCCCATATCCCGCCGTCTTTGCGCCGCCTCAAAAACAGCACGCAAGTCCTTCACCCCTGAAAAGATAGCAGAAATGGCTTCAAAGTGCAGATCTGTCTCGGCCGCAAGCAAGCGCGCAATCGTCGTCTTTCCGACCCCAGGTGGTCCCCAGAGAATAATCGACGAGAGCTGCCCTGAACTCAGCATCCGCCCGAGCGGTGCATCGGCCCCAAGGAGATGATCTTGCCCGACCACATCTGACAGCTTTTGCGGCCGCATCCGATCCGCCAAAGGCCGCGGTGCAGCATCCGAAAGATCCGAAGCAGAAAACAAATCCGTCATCCCATCAGCCATAACCACCTCACCCGACATTGATAAGATCTAGCCTTCCATGCTTTGCAGAGTGGCGCAAGAACAAATCAAGAACTTATAGGATTAATTGATCGCGCCTTGACGCTTCAACCCACTGGCGTAGGGAGGTCCCAATCGGCAGTCACGTCGATGGGGATAGCAACCGCAGACTTAGAGGAAGCAGACCCCTTATGACCAAAGGCCTCGTCATCGCCGCCCCACATTCTGGCAGCGGGAAAACCGTCTTCACTATGGGCCTCGCCCGCGCGCTGAAATCAAAAGGCGTCCGCCTGCAAATCGCCAAAGGCGGCCCCGGCTACATTGACCCACAATTCCTAAGCGCGGCCGCGGATCAGCCGTGTTTCAATCTCGACAAATGGGCGATGGGGGATGTCCAGCTTAAGGCCAGAGCCGGGGCCATTTCGGAAGACAAGGATTTGCTCCTCATAGAAGGCATGATGGGCATGTTTGATGGGGCGGCGGGTATGAATGGATCGACTGCCGACCTTGCTGATACGCTTGACCTGCCGGTCTTGCTCCTGGTCGATGCGAGCGGACAAGCTCAGTCCATCGCTGCGCTGGTCCACGGTTTCGCGACCCTGCGCGAACGACCTAAAATCTGCGGTGTCGTCGCCACTCGCGTCGGCGGTGTGCGTCATGGAGAGATGCTACGCGACGCTCTCACTGAGATCGGTATCCCGTTCTTAGGGGCCGTGCATCGCTCCGAAGCATTGACCATTCCCTCTCGCCATTTGGGGCTTGTGCAAGCAACCGAGTCCTTGTCGCGAGACGAACTGCTTAAAGCGGCGGAGGAACGCGTCGCCGAGGCCGTCGATCTCGACCTGCTGATCGACTTGGCCGAACCTGTTCCCAAAGCAGCCCCACTGACCCGATTGCCGCCTCTCGGCCAACGCGTTGCTGTGGCCAAAGACATCGCATTTGAGTTCACCTATCCGCACATTTTGGCGGACTGGCGCGAACAGGGCGCAGAGATCGAACTTTTCTCTCCCCTGGCCGACGAAGCTCCATCAGCGGCTTGCGAAGCGGTCTATTTGCCGGGCGGCTACCCTGAACTGCGTTGCTCAACATTGGCGTGCGCCGACACGTTCCTGTCAGGCTTGCGCCAAGCGGCCCACCGAGGGGCGCTCATCTACGGCGAGTGCGGTGGCTATATGGTGCTCGGTGAGGCTCTGATCGATGCCGATGGCACCGCGCACAAAATGGCCGGGTTGCTGGATCATGTCACAAGCTTCGCGGACCGTCAGATGAATCTCGGCTACCGGCAAATGACACCGCTCGGTCGAGGGCCGTGGACAGGACCGCTCAATGGCCATGAGTTCCATTTTTCGAAGCTCATCGATGCCGGGACCGACACCGCTCTATTCAACGCGAAAGATGCTGCCGGCCATGATCTCGGCGCCCATGGTGGACGTCGCGGCTCCGTCATGGGCTCCTATATGCACATCATCGATGTCGCGCCGGCTTAGACCCTCACGCTGCCGCTAATCTTTCGGCCATTGCGTTCAATCTCGATCTCCCACACGCCTGGATCACGATCCAGCGCGCGGTTGAGATCGTCGAGCGTTTCAATCGGCTCGCCATCAATCGCGGTGATGATATCGCGCGGCTGCACGATCCGCATCCGATAGGCACGGCGCGACATGCGCGTGACGAGAACGCCACTTGCGAAGGAATCTTCGTAGCCAATCTCTTCAGCGAGACGCGGAGAGAGCTCTACCACCTCAACCCCTGCAAAGGGATGGCGACCATCAAGCAGGACGCGCTCGGCTTCGCTGGCGCCGGGAGGCGCTGCGAGGCGCACATCCAAGGTCTCTTCATCACCGCCGCGCAGGACTTCGAGCGTGACGTCTTCGCCAGGTGACTTCGTGGCTGCCAAGAATTTCAGCCCACGTTCGTCAAAGACTTCGCGTCCATCAATGGTCAGAACGAGATCGCCTCGGCGGAGGCCCGCATCATCTGCGGGACCGTCCTCGTAGACCTCTGAGACAATGACACCCAGCGGACGATCAAGGCCTTGAGCTTTGGCAATATCGAAGGTCACAGACTGGCCTTTCAAGCCGAGCCAAGGCCGCACGATTGTGCCCTCGTTGACGGCGGCGTCTACAACCCGCCGAACCATTTCAGATGGAATGGCGAACCCAATGCCGTTCGATCCACCCGAACGTGAAAAGATGGCCGTGTTGATGCCGACCAGTTCGCCGCGTGTATTGACTAAAGCGCCGCCCGAGTTGCCAGGATTTACCGCCGCGTCGGTCTGCAAGAAGAACGCATAATCAGAGACGCCGACATCTGTACGCGCAGTCGCTGAAATGATGCCCGTCGTGACCGTTTGACCAACCCCGAACGGGTTGCCGACCGCGAGCACGAGATCGCCAACTTCAACCCCGCTTGTATCAGCATAGTTTAGCGTCGGGAGTTCATTGCCCTCGGCATCTACGCGGAGCACAGCAAGGTCTGTGCGTTCGTCTGCCAGGATCAGCTCGGCCGGATATTCGCGGCGGTCCGCCAGCACGATGACGATTTCATCGGCGCCATCGATGACGTGATTATTGGTCACAACGAAGCCTTCAGATCCGACAATCACGCCAGAGCCCAACGAGCTTTGCGTTTGCTGTCCGCCAAAGCGACGACCGAACATAAACTCTTGCATACTGACACCGCGCTGCACGGTCTTCTTAGTGTAAACATTGACCACTGCAGGCGAGACGTCTTTCACCAAAGGCGCATAGCTGAGCTCAATTTGCGCCTGGGTTTCAGGAACCACTTTTTCCCAAAAATTCTGCGCTGAGGCTGATCCATAAAGCGGGCTCACGATCACCAAGACCAGAGCCACCAGAACTAGCACCACCGCCACCAGCACCTTTGAAACGTGTTTTGTCATATTTTCAGAGTAGATCATGAATATGGCTCTATTCCGGCGCACTGACGGAGGCAATTGGGCACACATGACATTTCAGTTAGATGCTTGAAATGAATGCAGAAAAGCCCTGCTATTCAGCTGCGTTTTCCGCCAATGCTTGCAAGTTCTTCTCATGATCCTCGCGGGAAATTCGATAGAAGCTGATCGCCAGCAACATCAGCATCCAAATCGCGAGCAAGACCAAAGCATAGCCCCAACCGAGAGACCGCACGGACTCTGCACTCACGTCGGCGGCACGAGATCCTGGTGTGATGGCCGCGACCGAGAGGATGATCGAGGCCAAGAAAAGCCCTGAGAACTGTGAGAGCTTTCGTATGAAACTGATCCCGGCAAAGAACACCCCTTCTGAGCGGCGGCCTGTTTCAAGCTCGCTCTGCTCAACAATGTCTGCGACCATGGCTGCGGCGATGATCTGATAAGCGATGATCAGAGCGATATCGACGATCGTCACCACGAGGATAATGTTGAACAATTCAGGCGTGCCATTCTCCGGCAAAAGGCCCAGCAATCTCGCGAAAACGGGAGCGGGCGCGATTGTGAATGCAAAAATACCGACAATGATGGCCGCGCGTTTCTTGCCAAGCGCTCGGCCGGCAATCTGCGCCAGAAACAGTGCAATCAGCGGAGATAAAAAGACGGCTCCCGTCAAAGTCGCGATCTGATCACCGGTAAACTCCCAAAAGAAGCCATTGATGTATTGGTTGAGACTGGCTGACGTGCCGCTCGCAATGAAGCCAAAGAGGGTGGCGACGAACAGCGCTCGGAACGACGGATTGGACGCCGTTTCCCATACCTCACCAAGCACACGACCAAGCGTGATTTTTCGCTTTGGCGGCGGCGCTTTGAGATGCGGAATGTGCGAGTGGGTCCCGAGCGAGGTGATCAGCACCGCTGCGAAGATGCAGGACGCGCCGAGCAATCCATAAGCGTGCCACCCCGGCAAATGGAAGAAGCCAGCCGGATCGCCTTCGCTCGGCTGCAAAAGATATCGAAACAAGATGACCTGGACGGTCAGCCCTCCAACCCAAGCGAAGAAGTAGCGAAACGACATCAGCGATGTGCGCGCGTCATAGTCCTGCGACAGTTCCGCTGCGAGCGCATGATGCGGCACCTCGAACAGCGTATAGGAGAGCCGCACCGCCACGGTCATGACGATCAACCAGGCAAACAAGCCTGCCCCGTTCAACGCGCCAGGCGGGTTCCAAACGAGGAAGTAAGCGATCGCGACCGGAACCAGTGTCGCGTACATGAAGGGATGCCGCCGTCCATATTTGCTGCGCCAATTGTCTGACCAATAACCAACAACCGGATCTGAGATCGCGTCTAAAACGAGCGCAATCCCCATCGCCAAAACGACAAGCACAGCCGGCAATCCGAGGACCTGGCTGTAAAACAGCAGCAGGACATATTCGAACCCATTGTTTTTGATGCCGCCTGCGGCCCCGCCAACGCCATAGGCGATGCGGGTCAAAAGGCCAGGTTTGTGAGGTGCAGCGAGTGCGGCATCAGACATATAAGCGTTCCATCTCTTGTGTGGGGTTACTCAACCATATCAGC
>CAYNUI010000017.1:18365-20117 GCA_964400185.1 uncultured Hyphomonas sp.
GATAGAATTTGGAAACAGATGATGAGCGCGACATCGATCATCGTCACGATGAGAATGATGTTGAACAGAAGCTCGGTGCCGTTGGCGGGCATCAATCCGGCCAGACGGAACAAGACAGGCGCGGGCGCGATGGAGAACGCCAGAACACCAATCGTAAGGGCACCACGCTTCTTTCCAAGGGTCCGTGAAACGATCGGCGCCAAAACGAGCGCCAAGAGTGCCGAGACAAAAACGCTTAGCGTCAGCAATGATGTCTGACTGGTGGTGAACTCCCAGAAGAAGCCATTGATGAAATAGTTCAGGGTCGCTGCAACGCCAGACGCCATGAAACCGAAAAGCGTCGCTACGAATAACCAGAGAAATGAGCGGTTCGCCAACGTTTCCCCGATCTCCTTGAAGACCAAGCCAATCGTCATTTTGCGCGCAGGTGGTGGCTGGCGCAGATTCGGAATATGCGAATGCGTTCCGGCTGCACAGACGAAGACCGAGAAGCAGATCATGAAGGCCGAGATCAGGCCGTACGTCTCATATCCATCAATGTTGAAGAAGCCGCTGCCATACTCCTCGGTCGGGACGAGCAAGAAGCGCAAGGCGTAGACGGCAATCAACAAGCCGCCCATCCACCCGAAAACATATCGAAAGGTTACAAAAGACGTCCGCTCATCGTAGTCATCGGTCAATTCAGCCACCAGGGCGCTGCTCGGCACATCGTAGAATGTAAAGGACACCCGCACCGCGATCGTTACCGCGAGCAGGTACGGGAACAGCTCATTTCCCTCCAAACCGGACGGCGGGTTCCAGACAAAGTAGTAAGCGATGCCGACGGGAATAATCGCGGCATACATGAACGGATGTCGCCGCCCAAACTTGGTGCGCAGATTATCCGACCAATAGCCGACAATCGGATCGGTAAACCCATCGACAATCATCGCCGTGAGCAGGGCCGCGCCGACCAAAGCAAAGTCGACGCCTAAAACTTGTCCGTAATAGAGGAGGAGAAAATACTCGAAGCCATTATTCTTGATCCCATCGCCTGCGGCACCAAACCCATAGGCCAGTTTGGTCAAGAAACCCGCTTTGCGTCGGGGCGCTTCGGTCATTGCTCCTCCTAAATGATGGCGCGCCTCTTAGCGGGCGCGCTCACCGGTCGTGAATAGCCTAAAGGCCAAGCACCATCTTCGACATGATGTTGCGCTGGATCTCGTTTGATCCGGCATAAATCGACGTCTTGCGATAGTTGAAATAGCTCGGGGCCACAGGGCTTGCATAGTCTGGCGTGGCAAGGTCGCTATTCGCGCCTTCTCGAGCCAGTGCAAACGTGTCCTGAACGAACGGTGCCGCATAGCCCCCGACAGCTTCTAGCGACAGTTCCGAAATGGCCTGCTGCGCTTCAGATCCTGCACATTTCAGCATGGAGCTTTCTGGTCCGACGGCTTGGCCGGCGGAAAGCGCTGAAAAGATGCGAAGCTCGGTCGCATTCAACGCCTCGATCTTCATCTCCATCGCTGCAAGCTTACGCTGGAAATCAGGATCTTTGAGTAGGGGCTCGCCGCCAGATTGCTCGACGCTGGCCAGCTTCTTGGTCTTTTGCAGCATGCTCTTCAGACCAGGAGCGTAGGCATTTCCGCGCTCAAATTGCAGCAGATATTTCGCATAGGTCCAACCTTTGTTTTCTTCGCCAATCAGCGCGTCATCGATCTTGACGCGCACATCTTCGAAGAAGACTTGGTTGATTTCCTGCTGACGATCCGC
>CAYNUI010000018.1:0-4315 GCA_964400185.1 uncultured Hyphomonas sp.
ACTTGTGGGCGCACTATGTGGGCCGCCCGAGCCCACTTTATTTCGCCGAACGCCTGACGGAGCATTTTGGCGGCGCAAAAATCTATTTCAAGCGCGACGAGCTCAATCACACCGGCGCGCACAAAATCAATAACTGCCTCGGCCAGGTCCTACTCGCTATGCGCATGGGAAAGACGCGGATCATCGCGGAAACCGGAGCCGGGCAACACGGCGTTGCGACGGCGACGGTCTGCGCACGGTTCGGCCTGAAATGCGTCGTCTTCATGGGCGAGACAGACGTTGAGCGCCAAAAGCCAAATGTGTTCCGCATGAAGCTCCTCGGCGCAGAGATCGTTCCTGTTTCATCCGGCACCGGCACGCTCAAAGATGCGATGAATGAAGCGCTGCGCGATTGGGTGACCAATGTGCACAACACTTTCTATTGCATCGGCACGGCAGCTGGCCCGCACCCCTATCCAGAATTGGTCCGCGATTTCCAAAGCGTCATCGGCAAAGAAGCCCGCGCCCAAATCCTTGAACGTGAGGGTCGCCTGCCGGATGCCGTCATGGCGTGCATCGGCGGTGGATCGAACGCGATTGGCTTGTTCCATCCCTTCATTGAGGACGAAAGCGTTCGCTTGATTGGTGTTGAGGCCTCCGGGCATGGCATTGAAACCGGCCAACATGCAGCCGCCTTGAATGGCGGCGCGCCGGGCATTCTGCATGGAAATAAGACTTATCTCCTGCAAACCGATGATGGTCAGATCATCGACGCGCACTCCATTTCGGCTGGGCTCGATTATCCCGGCATCGGACCTGAGCACAGTTTCTTGCGAGATACTGGCCGCGCCGAATATCTGACCTGCACGGACAATGAGGCGCTCGAAGCGTTCCAGCTTTGCACGCGTCTTGAAGGCATCATTCCGGCCCTAGAGCCAAGCCATGCGCTGGCGCGTGTCGGAGAGGTTGTTGAAGATCTCGGCAAAGACGGCTTGCTCATTCTCAATATGTGCGGGCGCGGCGACAAAGACGTGTTCTCCGTTGCTGAAGCCTTGGGAGTAGAAATGTGAGCGAACTGACCCTCTATCGGATCACCTGCCCCCGACAACGCGTGGCCCGCGCGATCGCTGACGAAGCGGTCGAAAATCGCATTGCCGCTTGCGCCAATATTGAAGGGCCAATGGCGTCGACCTATCGCTGGAAAGGCGTCGTCGAGCAGGCCTTTGAATTCATCCTATGGTTAAAGGCGCCTGCAGCAAATTTCGCCAAAATCGAAGCGATTGTGAAAGCCCACCACCCTTATGATGTCCCAGCAATTGTGGGGCTTGGCTGTACACAGGTCAGTGCGCCCTATGCAGCTTGGGTCGAAGACAACACGGACACTGCTTAAATGCCGACTTCCCGAATAAATGCGCGCTTCGACAAGGTTAAAGCCGAAGGCCGGGCGGCCCTCGTGGCCTATCTCATGGCCGGCGATCCAGACCTTGAGACCTCCTATGAGGCGCTCTGTGCGGTGCGGGATAATGGCGCCGATATTATTGAGCTCGGCGCACCGTTTACCGACCCCATGGCGGACGGCCCAGCAATCCAAAAAGCGGCGCTGAGAGCCTTGGCGAATAAAACCAAGCTGACCGACGTTCTGGCATTGGCCAAAAGGTTCCGGGAAGACGATCCTGACACCCCTTTGATTTTGATGGGCTATGCCAATCCGGTGCACACGATTGGCTATGAGGCGTTCGCGGCGGCTGCCGCCGATGCTGGGATTGATGGGACCATTCTGGTTGATCTTCCCCCCGAAGAAGATGCGCCCATTCGCGCCGCTTATGCCGAGCATGATCTTTCCGTCATTCGCCTGGCCACGCCGACAACGGATGAGCGTCGCATGGCGAAAGTGGCTGAGGGCGCAACCGGCTTTCTTTACTATGTCGCTGTTGCCGGCGTTACAGGGGCAGGCTCTGCCGACCCAGAGGATATTCGCGACGGCGTAGAAATGGCCCAGCGCGTTTCTGGGCTACCGGTCTGCGTCGGTTTTGGCATCAAGAACGGTGTCCAAGCGGCCGAAATGGCAAAAATCGCAGATGGGGTTGTCGTAGGGTCTGCTTTTGTGGAACAAGCAAGGCTTGCAACTGTGGCCAAAACGCCACAAATTGCTTCTGAGCAGATGGGTCAATTGGCCCATGAGTTAAGTACGGCGCTTAAGGGTGGAGCGCCAGCCTCATAAAGTCCGGGTTCGGACATAGGGATCGTAAGGCTATGAACTGGCTGACAAATTTCCGCACACCAGGCCTCAAGGGCCTGCTTTCGGGCAATAAGAAAGACACCCCAGACAATCTTTGGGTGAAGTGTCCTGTCTCGGGCGAGCTCGTTTATCGCTCGGACTTGGAAGAAAGCTGGTATGTGACGCCGGCAGGCGCGCATTTGCGGATCTCGCCGCGCCGCCGCTTCCGTCTGTTTTTCGATCATGAGCGCTGGGAGCCCATTCCACTTCCGCCGGTCGCTCAGGATCCGCTCAAATTTAAAGACGACAAAGCCTATCCGTCTCGGATCAAAGGCGCGAAAACCAAGATCGCCAAACGCGACAAAGAAGAAGCGCCGGATACGGGCGCAGTCTCCCCAATTGCGCAAGACGATTGTATGGCCGCCGCCTTTGGTAAGGTGGACGGCATTCCAACCGTGGTTCTGGTCCAAGACTTTGCCTTCATGGGCGGATCGCTCGGCATGGCTGCGGGCGAGGCCTTCATCGCTGCGGCGCAAATGGCTGTCGCGCGCAAAGCGGCTTTTGTCATCTGTACGGCTTCTGGTGGCGCGCGGATGCAGGAAGGTACGCTGTCCTTGATGCAAATGCCGCGTTCGACGCTCGCCATTCAAGAAGTCAAAGAAGCTGGCTTGCCTTATGTCGTGGTGCTCTGCGATCCAACTTCCGGCGGGGTTTCAGCGTCTTATGCTATGCTCGGCGATGTTCATATGGCTGAACCCGGCGCGATGATTGCGTTCTCTGGCCCACGCGTGATTGAACAAACCATCCGTGAAAAGCTTCCTGAAGGGTTCCAGCGCTCTGAATTCCTGCGCGAAAAAGGCGCCGTCGATATCGTCGTGGATCGCCGCGAGCTGAAAGAGACGATGGCACGCGTCCTTGGTCACCTCATGCCAAAGCGGGCGATGGCTGAAAAGGACATCTCCACGTTGCCGGTCGAAGCGCCTTCTGCGGATGCGCCGGTTCCGCGCGCTGCAAAAGATTGAGTGCCGACTCCGCCGCACTCGAAGCGGCCCTAAAGAAATTTGAAGACCTTCATCCGGCAACGATCGAGCTCTCGCTTGGCCGTATCCTGGACCTATTGGAAGCGCTTGGGCGACCTCAAGATAAGCTGCCGCCGACCATCCATGTCGCGGGCACCAATGGCAAGGGCTCGACCTGTGCCTATCTTCGCGCCATGGCGGAGGCGGAGGGCCTGACGGTCCATGTCTATACCTCGCCGCATCTTGTCCGCTTCAATGAGCGTACGCGTTTGGCCGGCAAGCTGGTCGAGGACGACGCGCTGATCGATTGGCTGACCCGGGTTTACGAGTCTCTGGACGGTCGTTCGATCACCCGCTTCGAAGCAACGACCGCAACAGCGATCTTGGCCTTTAGCGAAGTGCCGGCTGATCTCCTCATATTAGAAGTTGGGCTGGGCGGTCGGTTCGATGCGACCAATGTCGTGGATGAGCCCGCTTTGAGCGTCATCACGCCGGTCGATTTTGATCACAAACAGTTTTTAGGCTCAGATCTCGCAAAAATTGCGTACGAAAAAGCCGGCATCATCAAGCCGAACCGACCTGTCGTTTCGGCCATACAAGCGCGCGTGTGCGGCGATGTCATCCGCGCGCGGGCCGAAGAATTGGGCGCGCCGCTGACAAGCTTGCGTATCGAAGACATCGAGAAAGTCCCCGAAACCGTCGCGCTTCCGGGTACCCACCAACGCTACAATGCCGCGCTCGCGGGGCTCGCCATGCGCACCTTGCAAGCCCCGCATATTAGTGAACGGGCGATTTGGGACGGGGCGATAAACGCCGACTGGCCGGCACGGATGCAGAAGCTAGAACCCGGTCCGCTCACGACACTGGTGGGTGATGCGGAGCTATGGCTCGATGGGGGACATAATCCACATGCGGCGACAGCGATTGCCGAGTTACTGCGCGAAATGGGTGGTACAACGGTGATGGTGTCGGCGATGATCGCGAGCAAAGATCATGGCGGTTTCTTCCACGCGTTTAAGGGTGTCGTCGGCAGTGTGTATACGATCCCGAACGCCCCAGGTCACGCGGGTGCGGACCCAGAAGAATTGGCCGAAACCGC
>CAYNUI010000018.1:4415-7967 GCA_964400185.1 uncultured Hyphomonas sp.
TGGAGGCTGCTTTAAAGGCCGCGGCCGCAGCGAAGCCAGATCGCATATTGATCGGAGGGTCGCTCTATATCGCGGGCGAAGTTTTAGAAAAGAACGATCAGCGCCCGACCTAAACGCGGCGCATAAAGGTCCACAAATAGGGCAACGGCCAAAGCATTAAGAACAGATTTGGGATCCACCATGTGGGATCAAAATCCTGCACGATGAGCCAATAAGCGATGGCCATGAGGCCGGCGCAGAATGTCAGCGTCAGTGAGATGGTCGCCATCATCTTCCAATTAGGGTGGCTCGTCTTTTCCATTCTTAGCGAGGCTAAGCCCGTCACGGAAAAGAGAATGTCCAAGGGAAAGAAGGACCAATTCCACGCCACTACTCGGGGGTCGTGATAGTCTTTGAACAGCCATTCGCCCGGAATATTGACGAGGCTCAACGCCATCGCGGCTGTGATCGCCCAATAGAGCAACATTCCCACGTCGGTGAAAAACATAAGCCGTCGACGCAGCATCTTGGCCTCACGCGTTCTTAATGGTCAAACCGCCATCGACGGGGATCGCAACGCCGTTCAGATAAGACGCCGCCGGTAGGCAGCAGGACAGGGTGATGTGCGCCACCTCTTCAGGAATACCATAGCGACGAAGCGGAACGCGGCGCTTGGCGAAAATCACTTTGTGCTCGTCTGGGATCTCGGCATTGATGTTGGTCTCGATCGGGCCAGGGCAGATGGCGTTGCAAGTAATGCCATCGCGGCCAAGATCATTGGCCATGGCGCGGGTGAGACCGATGACGCCATGCTTAGCGGCGACATAGGGCCCGTTGCCGGGCGTCGCGCCAAGGCCTTCGGTTGAGGAAATATTGACAATCCGCCCGCCTGTCTCGGTCTTCATCAGGTAAGGCAACGCGGCGCGTATTAGGCGTTGATGCGCGGTCAGCATGACATTCACGCTGTCATGCCAAATGTCTTCGTACTGGTCTTCAGATGGGTGTGAAAGGCGCGCGAAGCCTGCATTATTGATGAGGATATCCAGCGCGCCAAAGGTCTCAACTGTTTTCGCGACCGCCGCTTTGATCGCAGCATGATCCGACACATCAAGTGCGAGGGCTGCGACTTGATCATAGCCCGCGTCGCGAATTTCCTGCGCCACCGCTTCGACCCCGTCAGCATTCATATCAGTTGCCATGACCTTTGCGCCTTCCCGCGCAAAAAGGTGCGCGGTTGCCCGCCCCATGCCGCTCGCAGCGCCAGTGATGAACACAGTCTTGCCCGATACGGAGCGGTCGAGATCTTGGTAGGGTTTCATATCGCGGGTCCTCTTTTGGTCAGGCTAGTCATGTCTCACGCACAAAAAAAGCCCCGCCGTAGGGCGAGGCTTTCTTGAGATTTAGTCGATCAATGCACCTTAGGTGTTCTCTTTGATCCACTCAGTGATTTTCTGCTTCGACATGGCGCCTGGATGCGTCGCTGTGACTTTGCCTTCTTTGAAAATCATCAAGGTTGGCAATCCGCGAATGCCATACTTAGACGCAGCCATTGGGTTATCGTCGACATTGATCTTCGCGATCTTGATGTCGCCGCTCATTTCGTCAGCAACGGCGTCGAGATGCGGAGCCATGGCTTTACAGGGTCCACACCATTCTGCCCAGAAGTCGACAACGACAGGTGTGTCGCTGGCTACGGCATCATCGAAATTATCATCGGTAATATGTTCAGCGGCCATTTTGACCTCCTTTGAATTCTTTGTCCGGCATAAGATAGGGACTCTTTGCCAGGGTCAAACCCGGCTTTCAACACGGTTTAGTGATTCTGATAAGCTTTGGTTATCGAGTTCGAGCAGATGCGGGCCATCCGTATATAGAAGCGCGCATTTTACCGATCGATTAGGATATAAATCCTGCATCACGACCTGATAGGCCGCCATTTGTACTTTGTAAGCGATATCGATGTCCTGCGCGCGCTTTGGGGCGGGGCGGTCGGTCTTATAGTCGATGATCAGAATTTCATCCGGCTGAATGATGAGACGGTCGACCCGGCCGTTGACCAACACCCCATTCGGCAGCGTTCCGACAATGGCGGCTTCATTGCGGCCGTTCACTGAGAAGACATTGGCAAATGCCGGATCGTTGAGGGTTTGAAGGCTGACCGAAAGCATCTCTTCGACCTGCTCGGGTGAGACGTCCGGATCTCGCTTCAAGAACCGGCGACCGGCTGCCTCACGTTTTTCGTGCGGGAGATCCGGCAGCGTCTGGAGCAAGGCATGAATCAATCGACCTCGCTTCAAGGCTGCACTTCGGTCGGGTCCGAACGGGGCAAGGACGGCAGATCGGTCTTCCGTCAGTCGAGACGGCGCGGCGAGCCGCTGCGGCGGGACAGGTTCGGCGGCAGGTCGCTTGAGCCAGTCTGGTATGGCGCGAGGCGTTTCACCCTGTTCTACGCGCTGCTCCAAGCAGGGCGCCGCCGGGCCATACTCGAGCCGTTGTTCTGGCAGGTCCGTATCATCCGCATCGCCCGTCAGGGTACGCATCGCGGACAGGCACCAGCGATACCAGGACGACTTGGCATAGCCGGTCTTGGTGTTTCCAAGCCCTGCACCAGCGATGATCAGCCGATCAGACGCGCGGGTTAGGGCGACATAGAGAAGGCGTCGGGACTCGCGCTCTGCAGCTTGATTGGCGGCATCGCGGAGCTCTGCCGTGAGCGGGCAATCGAGTCGCGAAGACGGGCTATAGATCGGCACACCGGCGCTCGAGATGAACACCGCATCGCTCACAGGCTTCGTCGCCCCGGTCGTGTCAGGAAGGATGACGACCGGCGCTTGTAAGCCCTTGGCGCCATGGACTGTCATCACCCGTACGGCTTGGTCGGGCTCGCCCAATTCGCGCTTTAGAACCGTATTGCGGCTTTCAATATCGGACAGGAAGGCTTGCAAACTGCTCGCCTCGCTCATGTCATAACTTAGCGCCCGAGACAGGAGGGCTTGCACCGGATCTCGGACCGGCTCGCCGAGGCGTTGGATGAGCCTATCCCAGCCGCTCAGCGCGCCATCCGGGCGGTTTGTTAATACCCGTGTCAGGAAGTCGAAGGCGGGAAGGTTTCTGTTTGTGAGCAATGACTGACAGAACGCCTTAGCGGCTTTGAAAGCCTTCCCATCCGATTGCGTCAGGCTCTGCCAAAGCGTCACGCTTTTTTCGCGCCCATAGGCGAGCTCAAACAAATGCTGGTCATCGTCAACCAGGCCGCAAAACGGGCCGCGCAAGATCTCGGCGAGGGTCAAATCGTCGCCGGGTTGCAGGGCGAAGCGCATCAAGTTGAGGCAATCTTGAACCCCGAGATTGTCCAATAGCCGAAGCCGGTCGGCCCCTGCGACGGGAACCTTCTCTTGCTTCAAACTTTCGATCAGGGCGTCGAAGAGTTCATTTCGGCTTCGCACGAGAATGAGAATATCCTCGGCCTGAACCGGCTTGCGGGTCCAGCTGCGATCGGATTGCTCTGCCCAAACCGCCTCGCCGCGATCGATCATCTCCCGAACCTGCCGCGCAATGCTTTGTGCGAGACGA
>CAYNUI010000018.1:8067-19309 GCA_964400185.1 uncultured Hyphomonas sp.
CTCGCCGCGATCGATCATCTCCCGAACCTGCCGCGCAATGCTTTGTGCGAGACGACGGCGGGGGGCATCTGCCGGAACATGATCGGTCGGCGTCGTCCAAGCATCGTCTTCTTTTTCGGCACCGGTGGGCAGTTCAAGCGGCCACAGTTCGACGCGGCCAGATTGATTGGCGCGGCGCGGATCGTGAGGTTTCAGGTCCGCATCGATTGGCGGCAGCGGGTCTGTTGCTGACTCGTCGAGCGGGACCCGCGCGCGCACCTCATCGACAAAGCGCAACACTTCAGGGGTCGAGCGAAATGACATCGCCATTTCGGGCTGGTTCACCGCGCGCTGCTCAGCGTTGGCGACGATCTCTTCACGGCGGACAAAGTTTAGTTTCTCAGCTTCGAATTGCTGCTGATTGGCGCCTTGAAACGAATAGATGGACTGCTTTGGGTCGCCGACAACGAATTGCGTGCGCGGTTCGGTCAAGCGGTCGCGGCCGAGTCCCGCCTGGAATTCTTCAACAATCGCATTGATAAGCGCCCATTGAGGCGGGCTCGTATCTTGGGCTTCGTCCAGCAAAAGATGTGAGAGACCACCATCGAGTTTATAGAGCACCCATTCGGCCGCATCAGATTGCGTGAGGAGGCCGCGCACGCGTTCAATCAAATCATCGAAATCGAGCGCCCCGCGGCGGCGCTTGGCTTCATTATAGGCCTCAATCAAAGGAAGGCCGATCTGCATGAGCGCGATTGAGCGCTCTGCGGCTTCCGCCTTGGCGATCTCCGCTTGGGCCACTTTCATGCGCGTGATTTCAGTGCCTTCCGGGAGGCCGGATTTGAGGTTGCGACTGAATAGATCAGCGACCTGCGCACCGGCTTTCGCCGTGTACGGATTGGAGCCGGTTGGAAACGCGCCTTGAGCGCCCGCCAAGGCCCGTAGATAGACCGCATATTTTGGCTCTGCCGGATCATCACTGAGAACTGCGTCGAGCGCACTCAAAAGAACCTGATCTGACTTGCCTGGCTTTTCTAATCCGCGCAGCGCGGCGCGCGCGTTTTCCAGCGCAGCAACGGGCAATTCGAGCGTCATCGCATGCTCGATGATCTCGGTTGCACTCTTTGCGGTTGCGCCAACCGCGCCCTTTATGACAGACGTTAGTTCTCTATTAGAACTCACCTTGGACGAGAATGCCTGAAGCTCATGCCGCTTGAACTTCAGCGCATCTAGGGCCGCGCCGACCCCAAAGCCACCCGCGGCCCGCGATAGGGTTGAGACAGCTGCCGGGGCGTGATCTGCGGCGGCTTCCAATTGCGAAGCCAGCACCGACTGCCAAAGCGCATCAGCTTCATCATCTTCAATCTCTTGAAACCCTGGCGAAACCCCAGCCTCTAACGGAAACCGGCGCAAGATCCGCGCACAGAAGGCATGGATCGTCTCAATCCGCAAACCGCCGGGTGTTTCGAGCGCTCGGGCAAACAATGCACGCGCTTGGCGAAGATCATCGCGGCTATAGTCCGTCGGCTGACGATCCTCCAAATCGGCCAGTTTTCGGCGCAGCTCCTCATCATCGGCAACCGACCAGTCGCCAAGCCGCTGGAACAAGCGGGAGAGCATCTCGTTTGCCGCGGCTTTGGTGTAGGTGATGCAAAGAATAGAGTCCGGCGGCGCGCCGGGGCGTCCATCCGGGCGCTGCAAGAGCAGACGCGCAACGCGGTCGATCAAAACCTTTGTCTTGCCAGAGCCCGCATTGGCTTCCACCCAGGCTGACAGCTCCGGGTTCGCGGCAGCGGCCTGAGCCGCTTTGGCGCGCTCGAAGGCAGCTGAATCAGGAGACCAGACTTGCTCAGTCATACGTGGCGAGCCCCGTCCATTCGTCTCTACGGGCGAGGCGCGAATAATCGCTCTCATAGGTGACTCGTTCCGGGCGCGGCGCACTTAAGTAAGGGTGCGCTGGGTCGGCAAATGCGAGGATCAAGCGGTGCAGTCCCGCCTCAGCCTCAGCGATAATGTCCGCGACGGGCTTGGCTTCCAGTTTGGACCGCGCATCGCCAATCTCTTGAACCTCAAACGCTGTTCCAAACCGAATATAAGTGAGCGCCTCGACCGAACGCGGGCCAAGTTTCTCATACCCGCCTTCGCGCGCGATCAGGCCTTGCAGCGGCATTTGCGGGCTAAGGCCGGACCGCACTTGGCGCTCGGTGGGTGGCTTGCCGGACTTGAAATCGAGAATAGCCGCCTCGCCGCTGACCCGCGTTTCCAGCCTGTCGGCGGTGCCATAGAGTTTGAATGCGATGTCGCCAACATGGATCTGGATCTCGCCATAGGCTTCCGTTTGCGGATCGCCTTCGGTGCCCTTTTGATGGGTTTCGCGCCAGGCCAAGAACTCGGCGCACACATCGCGGCGAAGATTGCGCAAAGCGAGAAGATCAGCTTCGGTTTCGCCATTTTGTCGGAGTTCGGTTTCGAGCAGGTCTAAAAGGCTCTCCGGGGTTTCTTCGGCCCCCTCGGTTTCGAACCGTTCCAAGGCTCTGTGGATGGCAATGCCGCGCGCGCGGACATCGGGCGGTAGGTTCAAAGAGTCGAGGCGGCGCAAGCCGAGAACATATTCGCAGTAGATCGCGTATGGGTCCCGGACGAGTTGTTCCACGCGGGTCACGGAAAGGCCTGCGGGGCGGGCCGAGACGGGCGGGGTCGGGCGCGGTTCGGCGGTGAATTCCGGTGGCAAAGGTGGCGCTTCTTCAAGGCTGTCCAGCCAAGTGCGTGGGTCTTTGGCTGCCGGAGGGGAGAGGCTCTCCTGCGCGTCTTCGCGCAGAGCCCCGCGCGCCAAGGTTTTCAGGCGCCATAGCCAGCGGGAGGCGACAGCGGGTTTGTCTTCGCGTCTCTGACTGGAGAGCAAAGTCACATCAGGCGCGGCGGCGAGCTGCGCAAAGTCATGCGCCGAAAGACCAATCCGCTCGTCAGGATCTGTGAGCCCGATCCTCTGTCTGAACGCACGCGGCAAGAAGGCATCCGCCGCCGGTTGAGCCGGCCAAATCCCTTCATTTAACCCGGCGAGGATGAGGCGATCAGCGGACTGCAAGCGGGCTTCGAGTGGACCCCATATGGCGATGCGAGGATGCGGTTGGCCAGCGGGCACGCTCACCAGCCGCGCTTCAGCAAGAAGGATTTCATTCCAAGTCGATGGCGGCTGTTCGCCGAGGGGGTGAGACAGTTCTGTAAGATGTCGAAGAAGATTGGCGAGAGCCGCGCCATCTTCCCCGCGCCAGGGCTGACCATCGCCGGCGATCGCGCTCGCAGCGGTGGCCACATGTTCGAACCAGGCCGCCCCATCTACTTGCTCCGGCGGTTCACTGATCGACGGGAGCGCAGCGATCAATTTGGTGACGCGCGCCAAGTCCGCAGCGACGTAACCGGCGCGCTTAGACGGGGGCTCGGCGCTTAATGCAGATACATGTTCGACCAACTCAGACCAAGACGACCACAATCTGATCCCCCGGAGGATATGCTTATCGAGGGACGCGATGGCGTCGCGATCAAACTGACACGCAGGATGATTGAGCACAGCCATAAGCGCGACGGGATGCGATGGATCGAGCAACCAATCCGCGACCAGTGCGATCAAACTTCCGGCGGAGCTTTGCGGCAGCGGCAGACCGGAGGAGGGTGCGATCTCGACATTCCATCGCCGCAGCATGGCGCTGACTGAGCGGGCAAGGCCCGCGTCTGGCGTGATGAGCGCAGCGGTTTGATCCGGCGTTTCGAGCGTTTCGCGCAGCATCAGCGCCGCGATCAAGGCTTCTTCTGTGTCATCCTTGGCCTCGATTTGGGTAAGACCCTCGAGCGCAGATCTGACGAATTGCGCGACGTCGCCATCGCTCGACATGGCGGCAAGCCGTTCGGTCCAGTCCGCTGTGTTTGCCGCGGGTGCGAGCGCTTCATGGATGAGCCGTCGGCGAGGGTCCTGCGATTGATTTTCCGCGTCGCTCGGCCAAGGCGCGACGTTTTGCGGCGTAATTGAGAGATCAGACAGGGTGCGCACCAATGCAAATTGCGGGTGCGAAGGCGACGCCTTGATCTGACCCAGTGCATCGCTTGGCAAATCACGGTTCAAGCCGGGAAGTATGACGAGCCCTTTTGGCAACGAAAGGGCTGCTTTCATCAGCAATCGACTGGCCGGCGTGGCGCCGGTTGAGCCCGCAATGATGACTGGGGTTTCTGGCGGGCGGGCCTGCCATTCCGCGACCATGGCCTCTGCAGCGGCGTATCGCCGAGCATAGGGGTCCATCGCCCGGGCGTCTTCCAGTTCGGCCGGCCATTGATCCGTTATGATGGACAAAAATTCGAGCGATTGCTGCCAATGGCGCGACAGGCCGCCGCTAACTTCTTCGGATTTTAGCGCCGCCCAATCGACTTGCCCGGACAGAGCCGACTGGTCGAGCAAGCGGGCCAATTCGCGCGCCGCTGACAAGCAGGATGCGGCGGGCATATCGACCTTATTGGCGGCAAAATAAGCCATGACGAGTCGCGTCAATGAGCCGATCCGATTGCCAGGTGACATGACCGGTGGCAGGTCTGCGAGCGCCGCTTCTGCACTTGGCGGAGGCTCATCTGTTTCTAAGTCGCCGAGCGCGCGAATGTCCGGGAGGAGGCTGGCGCCGCGCTCACCTGCTTTGTGAATGGCAAAGGCAAGAGCGCGCTCGGAGCGCCGGTTTGGGACATAGATCAAAGCATCGGCGAGGGCTTCGGGATTGTCCTTTAGGCCAAGCTCCTGAGACAATGTGGTCGCTAGCTCATCCAGAAAGTTTGCGCCCGGCGGGATCGTATAGATCTTGGCGCTGTCCGGATGGAACAGACGTGTCATGCGCCGTGGCAGCGCAGCCAAAATTCTGCGTCCTTCAGCGCTTGCGGGTCCCCGACATGCAACCAGAACCGGTCGAGAGGCACCCCGTGCACGCGGCCTTTCGGGATGAGGTCATTCCACATGCGGTTGGCCGAGAAGGGTTCGGCTGGCTGCTCATCATAGAGCTGCGGTTTCAATATCCGAATGCCAGCATACGCCCACGGCGCGCGCTCGGCGTCACCGCGGCGGCTCAAGACGCCGGACTCATCGAGGAAAAAATCTCCCGCGCCTGGAAACCCAAGGCAGCGTTTTATGTCGGCGAGCAAAAGCAGTTCATCCATAAGTTCCGAATCGAAACTTTGTGCGAGGTTTTTCAATGGTCCTGGGCCAGTGGGTTCCCAAAAGGCATCCGTGTTGACCACGAAGATCGGGTCATCGCCCAGTAGTGGCCTCGCTTTGGCGAGCCCGCCCCCGGTTTCGAGGACAAGATCACGCTCGTCCGAGATGACGATCTGCAGATCATGTCGGTCCTGTAGGTGCGCTTCGACGAGATCGGCGCACCAGTGAACATTGACCACAGCCCGCTCAACCCCCGCCAATGCAAGATTGTCCAGCAAGCGGTCAATCATGCTGCGATCAGCAACTTCAATCAGCGGTTTGGCGGTCGCATCGGTTAAGGGGCGCATGCGCGTGCCCAGGCCCGCGGCTAAGACCATAGCGGTGTGCGGCATCTTACTCATTCTGGCGTCTCCAAGATGAAGGGCGCGGTTTCCTCAATAAAGGCACGCATCTCAGCTGCGGCGGGATGCGCAAGATTGCGTTTTAGCATGAGAAGCTGTCGCGGCAGGAAGTCCATATAGCGCGGTTTGCCATCGCGTTTCACAAGCCGCGCGAAGACGCCGGCAATGCGCAGCGCATTTAGCGTCCCAATCACCGCGAGACGCTCCTGGAAGGGGCCGTCCTCTTTTCCCGCTTCATCGAGATAGGTCTCAATCGCGCTTGAGGCGGCCTCTCGGCTGACCGCACGTCGTGCGTCTTGCGTCAGCATCGCCAAATCCCAGGCATCCCAGCCGATGACTGCGTCCTGAAAATCTAATAATCCCACACGCTTTTCTGGCAGCCAGAGCAGGTTCTCCGCGTGATAGTCGCGTAAGGTGAATTCGCGCGGAAACGCCATCGCGTGTTCAATCAAATTGTCTTTGGCCCGCTCCCACTGCGCGCGATCTGCGTCGGACATGCGGGCGCGGTCATCATAGACGTGAAACCAATCGGCAAATAGGTCAGCGTTTGCGCCGAGTGCGATATGGTCAAAGTCCAGCACTGGCCATCGATCTTGCCCGGCCTCGAGCACGGCTGGTTTCGGGTGGCGATGCAATTGCGCGAGATCTTTGGCGGCTTGCTGATAGAGGGGGAGTTCCGCCAGGCCGCCCTCAATCAGACGCGCAAACTCGCGTTTGTCGCCAAAGTCTTCGAGCAGGGCAAACCCGAGCTCTGTATCATGCGCATAGACTTGCGGCGCCCGCAGTCCAGCCGACCGGATATGTTCGGCGATCAAAACGAACGCATCCACACGGCTCGAGGCAAGGCGCGTCATGGCGTTCCAACCCAGACGTTGCCGGTCTTCCGGGCTCATATCTGGCGTGCAAGGATCATCCTCGACGCGCGGAGCATCCATGAGGATCGCAGATTGGCCATCAGGCTGTAGCAAGCGGGCATAACGCCGGGTCGAGGCATCCTGATCGAACCAGTGGATTGCAGCATCTCCCCAGCCTGCAGAGGCGAGAAATGCCGTAATCTCTTGCGAGCGAGAAGAATCAGAGCTCATGCAGCCGTTTCTGCCAGTCTTCGCCCTGAGGGGCCAGCCGCACCGTGCGGTTTTCCCCAATCATTTCAATTTCGAGATCAAGCCGCCAGGCCGGTAGATATTGGCCAGCATGATCGGGCCATTCGATCACGGCGAGACCGTTTTGGGTCTCATCCCAGCCGAGTTCAAACACCTCGCTCGGCTCATCCAATCGGTAGAGGTCGAAATGGAAAATCGAAAAGTCCGGTCCCTCATAGGTTTGCACCAAAGTGTAGGTAGGGCTGGGAACTTCTGTTTCCTCGCCCAATAGCGCTGAGACCAAGGCGCGAGTGAACGTGGTTTTGCCTGCGCCGAGGCCGCCGCGCAGAGCGATGACGTCACCTGCCCTCAGGTGTGGCGCAAGCCGTTTTGCCAAATCGGCTGTGTCACCCAGCGTGTTTAACTCAAAGCGCATTTAGGCTGGTCTCGATGGCTTGGCAGAGCGCGTCCGTGGGCTCGCATCCGACGGACAGACGCACAAAGCCTTCGGGGACATTGTCACCCCAGCGGGCCCGGCGCTCGGCGCTTGTATGGATGCCGCCAAAGCTGGTGGAGGCAAAGATGGCGGGGCAATCATTGATGAACGCTTCGGCTTTGGCCTCAGTGTCAAACGTAAGCCCGATGAGGAAGCCCATGCCGGGATATTTGAGCATCTGGATAGCGCTATGGCCCTCCATCATCTCGACTAAGGCCTCAGCGTTGGAACACATACGCTCTAGCCGCAGCTCCAAAGTCATTAATCCGCGATGGACTAAGAATGACGCAAACGGGTCCGGAATAGTGCCCGAGACTTTGCGCCACTTCGCAGCTTTGGCGAAGAGTTCTTTGTTCCGCGTCGCAACATGTCCATAAAGACAATCTGCATGGCCGCTCATCGCTTTAGTGTCCGAACTCACAACCAGATCGGCGCCGAGATCGAGCGGCCGTTGGAGGAGGGGCGTCAAAGTGGTGTTATCGACGATCAGTCGGGCGCCAACTTTGTGAGCGGACTCCGCGATAGATCGGATGCTGCAAAGATCGAGGCCGGGATTAGACGGCGTCTCGGCCCAAACCACCGCATAAGGCGAGAGATCCGCTGTGGCGAAGTCTTTCGTCGGTATCGCATCAAGATGGATGTCGTGCCCGGCGAGGATCTCTTCCAGCAAGACCCGCGTGACATAGTATCCATCGGAGGGAACCAAGACCCGGTCACCCGCTTTTGCGGTGATCATGAGACCGGCTGTGATCGCCGCCATGCCAGATGGAAAAGCAACGACTGAAGCTTCTTCCAAAGCTGCAATGGCTGCCTCTGTTGCTTCGACGGTTGGGTTTATATCGCGGCCATAGGTGTAAGGCGTATTCGGGGTGCCTGCGAGCGCGTACTTCGCCGTTGTGACGATAGGGGGGCTGATGGATTCGCCGTTTGCGAGAGTCCCAGACCGTGCGTGCAGCATGGCCATAATGCGTTCAGTGTTTGCTGTATCCATTCTGGGCTTGTCGCATAGACTGCAATTGTGGAAAAGGACCGTGAAATCATGCCGCAGCGTCGGGTCTTGTAAAAAAATGACGCCTGCGTCATGAAGATGATGTCTGGGAGGAAATGAGGTCATGGATCTCTCTGGATCAGAGCGTATTGTGATTGTCGGCGGCGGCCAGGCCGCTGCGCAAGCGTGCGCGTCTTTGCGTCTGTTCGGGTATGAAGGCGCCATCACTCTGATTGGAGAGGAAGCGGCGCTGCCCTATCAGCGCCCGCCTTTGTCGAAAGCCTATATGAAAGGCGAGCTCGCTGAAGAGCGCCTCTATTTTAAGCCCGCCGCTTGGTACGAAGACCAGAAGATCGATACGGTTCTGTCTGTGCGCGCGACCAAGATCGATCGCGAGGCCCAAACCGTCGAGATGGAGCATGGCGGCTCGGTCTCGTATGACGCTCTGATTATTTCGACGGGGTCTCGCCCGCGTCCGCTTCCCATCGACGGGGCAGACTTAGACGGCGTGTTCGATTTGCGAGATCTTGCGGATGTTGAACGCATTCGCCCGCGCATGATTGCCGGAAAGAAACTTGTTATCGTTGGCGCAGGTTATATCGGGCTCGAGGCCGCTGCCGTGGCGCGTCAGTTAAACTTAGATGTGACCGTCCTCGAAATGGCAGACCGGGTTCTCGCCCGCGTCACAAGTCCGATCATGAGCGAGTTTTTCAACGCCGAACACACCCGCCAAGGCGCAACGATCCGAACCGGCGCGATGCTTTCAGCTTTAGAGGGCGAAGACGGCAAAGTCACAAAAGCGGTGCTTGCCGATGGGACGCACCTAGAGGCAGACATCGTTCTCGTCGGGATCGGCATTTTGCCAAATGTTGAGCTGGCGCAAGACGCCGGCATTACCTGCGACAATGGCATTGTCACGGACCGCGATGCGCGGACCAATGACCCTCGCGTATTCGCCGCCGGTGACTGCGCAGCGCGGCCTTTGGTTCATTATGGCCGCGATGGACGCCTCGAGAGCGTCCACAATGCGATCGAGCAAGGCAAACTGGCCGCCGCAGCGATTATGGGCAAACCGCGTCCACCGGAAGACTGCCCGTGGTTCTGGTCCGATCAGTATGATCTCAAACTACAGATTGCCGGATTGAGCCATGGCTATGACCAAGCCGTCGTGCGCGGCGATATAGAAGCGCGGAAATTTGCGGTGTTTTACTTGCAAGAGGGCAAGCTGATCGCAGTAGACGCGATCAATAGTCCACCAGAATTCTTGGCCTCCAAGAAAATGATAATGACAGGGGCACACCTTGCGCCTGAAGTCTTAAGCGATACATCACAGTCGATGAAAGAGATAGCGGCAGCCGCCGCATAAGGAGACGACCTAAAATGGCAAAAATTACTTATGTCGATCACGAAGGCACTGAACGTGCGATTGAAGCCACGAATGGCGAAAGCGTGATGGAAGTTGCGATCAAGAATTCCGTCCCAGGGATTGATGCTGATTGCGGCGGCGCCTGCGCGTGTGCGACGTGCCACGTCTATGTCGACGAAGCTTTCATGGATAAAGTTGGCCAGCCAGATGACATGGAACAGTCCATGTTGGACTTTGCTGAAAATGTTCAGGCGAATTCTCGCCTGTCTTGCCAGATCAGCGTCACCGACGAGCTGGACGGCTTGAAAGTCACGACGCCGGAAAGCCAGCACTAAGTCTTTTAGGTCTAAGACTATCAAACGCCTCTGTCCGCGGACGGAGGCGTTTCTCTGCGCGCTGACGTGGCGTGAGATATTGGTTCGGAGACAAGCCCCTCTATATCGAGGCGGATCGCAGTCACGAAGGACACCGCCATGACGAGCTATACTGAGCTGCTTGCCGGCCTGCACCGAAAGTCCGACCTGAGTGTCGACGCGCATATTCCAGAAAGCTGGATGCAAGGGCGCACCACCTATGGCGGGCTAACGGCGGCACTTTCGCTTCAGGCGGCGATGGGGGTCGTTGACGACATCCCGATCCGATCAGCGCAAGTGGCCTTTGTCGGCCCCGTGGGCGGCGATGTGAGCATCAAGCCGACGCTCCTGCGCCGAGGCAAGAACACCGCCTTTGTGAGTGTCGACATAACCGCTGAATCTGGCGTCACGGCCCAATCGATCTTCGCTTTTGGCAAAGAGAAAGAAAGCGCGGTTCACTTCGACGACATGCCGATGCCCGCTGCGCCTGCGCCAGAGGACATCGAGTCCTTCTTTGATAAAGATCGTCCGCGCCCGGGCTTCACGCAAAACTTCGATATGCTCCTCGCCATGGGCGGGCGACCTATTTCAGGGTCTAAGGATCGCTCAATTGGTCTATGGATGCGCCATCTCGATCCAAACACGCCGCAAGATGCGACAGCCGTTCTGGCCATTGGTGACGCCCCGCCGCCGGCCGTGATGTCCGTATTCACAGAGCCGATCCGGATCAGTTCGATGACTTGGATGGCCGAGTTCATGACCGATACGATCGTCACAGATCCAATGGGCTGGTACTTCGCGCAGCATACTGCCCAATACGCCAAAGACGGCTATTCGAGCCAGTCTATGCGCCTATGGAATCGCGACGGCGAACCGATCCTGGTTGGCCGACAAACGATCGCTGTATTTGGATAGGTCGATTAGTTGACCAGGGCCGCCTTGAGGCTTTCGAGATAAGCGACTTGCTCTTCGAGCGCGTGCACGTTCGGACTCTCTTTGCCTTCAGCGAGCAAAGCGCGGTGCGCTTCGTCATAGTCTTTCTGAACGCTCTCAACCGAAACGCTGTCCAGGTTGACCGCTTCTTCTGCCAGAATAGTGAGGCCCGCAGGGGTCACATCGGCAAAGCCACCGCGAACAAACAGGCGCATCGTGATCTCGCCACCATTCTCAACACGAACAACGCCATTCTTGAGCGTTGTCATGAAGGGGGCATGGTTCACCAGAACCCCGAACTCACCATCTGAGCCGGGTGCAATGACATGATCGACCTCGCCAGAGAACAATTCTCGGGCAGGTGAGACAAGTGAAAAGTGCAATTTGTCAGCCATGAGCCATGCTTTCGTCTGGTCAGATCGGCCCGCCGAAGCGGGCCAAATTCAATTTGCTTAAGCG
>CAYNUI010000019.1:0-14167 GCA_964400185.1 uncultured Hyphomonas sp.
TGATCCGAAAAGGATTGGCGGTTCCCAGATGCATGCCCGCATGGTGCAGAACATGTCCCCGTTTGCGATAGATTCCGGATGGGCGGAACGCACCTTCCTGCTTGTAGTAAAGGGTCGCGATGCCCGACAGAACGATGAGAAGGTGTTCATTGGTTTGTTCAAGCTCGAGGATCGTATCGCCAGCATCCGCTTCGAAAAACTCGCCGCGGCGCGTAATCTGTTCCCAGATCGGGGTGGCGAGACGCGTCAGACGGTCCTCTGGAATAGGGGCAACTGATCTTAACAAAGCGCCCCCTCCTTGAGATTTACGCGACTTTTGTTGTCTTCAATCCGAGCAGGTCAGCCTTCTTAGCTGCCTCGCAAAGGTCTGATATAGTTTTATTCAAACGCAGATTCTGTAAAATCTTCGGATAATCATCTTCAGATTGCGTATTCGAACACTCAACACAATCTAACGATGAATCACCACTTATATTCGTATCAAAAAACCATGAAACGTTCAATTTTGTTCGCTTGGAAATTTGATAAAGCGTTTTTGCGCCGACACGCTTTTCACCGGCTTCCATTGCCGTGAGGTCTTGCTCCGAAATTTTGAGCGCGGAGGCGATTTCTGCACGCTCTAGGTCAGCCGACTCAATCGCAACGCGAATTTTTTGCCCAAGCAAGACGTCGATATCCACGATTGAACCACCCCTAATTTGTCGGCCTCGGTCGATTTGAACGTAAACTAATTTACGTTAAGAGTTAACAAAATATAAATGACGCTGGCATGGAAAGAGGGTTCAACCTGAGCGAAAACCGGCTGATTCTGAACTCAATTCTAACGTGTGAGAGCGCCGCTTTAGCTAGATGTTTCGCAGTCTTGATAAGCGCTTTGCGCGTAAGAATACTCAAAATAGCTCACCCCATTCGGGGCCACGCGGACGCCTTCTAGCGCCTCTTCGGTCTCAGCAAAACAGAACATGGGGGTCGCATTGTGATTGGTCAGGCTGACCCTTGCGACAATGCGCTCTGCCTTACAGTCAAAGCTTTGAACGACCATGACGCCATTCTTCATGCCGCGAGATTCCTTAGGAAAACCAAGTGCTTGAACCAAAGCGGTGCGACATTCTTTTGTCTCTCTTGCATCCATAAATGGGGTGGCCTGAATGCGGCCATAGCTGACTTTGCGCAGCGCATCGTCGCCCATGACGGCCGCGGTTTCGCAACTCACCAGGGCGAAAGCCGCTACCAGGGAGGCAAGCGCGACACATTTGTTCGATGTTCGACCTGGCACGGTAGATTCCCCTTAGCAGATACGCCAATCGCGGCGCGGATCTGACCAATGAGACCGCGGTGCCAAAGATACGCCGCGGCCTCGGTGGTGCATAGTGAGTGCGTAAGCTTCCAGGCATTGAGTGGTGCGGATACTCTGCAACCGAGAATGAACTTACCCGTCTGGTGTCAGGGCATCTCATTAACAAAAAACTACTTTAAGTAGTAATCTTCTTGCTCACCTCTCATGTCGGCAGAATCAACGAAGAATGCGGCGAGCTTTCTTCTCTCTTATCTAGGCAACATGCATGTCCGGTCCGCCCCCCTTCGATTTCTCAGGAAAGCTAAAGGATGACGAAGAATTGCTGTGGACCGGTCGGGGCAGCGGTCGAAATCTCAATCGCCATTTGGTCCTTCCGCTGATCGGCGTGGGGGTCCTCGGTCTCTTTCTTCTACTGGGGTTTCCGCTCAGCGGATTTCGCGGTGAAATGGCGCTGGTGGCTGTTTGGGCGGCGATCATCACTGGGATTGTTTTCTGGTTTTTTCGCGCCCGGATCTTGTCGCCGCCTTTGGAAGAGTACGCGATTACGAACCAGCGCATACTGATCGTCTCTGGCCCAATCGGACGCATCTGCCGCCCTTATTTTCCGACCCAGAAAAAGCGGACGGACCGCCGTGCGTACATGTTCTACGCCGTCAAACACGTGGCCAAACGCGGCTCAATCCACTTTCTGCCCGCGCGCTCTAAATCCATGCCGCAAGGGTATCCGCCCATATTTGTCGGTGTCGAGGACTCACTCAGGATTGCGGAGCTCGCAGCAGCGACCTTCGATGTGAAGCTGATCAAACGTTAAAGACTTTAGAGAAATTCAAAAATTTCAACTTTATGTTGAGTAAATCGGCAAATGGTGATTCGCACAGACGAGGGCGAGCCATGAAAACTGCTTTTGATCTCATTGTAATCGGTAGCGGACCAGCGGGCCGACGCGCGGCAATACAGGCCGCGAAGCTCGATAAGAGCGTTTTGGTCGTGGAAAAATCGCTGCGCGTCGGCGGTGTTTCGGTCCACACGGGCACAATCCCAAGCAAAACCCTTCGCGAGACCGTTCTAAATCTCTCAGGATGGCGTGAACGCGGCTTCTACGGCCGAACCTATAAGGTGAAATCGGATATTACCGCGGATGATTTGCGTCATCGACTGTCCCAAACCCTCAGCCATGAAGTCGATGTTCTAGAACATCAATTCTCGCGCAATTCTGTGACTTTGATTCAAGGCCAAGCCCGCTTTACGGGTGCGAACGAGATTAAAGTCACAATGGGCGAAGGACGGAGCCAAACGTACACGTTCGAACGCGCGCTGATTTCCGTCGGGACCAAACCGTATCGACCGGCCTACATACCATTTAACGGCGAGTCCGTGGTCGACAGTGATGAAATCCTTCAGATCAAGGAGCTTCCACGCTCGCTTACGGTGATCGGGGCCGGCGTAATCGGGATGGAGTATGCGACCATCTTCAGCGCGCTCGACATCTCAGTGACGGTGATCGAGCCCCGCTCTTCCATTCTCAGTTTCATAGATGATGAATTGATCGCTGAGTTCACCCACGATCTTCGGGATCGAGGCATCAAACTCCGCTTGGGCTGTAAGGCGCAGAATGTTCACGTCCATGACGGCTATTGCATTGTCGATCTCAGCGATGGCCGCAAAGTCAAATCAGATATGGTCCTCTATGCCGCCGGACGGGTTGGCGCCTCAGATGATCTTGGGTTGGATGCGATTGGACTTAGCGCTGATTCACGCGGACGTCTGACCGTCGATCCAGTGACCTATGAAACCGAGATTCCCAATATTTATGCGGCGGGCGACATTATCGGTTTTCCGAGCCTTGCTTCGACCTCAATGACGCAAGGCCGGATTGCCATCTGTCATGCATTTCAGGTTCCAGATCCGGCCAAGCCCGAACACTTTCCATATGGCATCTATGCTGTGCCCGAAATTTCCACGATCGGCCTGTCTGAGCGAGAGCTGAAAGAGCAAGGCATTCCGTATGAGTGCGGGATCGCAAGGTTCCGCGAAACGTCACGCGGGCACATTATGGGGCTTCGAACCGGCATGCTGAAAATGTTGTTCCATCTCGAAACCCGCAAACTGCTCGGGGTTCATATTGTCGGCGAAGGTGCAACGGAACTGATCCATATTGGCCAAGCAGTTTTGGTGCATGGCGGCGAACTCTCGTACTTCCTCGACAATGTGTTCAATTACCCGACGCTCGCCGAAGCCTATAAAATCGCGGCGCTCGATGCCTGGAACCGATTGTCTTTACAGCCCGAACAAAACGCCGAAGCCCCAGCGGCAGATTTGGCCGTCGTCAATGGATAGAGGACGCCTCATGGACCGGAACATCCTAACATTACTCGCGGTACTCACGCTCTCTGTCTCCAACCTGTTTGTTGGAATCTCAACGCAGAACGTCCTTTTGATCTACGCCAGCTCCGCCATTTCAGCAGCGCTGGCCGGGCTCTATTTGCTGCGCGATCGGCTCGGTATTGCCGCTAAGACCTCTAGGCAAAGTCGGCTCGACCCCGATGCGCTCACCCGCACCCGCCCCTTCCCGCTTTGGGTTTTTGTCATGGTGCTGTTTGTCATTCTGCCGGCCTTGTTGGTGTTCTTGCGGATGAATGCCGTCTGATCCCGGACGTATCGAACACGTTCAAAAATACTTTGTCTTCGGCCGACTCAAGTGTAAGTTAATGATACATTCGGTTGTAAATTTCGCGCGAACAGCATGGCCAAATCGAAATTATCTGAAGAAGATCTGATCTATGTCGCAGACATGCTGCGGGCCGTGGCATGGGTTAGACAAGATCTTACTCCGGCCTCGCCCGAAGCGCTTCACGAATTAGAAGAGAGTCTTGGCGCCGCTGAATCAGCGCTCCGCCGGGTTGCCGCCGAAATGTCGATCACGGTCCCGATTGGCGTAAAATCAAACTGAGCGGTTTTCTTCCGTTTTCTTGTCGAAAACATCTTGCCCGGGCAATCCATCAAAAAACCAACTGAGAGGCTCGCCAACGTGACGCGCGATACGCGCCAATGCAAAGGATGACACGCGCAGCACGCCAGTTTCCATCGCCTTGATCTTGTCAGGATCGATCTCTGCTAATGTCGCGAGTGTTTGGTGCGAAAGGCCGAGCTTTTGCCGAGCCGTCTCGATTTTTCGACCGAGATGCCGATCTATGTCAGAAACCGCCAAGGTGTTCCCCCTTTTCAGCGTGTTCTTTTCCCCGCGTCCCTCCTGAAGCGCTCCTCAGCCTGAGTCAATGTATCGCCTCTCACCGGAAGAGCCTGAGTGCGCTGGTCCTAGTTCACACCGCAACACAGATTCTCTACTTTAGATTGAATTTACCTTTGGCGCGATAAACTCCCGCTTGGAAGGTTGGCCATGTCGAACAAAGACGCGACGTCGATGGATTATCGAATCGGACAGCGCATTCGGCGCGCGCGGATCGATGCGTCCATTACCCAGCAAGAGCTCGGAAAACACTTAGGCCGCTCGAGTCAGCAAGTGCATAAATATGAGCAAGGCACCAATCGCGTCTCCGCGGGCACTTTATACGCCATTTCTGAGCTCGTTGGTCGCTCTATGGATTGGTTTTTTCTAGACGAGGCCGACGCCCTATCCGGGCCAGGTTCGTCTTGGGTTCACTAAACGCTCAACACTGATCGAGCAGCTGATCCGTCAATTATCTTCACTGGTTTCCACGATCGCAGAAGGTTCGACCTGTGCGTAGAAGCCGGCCAAATGCAACAATCCTGTCAGCTTTTGAATTTGATTTCGGCTTGCCGCGCCAACCAATTCCACCGTCTTTGTCGGACTGTTGACGATAAAATCGAACAGAGCGTCTGGGACATCTCCATTCAAGTCTAGAGCACGGAAAACCGGCTCATAACGCCCGATCGGTACCCGCAACCCCGAGGCTGGTCGGTCGCGTTTTTGGTGCAAATGGGCCACCGGGCGTTTGGAGGTGCGCGCCTGATTGATAAGATCACCGATGCGGCTGGACACAGCGTTAAGGCTTCGGCGGTCTTGCGGCTCCGCAAAAGTATTGATGACGAGAATGGACATAAAGTCTACGCGGCCACGTCGTGAAGGTCGTCCCCGCCACGCTCTCTTGAGGCGTCGAGCACCCCTGGCACGTCCCATTCACCTTCCGGTCTAATCACTTCATATGGATCGGACGTCATGCGAATGGCTTTCGGATGTGGCGCGATCGAAATCACCATTTCCTTGTACTCAAAATCGGAGAAGTAGAAGCTCTGGCGACCTTCAATCAGCTCGCAATTTAACGTCTTGGACCAAAGCGGCCACAGGCGCGCTTGAATTTGCGCGGTCATCCGGCGAAAGCCTTTCCGAGCAGCAAGCTCGCACGCCGCGGCTAAGAGCACCTTGATCACGCCGCTGCTGCGATGGGCTTCAAGGACGCAGACCCGCTCGATCTTCCCGAACCCAGCAAACCAGCGCAACCGCAACGTCGCAATCGGTTGGCCGTTAAGATGCGCCAGGAGATGGCAGGCACACATATCATTGCCGTCAAACTCTTCTTCGTAAGGGCAGTCCTGTTCCCCCATAAAGGTCAAAGTGCGGACTGCAACGACCTTCTGATAAGAGTCGAAAGAGCGAACGACTTCGATTTCGAATTGGTCGATCACGTCTTGAGCGAGCGGTTTTCTAAGACCCGATTGCCCAATTTCTGTAATACCTAACATTACGCGACCTCCCGTTCGGGACGATTGATGACCGGTTGCATCCAAAGCTTGTCGGCACCGAACCCAGCCGGGGCAAAGCCCAGGCTGACCATAGTGCGCGCGCCATCCTCGGTGGCGGCGCGGGCAAAGGCCGGGACTTGTCCGAACACTTGAACCCGCACGATCGCGGTTGCGGTCATTACAGCTTTGCGCGACTCATAAGTGGTTCCGGCATAGGCGCCGGTATAGACGCCTGCACAGGGTGTCCCGAGCGCTGCAAGATGCGCTGCGTCTGGCCCAGACGGATCAAAATCAGCCGTCTTGAGTGCCTCCAGCCCTTCTGGAGAAAGCGGGACGATGATGAAGATGCCTTCGATCTCGTCTTCTCCGAACACCCAAGAGGTCATGTGCGTGATGCTATTGATCCGCTCAATCTCTTTGGCCTTTGTCAGTTGCGTCCCCAGCAGCTTTTCAGCCAGCGCCATCATCGGTTCATGCTCTTCAGAGGTCGCCACCCGCCACCCGAAGGCACCCATGCCTTCGACCATCTTTTGGTGGTCAACCGTGAACGGGTAGGTTTCGAGTTCTGGGGAAGTTTTCTGCATGATTTTTCTCCGGTTTCACTTGGAGATGGCACAAAAGTGTAAACGTCGATGCAGACAGAATCGAATTAGGGTAGTACAGAAATATAATAACCTTAGGGTTGCTCGGCTGGCGGGAATGCAATGTTTGAGAATTTGGACTGGGACAAACTCAAAGTCTTTAGTGTTGTTGCTGAATTGGGCAGCATGAATGCCGCTGCATCAAAACTAAAAGAAACCGCCCCGACCGTTTCGCGTAAAATTGATGAGCTGGAACGCACCCTAAACGCCCAATTGCTTTACAGATCGCCGCGCGGCGTAAGCCTCACAGAAGCCGGGCGAAAAGCCCTGAGATATGCCGAAATCATGTCCGACGCGGCCGATGGTTTGCGCAGCGATGTGTTGGACCATGACGTGCCTGCAGAAGGGCCTGTAACGCTTTGTACCGGCGATGGTCTTGCGACACATTGGATCGCGCCACATTTGCCCGAGTTTCATCTTCAAAACCCGAAAATCGAGCTTCGTTTGGTCACGACCAATCAGCCAGACGCGGATCTTTTGGACGAAAAGTCAGAAATTGCGATCCAGTTTAGCGAGCCCGTTCGGCAGGAAATCATCTCCAAGAAGCTTGGCATTCTCCACTATGCCTTCTTCGCTTCGCCAGAATATATCGAGACGTTCGGGCACCCGGCCAGTCTGTTCGACTTACATAATCATCGCTGCATCATTCACTCTGGCTATGTGAATCAGATGGAGAGCTGGGCGCCAAAAGTGAAACAGTTCCGCGACCTGATCGACTTTTCATTGGTCACGAACTCAGGCGCTGTGATGATTGAAGTTTGTGCCAATGGCGGCGGAATTGCCTTGTTGCCGACTTATGTGCACGGCCTTGGCAAGAATATGGTGCCGCTCTCTTTGCCCGAAGTTGCGCCGATCCGGTTTTGGCTCACTTATACAGAGCGGGTTCGCCGCCTTGCGCGGGCTCAGATCGTGATTGATTGGTTGCGCGGCCTATTCCACCAAAAATTCTCGCCTTGGTTCCGACCGAACTTCATTCACCCTCTGACCGTGGATGAAGAATTGCCAGAATTTTCGCCAAACGCAGCGAAGGTCCCAACCTGACGCGAAGTCTACGCAGGACCGAAATAGCTCTAATTCAGTATTGCAGAAATTATATAACCCTGCCGCTTGCTATAACACGACGATTTCGTTTCCAAATGCTCGCTAAAGTTAAGGGCGGCGAGTGCTACACAATGCCAGGTGAGAAAGATTCACCCAAAATACCGCCAGAATGGCGCAAAGATGTTCCGCTCGGCGAAGAGTTGCGCCAGCAATACAAAGACATATTGAACGAGCCGGTGCCGGAAAAGCTCAAGCAATTGATCGAAGCGTTGAAAGAAAAAGAGCGCGAAGAGCGAAAAAAGCAAGACGA
This sequence comes from uncultured Hyphomonas sp., assembly GCA_964400185.1. Taxonomy (GTDB): domain Bacteria; phylum Pseudomonadota; class Alphaproteobacteria; order Caulobacterales; family Hyphomonadaceae; genus Henriciella. The sequence continues at coordinate 8,012 of CAYNUI010000019.1, forward strand.
AGAATAGACAGCGTCAGTCGCTCTCCAAGTCACGCCATCGCGCCGCACAAAACATAATTCAAAAAAAATCACCCGTCCGGGAACAATTTCGTCCTGCGCCGCATAAGGAGGGATGTAGGTCACCCTGCACCCAACTGCGGAATAATGGAAAGGACGTCAAAATGGGGACGGAAGGTCTGATTGAACGCGAACTGCCACAATGGGTAAAATCCATGCGGCGGCATGCACACTTCGCACAATCTATTGAGACAGAAGAATTGGCAGATGCCGAACTCGACGTACAAGTGGAAATGATTGAGGCCCTCAGCGCGAAATCCGCCGAGAGCCCCGTTGATATGCTTCTGAAATTAAAGCTCTGGGAGAGCTTCTCTGCGCCAAATGGCAATACAGAGGATCTTAGCGTCGAAGCTCAGCTCATCCTGTCCGTGATCAAAGACCTAGAGAGCTTTATCGAAAGCGGGGGTGGCTCAATGGCCACATACGCCCAAGCCTCTTAGTTGCGCAGACGAATAGAGCCGGGCTTAGCGCGCACCCGCTAAACGTAGGACTTCGCGCACGGGTCCAAGGTTGGAACTTTGGCGCAGGTCCAAAAGCAGGTTCATGCAATCGCTGAACTCTGACGTGTCAGCCTCGTTCACATCTGAAATGCGGCTGACGACAGGCTCGTCGAAGAACCAGCTGATCGGCAGTTCAAAGACCTGCGCAATTTCATACAAAGTTCCAGCCGAGACACGGTTAACGCCCTTCTCATACTTCTGAACCTGCTGAAAGGTCAGTCCGATGAGGTTTCCGAGTTGTTCTTGGGTAAGCTTTGCATCGCGGCGGGCCTGACGGATACGGCGGCCGACTTGATGATCCACGTGTGATGGGGTCTTCGCACTCATAATATATCTCCATGACGCTGCGGCTTTTTTTGATTGAATTTGCCGCTATTCGCGTGGGGATAGTATGGTTAGCTTTATGAAGAGAAGGTAAACCAGTTTACGGTTGAGACACTGAGCCAAGTATGGATTGGGAAACCATGGTCTCTTTCAGCGCCTTTTGCAGGGCCCTCGCCTGCTCCTTTAAAGCCGCCGCTTGAGCCCGTAGCGCATCGCTTCTCACCTGTAAGTACCGACCATATCCGTTCTGCAGACTGAGGCGCGCATAGGTCGCGTCTTTGTGATCGAGACGGGCACGTTCTGCGACAATTTCGTCCTGTTTCGCTTCAATGATTCGCAGCTGCGCCATGACCGAACCAAGGCGCCGGACTTGGTCTTTGTGCTTTAGATCGAGCAATTTCGGAACAATCTGATTCGGATCAGTCATTGCGGCCTCTCAAATGTTGGGTGACGCGGTCGACATATTGGATGGCGGCTGCGACGGCTGCGAAATGCTCTTGGCGAATCTCTTCATCGATCTCGACCAAGCGATAGAGCGACCGGGCGGTCGGCGGGTCGCGATAGATCGGGACGCCATTCTCGGTCGCGACTTCGCGGATTTTGGCGGCCAAGTGATCGACGCCTTTGGCGACACAAATCGGAGCGCTGTCGCTGTTTGGATCCCATTTCAGCGCCACCGCATAGTGCTCGGGGTTGACCATGACGACGGTCGCAGTCTCGACATTTTTCAACATATCGCCGCGGGTGATCTGGGTTCCGCGTTCGCGGCGTTGTTGTTTGAGGTGTGGGTCGCCCTCGTTTTGCTTCATCTCTTTCTTGAGATCTTCGCGCGTCATCCGTAGGCGTTTGGCGTGCAGATAGCGCTGCAATGGCAAATCAAGCAAAGCCAGAACAAGCTGGAAGATGCCGAAATAGAAAATCAATTTGAGGATCTGATTGAGCGTGAAACGGCCTAAATCGCTGCGCCCCATGGCGCTAGCGCCATAATACTCGGTGGCAAAGTAAAGCAGGAAATAGGCGGCGATCAGCCCGGCAAAGATCATCTTCGCTGCGTCTTTGAGGAAGTCTAGCAGCCCCTTTGTGCCATACTTGTTTTTGATATTCTCCACCGGATTGATCTTCTTCATTTCCGGTTTGATCTTTTTGGTCGAGAACGCGATGCCTTGCTGTACGACCAGCACCACAAGTACGCACGCCGCCAGGACCATGAAGACCGGCAGGATGGACATCATAATCTCGCTAAGCGTCTGGCGTGTATATTCGCCCTGATCGACAAAGATGTCCTTGGCGTAGGCATCGGCATGATAGAACAGGCTTGAAAACCCATTGTTCAACTCGCCGGATGTGAGCGTGACAAAAACGATGGCCGAAATTCCGATGCCGATGAGGAGACCAAGCGTGTTGGCCTCCTTGGACATCGGAACATCGCCATCTTCCCGCGCCTGCCGGAGGCGCTCATCGGTGGCCTCAAATTCCTTTTCGCCGGACTGATCGTCTTGTTCTGCCATAGCGTCCTATAACCAGATGATCAGTTGCATGATCCGGTCTTGCCAGACCATCAGCATAGCCGCGATCGAAACCGCGAGCAGGAACAGCCCAGCGCCGACAAGGAATGGCGCGCCGACAAAGGCCACCATCATTTGCGGCATGGCTTTGTTGATGAAGCCGAGACAAATATTGTAGAGCAGGTTCATCGCGACGAAGGGCCAGGACAGCAGGATCGCAAAGGCAAAAGCCGAATAGATGCTGTCAAACAAGAAGGCCTGTCCGATCCACGATACCCCGCCGACCGGCACCGTTTCATAGAGCCCGATCCAGGTCGTGATCACCTGGACATGAAAGTCCATTGAGAAGAGCAAAGCGGCGCCCGCCATGGCGAGCAAGTTGGCAGTCACCGGTTGCGCTTCTTCTTCCATGGCGACGCCAAGGAATTGCGACAGACCAATCGATTGCGCGATCACCGCACCGGCAATGCTGAGCGCCCAAATCACGACGCGCAAACCAATGCCGAGGAAGAGGCTGAGCAGAACTTCGGTGACCAGCACTGTGGCGAGATCGATCAGCCGAGTCGGCAGTTCGTAATCGGTTATACCAAGGCCAGAGATGGCCGCTGACAACCCGAGTAGGACAAAGAGGCGGACTTGGTTCGGGATCATCCGCTCGCCAATTCCAGGCATCAGCATGATCACGAAGGAGAGCCGCGCCAAGGTCAGCATGAATTGCCCGACCCATGTCGACAGGTCGGGGCCGAGCAGATCGAAAAGCGGGATCATACAATCCCTACGATTTGCGGCTTGGTGCCGGACTTGATCTCTTCATAGGCCAGCACCGCATTGCGGATGCCCTTGCTGGCAAGGACGGTCTGCAAGAACCGGCGACGCTTGGATGAGGTCGCAATCGACGCGACGACCCCGCGCGAGGCGGTTTCGTTCAGTTTCTCTTGAATACCATTCAGCAATTCAGAGAAGAGCTCTGGCGGAAGCGCGATATCGGTGGCGCCGGCCTCCGACTTAATCTCATGCTCAGCGAATTTTTGTTCCCAAGCCGTGGAGAGCTGCACCAAAGGCAGCTTGCCTTCGCCGTCTTGGAGTTTGTTCAAGATTTGGAAGGACAGGCGCTGGCGCACCAGCTCGATAATATGGGTCGTGTTCGCGCCTTGAGATTTCGCCTCGCCCACAGTTTCCAGAATTAGGAAGATGTTGCGGATCGACACGCGCTCTTCGAGCAACGCGCGCAAGACTGAGAGCAGAAGCTCTGGCTGAACCTTGGTTGGAATATACTCGTCCAAGAGCCGCTTATTGCTCGCCGCGCGCTCTTCGTCAGACACACTGGTCAATGCATCCAGCGTGTCGAGCATCACCATGCGGGTGAAGATAAGCGAGAAGTTCGCTTGTACGAGTTCCAGCATGTGCGTCGCAAGAACTTCGATTGGCTCGATAACCGGGACCCCCGCCGCGACCAGCTCTTGTTTCTTGGTCGATGGCAACCAACGCGCTGCCGCTTTGTAGACCGGCTCTTGCACCCGCTCGCCTTGTAAATGAGGCAGTTGCCCATCTTCCATAAGCGCCAGCGCTGAGCCTGGACGAAGCAGGCCGGTATCAACCGGTACGCCTTGGATTTTCAGACGGTAGGTGTTGCGCTCCAGAGTCGGGTTATCCGTCATCCGAATAGACGGCAGAACGAAGCCATACTCCTCTGCGATATAGCGCCTGATCTTATCGATGCGCGCTTCGATTCCGCTTTCGCCTTGTAGGACCGTCGCAACGAGATCAGGCGCCACTTCGAGGTGGATCTCATCGGAGTGAATGGAATCGCCAATGGCGTCGGCTTTGTTCGCCGCTTGCTCTTCTGGAGCCTCCGCCGCGGCGGCTTGAAGCTCTTGTTGCTGCTTGCGTAAGAAATAAGCTGTCACGCCAAACCCAATCGCCGCCATCATGAACGGTAAGAACGGCAAGCCTGGGAAGAGCGCGAAGACGGTCAGGAGACCGGCCACGATCATCAGGCTGGTGGCATTGCCGCCGAGCTGTTTGCCAAGCGCTTCGTCGATCGCGCCATCATCGCGGCCTTTAGACAGCAGCAAAGCTGCCGAGACAGACACGATGACCGCTGGGATTTGAGAGACGAGGCCGTCACCAACGGTGAGAATAGAGTAGTTCGCAGCCGCTTCACCCATGCTGAGGCCGTGCGCGGCGACGCCGAAACCAATCCCCGCAATCAGGTTGAGCGCCGTGATCAGGAGGCCCGCAATGGCGTCCCCTTTTACGAACTTGGACGCACCATCGAGCGAGCCGAGGAAGGCGGCTTCTTCTTGTTCTTTCTGGCGGCGCGCTTTCGCCTCTTCGTGACTGATCGCCCCGACCGCGAGGTCAGAGTCGATGGCAAGCTGTTTGCCAGGCATCGCATCCAAGGCGAAGCGGGCACCGACTTCCGCCATCCGGCCTGCGCCTTTGGTGATGACCATGAAGTTCACGATGATCAGAACGCCGAACACGACCAAGCCGACAAAAAGATTGCCGCCCATGATGAACATGGCGAAGCCTTCGATCACGCCGCCCGCAGCGCTCGTGCCCGTATGACCTTCTGAAATGATCAGTTTGGTCGAGGAGACATTCAGCGCCAAGCGAAGGATCAAAGAGGCGAGGAGCACACTCGGGAAAGAAGAAAAATCTAGCGGCTTTTCAATGAAGATAGCGGTCGTGAAAATCAGGATCGCAAAAGCAAACGAGGCGGTCAGGCCTAAGTCCAGCACCCAAGCGGGCACGGGCAGAACCATGACCAGGATCACAAGCATTAAGCCAATCGCGAGGAGCGCGGTTGGTTTCGACAAGTCTAAGAGTTTCGAGTCGGACATCCGCGCCTCAGTTCATAATCATTGGAATGATCGTATTGTTGAACAGGTCGAGGCAGACCCGCGTCATGTAGCCAATCGTCAAAAAGAACACGACGACCACCGCGACGATTTTCGGCACGAAAGTCAGCGTCATTTCCTGAACAGAGGTCAGCGCCTGGACCAAGCCAATGGCAAAGCCAAGCACCAGCGTCACGCCGAGAATGGGCAAGCCCATCAACACGCCGGTCCACAATGAAGCCCTCAGGACCTCAAAAATTTCAGATTCGCCCATCGTCCCCTTGTCTCCTATTAGACTGGCATACGCAGTAATTCCTGATAGGCCTCGACCACCTTGTCGCGGATCGTCACCGCCGTATCGAGCACCATTTCCGCATTCGCTAAGGCTTCGACCATGGCGTGCGGGTCGGCGCCGGTGACCGCCGTTTCAATCGCCGTTTGTTCGGCCTGCTGAATGGCCGCTTTAAAGTCAGAAACGCCCTTCGCGACGGGGTTGTCTTCCAGCGCTGGCTTGGCCGCGTCGGAGGTCGGTGTCGAGATTTTCGCCGGATTGATTCCGGCATAGGCACCAAATCCAAAATTGGTCACTTACCCCTCCTTATCGACGCAGGACATCGAGCAATGAATTGTACATTTGCCGGGCCTGTTGGAATGAATTGAGATTGGCTTCGTAAGACCGATTGGCTTCGCGCAAATCGGCCATTTCAGTCACCAGAGAGACATTAGACAGGGTCACATAGCCGTCTTCGGCTGCCATCGGATGTTCCGGATTAAACTCCGCTTCGCCCGGCGTTTGATCGAGAATGGTGCGGAGCGCGCCAAACGTCACGTCATTGCCAATCTTCGGTTCCGTGACCAGCATCTTGCGCTGATAGCCGGGTGTATCGACATTCGAGACGTTTTCCGCGCTGACCGTGATGCGCTGGC
>CAYNUI010000019.1:14267-15500 GCA_964400185.1 uncultured Hyphomonas sp.
TAGCCGGGTGTATCGACATTCGAGACGTTTTCCGCGCTGACCGTGATGCGCTGGCTCTGCGTGTTCATGCCAACCACGGCTTGCTGCATCGAGACCTTAAATGGATTCATAATCTAAGCTCCCTGTTATGATCGGCGGCCAATGGCGAGCTTCATCAGCTCAAGTGACTTGGTGTAGACGCCGAGCGCCATATTGTGCTGACCAGTGGCTTCGGCGGACTTGAACACTTCCTGTTCAATGCTCACCGTATTGCCATTCGGGGCAGCTGCGCCAACGCTCAGGCGTTGTTCAAACGGGGTGGAGAAATCCATCGACGCGCCCTGTTGACTGGTCCGCGTCATGAACTCTGCAAAGGTCTCAACTTCGACGGCTTTATAGCCGGGCTCATTGGCCCGTGCGAGATTGCCAGCACTGGTTTGCTGGGTCTCCGCCGCATGCCGAGCCATCGCACCATAGATCTGGAAAAGCGACATGTCTGACAGCATCGAGAAATCCCTAGAAGTTAACGATTCTGCAAAATTTGCGACTATAAGTTGAAGAAAGGATTAATAGATACCCTGGGTTTAATTAACTTTTGCCGATGCAGAACCAGCTTTCCTCTCCGGGTCGACTTTGGGGCTCTGTAACCGAGATTCTCCCTGGGATGATCTCGCTTGCGGGGGTCAGTCATGCAGCCGGCATTGGCGACAGCGTGGTGATCGAGAAACCAACACAGAACCTGATCGGCGAGATCATGACGGTGACCGGCGAGGGCGCGAAAGTCCTGATGTATAGCTCTACCGATACGCTGCGCATTGGCGACCAGGCTTTCGTCTCGCACCAAGACCGCGTCGAGGTCGGCGATCACTGGTTGGGGGCCCTGATCGATTATCGCGGCCAGGTGATGATGAACCGCCTGCCGGAGCTGACAAACCCGCGGGCCGTGACGGTGCCGCTACAACGCGCGCCAGTATCCGCAGCTGATCGCAAGCCGTTAGGGCCGCGTCTCTCGACCCGCTTGAACGTCACCGATACATTGCTGCCGATTTGCCGCGGGCAACGCATCGGTCTGTTTGCAGGGTCAGGTGTGGGCAAATCAACTCTGCTCGGGAAACTCGCCGGCGGCATGAGCGCGGACCGAGTCGTCATCGCGCTCATCGGTGAGCGCAGCCGTGAAGTTCAGGAATTTATCGACACAGTGCTGCCCCCCGAAGTTTTGCCGAAGACCACCATCATTGCGGCGACTGCCAGCGA
>CAYNUI010000019.1:15600-18677 GCA_964400185.1 uncultured Hyphomonas sp.
GCGGCGACAGAAGAACAGAACGCCCTCTTAAGCTTATTCCGTAGACTGATGACCACTTATGAAGAGATCGCGCCCATGGTTCGCGCCGGGCTGTTTGAGTTCGGCACCGACCCGCAGGCGGACCTTGCTTATTCGCTGAACAGTGGGCTCGACCAATTTCTCACAGAACCGAGCAATGGCATTGAGGTCGCGTTTGATTATCTGAAAGGCTTGCTCGCGCCAGCGCTGCAATCGCAAGTACCAGCGCCTCAAGACCCGCCAGAAGATCTAAAAATTGCTTAGAAACAGGTTCTGACTGGCAATCGAGCCAAAGCCCGCTGCATTCCCCAGCAAGACCAAAGCGGTCTGAGCCGGCCCCGTCGCTGCGGCGCTGCGATTGAGACCGTCTAGCGCCATGTAGCGCGAAACCATACGGTCCACGATCTCTGGGTCTTTGAGGTCTTGAATTGAGGATATGCCAAACTGGCTTTGTAATTTGTCTTGGAGAATGCTGGCTTGTTGGTCGAGATCGAGTTGCTGAACTTCAGTTGGCAATCCCAGGGCGCTTTCAAGGACCGTGCGGACAGGGACGCTTCCCAGCAGCCGGTAAAGAATTGTCTGATCCGTCGAACCTTCAGTGACGAGATTTGAAATCTCATCTTGATAATTGAGGCTGAGCCGCATGGCATTGTCTTGCTCGCCGACCGCAAGCTCAAACGACTCAGCGGCAAAGCGCGCCGTAATCCGCTCCAAGTTCGGAAGCGTCAGAAGAATTTTTCCATCCACGGGACGGAGCTCTTCAGCAAACTGGCTATATTGTGGATTGTTGAGCCGCGCCAAAAACGTACTCGCTGGATCCTGAACTTCTTCCAGGACCGTGCGGACATAGCCGGTCTTCCATTCTTCACCAGCGAGGCCGAACGCCGTCATGGAAATGCGGCGCAGACGCTGGTCACTGAGAAAGTCTTCGACCGCCATGGGCTCAGCGAATTTCTCAGTGAAATAGTCAATATCGTTTTTGATTTGCGCAGAATTTGAAAAGGTCTGCAGCTGCGAATCATAAGTTGATTGCAGGAAGTTCCAGCCGCCAAAGCCTGAAAGCGGGATGACGGGTTGAAACACCATTTTAGGCCGCCAATGCGCCTGAGCTGTCTTGACCAAGAAGCTGCGCTTCAAGCTCGATCACTTGCTTGAGATAGCACAGGCACGAATAGTAATTGCCGCGCCGAAGCATTTCACAAAGCGTCGGGATCAAATCGGGTTTGATGCGGTTAAAGACAGGGCGAAGCTCATCGCAAGCACGGTAGAGCGCTGGCAGAGTGTCTTCTTCTTCCAAGTCCTTCGTGATCAGAAGTTGGATGCCGTAATAGACTTGCTTGACCGGCGTATCGACTTCGCTTGGCTTGAGCGCGTCGCGGAGACGGAGCACCATAACATCTGGGCTCGGCACGCGGATCCGCCCTGGCTTGTCGCCATTCTCAAGCAGTGTTCCGTTGATGATGAAGCGCTCCCCCGGAGCGAGTTTTAGCATTAATCCGGACATTCCTAGTCCCCTCTTCGTTTATTCCTTAAACAGAACCATTGAGCCCCTTCATGATGGTCTCATTGATTTCAATCAGGTCGGCGATTTCGCCCTCGCCCGCTAAGATTTTCATGCTGGCTCGTCTCACAAAGATGGAGAGCTCGAGCAGAGACTTGCGCGTGGCTTCATTCAATTGGTTTTCGGGATGCAGGAGGTCGGTGGAGAGGAGAGTCCACAATTCGAGATTGCGATTTACGGCGTCTGCCCATTTCGGTGCGTCGGTTTTCTCAAGGTCCTTCGCTTCAATCAATGCATCGGTGATTTGCCGGAATAAGGCGTGTTCGATGGATTTGTTATCAGCGGTCCGGTTCCGGACTTCACCATACGCTTTGACAGCTAGAGCCTGCAATCAAGCCTCCTAAAATCTTACAAAAAGGTCTGGAGCGCCCCGAGAGGCGCTCCAGATATTGGGGTTACTATCGGAACAGTGACAGCAGTGACTGTGGAGCCTGGTTCGCGATAGACAGAGCCTGAGTACCGAGCTGCTGCTGGACCTGAAGGGCCTGAAGCTTCGCAGATGCGGCTTCCATGTCTGTGTCTGTCAGACCACCGATACCGGTTGTCAGAGAGTCGACCATGGTTTGAACAAACTCGCTCTGAGTTTCGATACGCTTCTGAGCAGAACCGAAGCCGGCAGCGGCGTCGATTGAGGTGTTCAGGAGAGTTTCGATAGAAGTCAGAGCAGATGTTGCGCCTGCGTCGGTTGTGACGTCGATCGTAGCAAGGTTGCCAAGGCCGCCTGCAGAAGTACCTGCTGTACCGCCAGTAGACGCAAAGGTCGTGATAGCAGTCGCTGTTGCAGAGTTGTTCGTGATCGAGATCGCATTGTCTGTCCGCGTAACAACATAGTCAGTTTGACCCGTTGCTGAGAGGAAGTTTGCAACCTGAGTTTCGAGGTTCGCAGCAACAGAGTTGGCACTGTCAGAAGAAGAAGCAACATACTCAAATGTGCGCTGACCAATGCTGTTCGCCGTTGCAGTGTCATCGAGAACGATGCGGTAGCCGTTACCGTCGGCGACTGTGCCGATGGTGACAACCTGTGTTGCAGCTGCGGCGATTGAGTCGCCAGTACCAGCAGCCGTACCACCATTGTCGATCAGAGCAGTGGTCGTGTCAGCAGAACCACCATAAGTCGCAGCAGTTGCTGAGTTTGAGATCGACAGGTCGGTACGTGCTACGTTGATGTAAGACGCGGTGACCGTACCAGCAGAAGAACGGTCCAGAGACGCGAGAACGCTCACGTCAGTGGTAGAGTTACCGTCGATCAGGTTGAGGCCGTTAAACTGAGCGGCACCAACGATAGAACCGATCTGGTCGCGAAGCGCCGAGATGTCGGTTTGGATCTTTGTACGGTCAACGTTTTCTTCTTGGGCAGAAACGATCAACTCTTTCATGTCCTGAAGAACGTTGGTGATTTGCTCTGAAGCAGACCGCGCAACACCGACAGAAGAGTTACCGAGATTCAAAGAGTCTTGAATCTGCTTAAAGCTCTCAACGTCCGTAGACATAACTGTTG
>CAYNUI010000020.1:0-9597 GCA_964400185.1 uncultured Hyphomonas sp.
TTGCGCGTGCATCAAATTCTCGAAGGCACCAATGAAATTATGCGCGTGATCATCTCGCGCGACCTTCTCAAAGACTAAGCGTGGGAGACGTCTGATGGGCGAGATCGCATTCATCGGTCTGGGCAATATGGGCTCGGGCATGTCGGCAAATTTGGTCAAAGCCGGCCATACGGTTCGCGCCTTTGATTTGAACTCAGACGCTGTGGCGAAAGCGGTGGAAGCGGGTGCGACGGGGGCGAGTTCCGTTGCCGAGGCTGTGGCGGGTGCTGAAGCTGTCGTCACCATGCTGCCAGCCGGAAAGCACGTACTTGAGGTCTATTTCGGCGAGAGCGGTATCGCGTCGCACGCGGCACCGGGCACTCTGTTTCTTGATTGCTCCACGATTGCGGTCGAGGCGGCGCGCGAGGCGTCGGCGGGCGCAAGTGAAGCCGGGTTCGCAATGGTCGACGCGCCCGTCTCTGGCGGCGTGGCGGCGGCCGCAGGCGGGACGCTGACTTTTATGGTCGGGGGCGAAACGACGGCGTTTGAACGCGCCAAACCCATTCTCGAAGCGATGGGCAAAACCATCGTGCATGCTGGCGGCGCCGGAAATGGTCAGGTCGCAAAGATCGCCAACAACATGCTGCTCGGAATTTCCATGATCGCAACCTGCGAGGCGTTTTCCTTGGCGGAGAAACTGGGGCTCGATGCGCAGACCTTCTTTGACATTTCGTCCAAGGCGTCTGGTCAGAACTGGTCGATGACGAGTTATTGTCCAGCCCCAGGACCGGTGCCAACCGCGCCATCCAATAATGATTATGAGCCTGGCTTCGCCGTCGACATGATGTTGAAAGATTTGCGTTTGGCGCGCGGCGCTGCGGAATCGGCGCTAGCGAACACGCGCTTTGGCGACCTCGCTGCGGAGATTTATGAGCGACTGTCAGAAGACGGAAAAGGCGGCAAAGACTTTTCTGTGATCATGCGCGAACTGTCTTAAAATCCGCCGCGATTGCTTTGGTCTGCCCCCTATAGTATATTAATAAATACAGGGTATTACCCTCAAGCTGTGATGGGTAGACGAGTCCGAAAACGGACCGATGGTGAGTGTCAAAGTGTCTGGAAAAAAGAAGAGTTCTGATCCAATCGAGAATGCAATTGCTTCCTTGGAAGAGCGCGTCAATGTGCTCGGCCGGGCCGTGCTCGGCTCCGAGAGCGTCGGCAAGGTCATGAGCACTGCTGTCTCAACGCGCGGACGTCTTCAAAAAGGCTTCTCGAACCGCATGGCGAAGAATCTGAACTTCTACAACATGCCGAGCCAAGAAGACGTGATGGCGATTGCTGAACAAGTGGGACGACTTGAACAACGCATGATTGTGATAGAAGACATGCTACGGGTTCTGGTTGAAGACAAAGTGCCACCTGTTCGCAAAGGTCCGGCACGGACTAAGAAGCCGAAATCAAAAACGAGCCGAGCGAAGTCTTAAACCCGCTCGTCGCTCCAAAAGGAAGAGAGTGCCGTGGCAAAGGCGAGCCAGGATAAGTCATCCGTCGGGAAACGAATTCAGCAACTGGTGAACCGAACCATCAAGCGAAACGTCAATGGCGTTTCCTACTTTCTGACCCCGAACCCACCGGTGGGGCTCTCCAAGCATGACATTATTCACAAGCGCGGACCGATGCAGGTCTTTCATTATCACGCGCTGTCGGACGAAGTTTACAAAACCCCGGTTCTGATTGTCTCGCCCACGACCAATCGATCCTACTGCCTGGATATGATGCCTGGGGTCAGTCTGGTCGAGTATTTGTTGAAGGCGGGCTATGACGTTTTCCTGTTAGACTGGCAGCCGCCGCGCCCGGAAGACAAACATCTCGCGCTGCAAGACTTCTCCCAGACCTTTGTCGCAGAGGCGATATCGGCGGCCAAGCGTGCGTCGGGAGAAGATGAGGTCACGCTGATCGGTTACTGCATGGGCGGCGTGCTCTCGACCATTTATACAGCCTCTTATGAGAATGAAAGCGTCCGCAATTTGGTTTGCTTCACCACACCGGTGGATTGGTCGAAGATGGGGATGTTCTCCAAGACCACCGACAAAAAGCACTTTGACGTCGATCGCCTGGTCGACTCTGTCGGGAACATTCCGCCGAACTTGGTGTTGCAGGGATTCATGGCGGTCGACCCAGGCTCTAAGCCTGCGTCCCAGATCACGCTTTGGCGAAATATGTGGGATGCCGATTGGGTGGAGAATTTCCGCAAGTATGATCGTTGGGCAAACGATATGCTGCCGCTCTCCGGCGAGTATTTCCGTGAAACCATCAAAGACCTGATGTGGGACAACGCGCTCTATACAGGCAAACTCATGGTTGGGGGACGCTCGGCCAATCCTAAGAACATCACGGTGCCGTTCTTCCATGCGCAGGCCAAGCATGACTCCTTGATCCCGCCAGATGCCAGCCGGCCGCTGATTGATTTGGTGGGCTCCGAAGACAAGACAGAAATGGTGCTCAGTGGCGGACATGTCAGCTTGGTATGCGGTCCAAATGCCGTTGGCCGTCTCTGGCCGCAACTCGATGATTGGCTCTCAGAAAGATCAGCATGACCCAAACAGACTTTCCTAAATCGATAAGCACGCCAAAAGGCGATTATGATCTGCGGACGCCGGTTGCCGCAGACGCGCGCGGGGTTCTGGCCTTTGCGAAAGCGTTGCCGCCACACGATTTGCTCTATTTGCGCCGAGACATTTCTCAGCCGCCGGTTGTGGACGCCTGGTTGGTGGCAACTCAGGAAGGCGAGAGCCTGTCCTTGCTGGCAGAGCAGGATGGTGAGCTGGTCGGCATGTCAGCGCTCATGCTGGATCGCAAATCGTGGTCGCCGCATGTCGGAGAGATCCGCGTTCTGATCGCGGAAGGCGCGCGCGGCAAAGGCCTCGGCCGCGTCATGGTGCAAGAGACGTTTGCGCTCGCGGTGAGCAATGGCATTGAGAAAATCATTGCGCAAATGACACTCGACCAAGATGGCGCCCGCGCTGTGTTTGAAGAGCTTGGCTTTCAGCAGGAAGCGCTGCTGAAAGACCATGTGCGTGATCGCAATGGCGAGGACCATGATATCATCATCATGTCCTGTAATGTGGCGATGGTGACCTCACTGATGGGCGTTCACCGCTAGACCCAAAGTATGAGGCTCGACCTGTCGGAACAGACCGAGCCTGATGGGATTAAGGCCGATTGAGCCTGTCGGCTTGATACGCGGCGATACAATCTGCAGCGTCACGCTTGATGTGACTGTCTGTCGTTAGGATGGAACGCCCTTCGCCGGTAAAGCGATTATCGTCACACGTATTGTCATCGGCATATTCACCGGAATTGTTGCCGAAATCTAAGTAGAGTGTGATCTCGCCCTGCTCATAGAGCGAGCGGCAATCATTGGCGTCGTGAAGCACGTGATTGCGTTGATAACTCCAATCGTCGCCATCCTCATGAAAGCGCGCATCATCGCACGCGTCGTCATTGGCATAGTCGCCCATATTGTCTCCCCAGTCGATTTGCTCGACAGAGAGTTGCGCTTCTGGCTCAGCCGGTTTGTTTTCGTCTTGAACCTGTTCCGTGATGGCCGTTGTTGTCGTCAGGCTGAGCTGCAGATTTTCCAGCGTCTGGCCATGATCGAGAATGAGATAGCGCGATAGCATTAGCTCTCCGGCTTCCAGTTTGGTGGCTTTGATCGCGGACCATCTTGAATTCACGTCATTTGCATCGTCAGCGGAAAAGTCTCCAGCAAGAACAGCGAAAAACTCGACCCCGAGGCACGGTTCTTGATCCTTATTATCACCGCTGCAGGCTTTGCCTTGAACGCCAAAGACCAGACCATCCTCCTCGGTTTGACCAATCAGTCCGAGGCCAGACGATAGGTCATCTGTCACGCTATACCCCGCCGCTTCGATCACATAGCGCATGTCGGCTTTGGTGATTGAAGTGATGAGTTCGCTGTCACGGCTCGTGTCTTGCGCGTGGGCGCCGCAGGCTAATCCCAGGGCGACCATACTGGCTGCAAATCGTCTCATTTTTTTGTCCCTCTCTCTGTCCGATCCGACTCATCATTTAGGCGAGTTTCGACATTCGGTCACCTTGTCATGACAAAAAGGCAAGGAAAGGGCAGGGCTAAATTGCAGCTGATCGTCAGCGCAAACCTGTAATACTTGCAGCGATTTGGGTTCATGAACTGGATCCGAATAGCGCGGTCACCTTGGGTTGCAGCAGCCTATGTATTCCTGCAGCCATGATGAAACGCATCATGAAACCTCGAGCAGCCGCGCTAGCCCTTGCGGCGCCTCTGCTCTTCGCTGCTCCGGCACTGGCTGACCAGGGCTGGTCAGGCAAACGTGTCACGGGTGGAGTCACGGTTACGACTGGCAATGGCGCGCTGACCCTGAATGTCGGCAATCATGGCTATGGCGGCATCGGCTACAGCACGAACCACCGCCATTATGGCCATGATGACTATTACCGTCGTGGCGACTATCGCCGCGCCGACCGTCACGCCCGTCGAACAGCCATTCGAGCCTGCCGACGCGCTATTCGCGATGAAGCTCACTATCGTGGCTTCCACGACGTGGATTTTGATGATGGTCGCTATGTCGATCAGATCGGCCCACGGGGTTTCCGAGTCACCTTTAACGAGGTGGAGTTTGAGACCCGTCGCCGCGAGATCGAACGTCCAGTGACTTGTATCGTGCGCCGCGGTGATGTCGTGCGCCACCTTGAAGGCATCCCGACACCGCGTCGTCACGGATACAACAACAATCGTCGCGGTTATTACAAATAGAAGCGACCGCTTTCAGAATGAAAGGTACAAACGGGCTTCCCTTCGGGGAGGCCCGTTTTGCGTTGCTTCTCGCTTGCCCTTCGCGTTTTCAGCCTTAAAACCCGTCAAAACGCGAATGACCTGGAGAGCCACGAAGATGCAAGACGTGATCGAAGCCCTTGAAGCCCGCCGAGAAAAAGCCCGCGCTGGCGGTGGTAAAGCGCGCATTGAGCGTCAGCATGCCAAAGGCAAACTCTCCGCCCGTGAGCGCGTTGCGCTTCTGCTCGATGAAGGCAGCTTCGAAGAAACCGATATGTTCGTTGAGCATCGCAGCCACGATTTCGGCATGGAGAAGCAGCGCATTCCTGGCGACGGCGTGGTCACCGGCCACGGCACAGTGAATGGCCGCTTGGTCTATGTCTTTTCCAAGGACTTCACGGTCTTTGGCGGTTCGCTCTCGCTCGCCCAGTCAGAAAAGATTGTGAAAGTCCAAAAAGCGGCGGCAAAGGTCGGCGCGCCTGTGATCGGTATTTTCGATGCCGGTGGCGCGCGCATCCAAGAAGGCGTGGACAGTCTCGCAGGCTATGCCGACATCTTCATGGAGAATGTCCTCTCGTCTGGCGTTATCCCGCAAATCTCTGTGATCATGGGCCCCTGTGCAGGCGGTGACGTTTATAGCCCCGCGCTCACCGATTTCATCTTCATGGTGAAAGACACGTCCTACATGTATGTGACCGGCCCAGACGTGGTCAAAACCGTGACCAATGAAGAAGTCACGCATGAGACATTGGGCGGGGCATCGGTTCATGCGGCCAAGTCTGGCGTCGTCGATGGCGCGTTCGAGAATGACATTGAGGCGCTCACGCAAATGCGTCGTCTGATCGACTTCTTACCGGGGTCCAATCGTGAAGAGCCTCCGGTACGTCCGACCTTCGATACGATTGAGCGCGAAGATGCGAGCCTCGACTCGCTGATCCCAGACAATCCGAACCAGCCTTACGATATGAAAGAGCTGATCGAAAAGACGGTGGACGAAGGCGACTTCTTTGAGATCAGTCCGAACTTTGGTGCGAACATCATTTGCGGCTTCGGCCGAATGGAAGGTTCAACCGTCGGCTTCGTGGCGAACCAGCCGATGACACTCGCCGGCGTCCTCGACATTGACGCGTCGCGCAAAGGCGCGCGCTTTGTCCGCTTCTGCGATTGTTTCAACATTCCAATCGTTACGTTCGTTGACGTGCCGGGCTTCATGCCAGGCACCAAGCAGGAATATGGCGGCCTCATCAAACATGGTGCGAAACTGCTCTTTGCTTATGCCGAAGCGACGGTTCCGAAAGTCACCGTCATCACTCGCAAAGCCTATGGCGGCGCGTATGATGTGATGAGCTCCAAGCACCTGCGTGGTGACGTGAACTATGCTTGGCCCACCGCAGAGATCGCGGTGATGGGTGCGAAAGGCGCAGTGGAGATTATCTTCCGCAAAGACATTGGCGACGAAGCGAAAATCGCTGAACATACCAAGAGTTATGAAGACAATTTCGCCAACCCGTATGTGGCTGCGAAAAAGGGCTATATCGACGACATCATCATGCCGCACTCGACCCGGCGCCGAGTCGCAAAGGCCCTACGGACCCTGCGTGGCAAAGAGCTTAGCAATCCGTGGAAGAAGCATGACAACATTCCACTTTAGCGGGTTTTGATCGCTCGAGCGCAACGCCTTTAGCCGACGACCCCAGCGTAGGCTGGGGTCCAAGGAATAGTTTCAAACAAACGGACCAGCGGTTCTCATGGTCCTTGGATACCTGCCTGCGCAGGTATCTGCGGAAATCCGGTTAGGGTGCAGGGCCGCGTTGCAGCAAGTCATCCGCACGATGCACTTCCAAGCGATGGCGCCCGACATCTACGAAATCGGTGATTAAACCATCAGCGCCGGCGCCTAGAAGCCGGTCCATTTCTTCCGACTCATTGATGGTCCAATATTGCGCTCTAAAGCCCCGTGAGTGAGCGGCGTCCAACACTCGCGGATGGCTGAGATCTAGCCCTGCGGCAGATGTGGGGATCTGCATCGCCACAGCCTTGGTTTGGATTAGCCGCGATGCGCCTATCCGGGCGGCGAGGACAAAATTGCGGACCTCGCCAGAGGACATCGACGTCGCGACCTTTGGGCATGCACGCCGAAAGCTTCGCATTGCGCTGTCATGAAATGAGCCGACCAAAACGCGCGTCTCGGCGTCTGCAGCTCGGATCGTCTCGCACATAGCTTCCGCCGCAGCGTCGGTGTCATTCTTGATCTCAAGGATCCAACGCGCGTCTGGAAATTGCGCAAGCGCGGCGTCCAGGCGTGGGATCGCTATGCCCATATCGGCGAAGGATACTTCGCCGATTTCTGTCCGTGCCCCGGCATCGGCTTCGGTGAGGTCGGCCCAATCATAGTCGGCGATCAAGCCGGTCATATCTGTCGTTCTGTCGAGCGTGTCATCGTGACGGAGGATGAGAACGCCGTCCTTGGTCTGTTGAACGTCGGCTTCCAACACGTCCGCCCCCATTTGCACGGCCCGCTGCAGCGCGAAGATCGTATTGGGCGGCGCGTGACCGAGGCCGCCACCGTGCGCGATGATCTCAACCTGACCTTCAGGGACGTCGTCAAAATAGGGATGCGAGACAGGTGTTGGAGCCGGCCAAATCCAGATCCCGACCCCAAGCAAAACGGCCAGACCGGCCAAGAAGCGAACCATTCGTTTCATCACGAGGGTCGATCTTGGCAGGTCTGGCCGCAGCAGGCCAGCTTGGATTGGCGTTTAGCTTACAAGCGAGAGGGCAGATAGCTGGCTGGCAATCGCCGCATAGGCCGCTTGCAGCTCAGCGCCGTCAGAAGCGTCAAAGAAGCGATTAGAGTCGCCCGTACAGTTTTCGAGCGTCGTCTTCGCACTTGTCGGAGCTTGGAACGCGACAGCGTAAACGATGACATTCTCGTCGCGCATCTTTTCGCACATCTTCTCAGCCTGGTCGTCACTGTCGCCCATGGCGGACTCGTACTCTTCATTGAAGATACCATCCGTCATCAGGATTACAGCTTTGACCGTATCCGGCGCTGTATAAGAAAGCGGCTTCGAGTCGGCTGGCCAGATATCGTCCCACTCAGGCGCAATCAGGTACCAAGACCACGCAACACCGAGGTGCCCTGCGGTCCGTCCACCGGCCGCAAGCGAATCGATGGCGGTGTTGAACACCGTGAGGTCATCCGTCAGCGGCAGAAGCGAAGAGGTTGGGCAGCTGCTCGCATCATCGCCAACCCATTTACCGACTTCTGGTTTATCATCTTTCCAAGCCGCGGTACCGGTCCGTTCAGATACGCAAACCTTGTCGAGGCCATCGCCATCGGAATCATCATTGACCGGACGGCCGAGCGCGGCATTGCCATATGCGCCCGCATTCACCGACGTCGCATAGCTGACGAAAGAGATCCGTACGCGGTCGCCGGAATCAGGCGTGATCAGTGTCGCTGCGGCGTTTTTGGCCGCGTTTTTGAGGTCGGTCAGCTTGCTGCCGCCCATAGAGCCAGACACGTCCAGCATGAGGGCCAGATCAAGCTTGGTCAGGTTGGCCCGCGCCGTCGCTTGATTGGTCGAGTCCATATCGTTGCGGGTCATATGCTCGCCGATCATGGTCGGGGTCTTACAGGCCGCACGAACGTTCACCGTTCCGGTTGTGCGGTTGACCGTGACGACCGCGTCCTGACACGTCACATCATCATGAGTGCCATTCAGGTTCGCCCGGTAAGAGGCCTGCGCGATGGTGATGATATCAGCATCGGTTTTTGTCGCATCTTCGAGCGCACGCGCCGCCGCCAATGACGCAGCGTCTACAGCGGCTTGAACATGTTTGTTTGAGCTGAGGTGCCGCGAACTGTCGATCGCGAACGCCCCTACTAGGAGTATTGGTACAAAAATGAGTGCAAACACCATGGCGACATTGCCACGCGTATCGTTCACCAGTCTCGTAAAGAGCCGTTCCATAATATGTCCCCTCGTACCGTAACGGTACAACGCAGTGAGTTCTCCTGTTAGGCGAGCAATTCCAGTGCCAATTCCCCGATTAGGGGGCGTAATTCACGCGCGAACTTGGCAGAGCTTGAAGCCGAGCGGCATTTCGGTCATTTGAGAGCGTATGGACCATCTCACCGCCCTTCACGCGAGTCTCGAAGCCGTTGCTACACATTGCGAGGATGTGGTGCCGCCGGTTTATGCGGCTCTGATGGCGCGTTTTCCGGAGTTCGAAGAGCTTTTTGTGCTCGACACAGACATGGGCGCGCGCGGTCATATGCTAAACGAAGCCCTAACAATGGCTGAGGGATTGCTGCAAAATGACCCGATCGCGAACAGTTTTGTCTCAGCTGAGCGCATGAACCATGCGGGCTATGGCATCGAGGATGATGCGTTTGAGGCCTTTTATGCTGTCATGGCGGACGTGTTTCGAGATCTTGCCGGTGAAGACTGGTCAGAGGACATGACCGTCGCTTGGAGCGCCGTGTCAGACGCCGTCAAAACCGCAAAATTGTAGTTTTCTGCATCCAATCGGGTGTGTGTTTGCATCTCAGTCTGTGAGCCCGCAAATTGGGCGCACCAAGAAGGATGTAAAACAATGGAAGACGCACTGATTCCGATTTTCTTTTTTCTGGCCATCATCGCCGGACTTTGGCTGTTCAGTCACTATAATTACAAGAAGCGACTGACTGCGCATGAGACCCTGCGCTTGGCCGTCGAGAAGGGGCAAGAAGTTTCGCCCGAGCTGGTTGAGCGCATGTCGTATTTGAATGACCCAAT
>CAYNUI010000020.1:9697-18415 GCA_964400185.1 uncultured Hyphomonas sp.
GCCTCTGGACAAGAGGCGGCATTCGAAGCGCTTGTGCGGCGCTACCAAGGCACGATCCGTGGTCTGACCCGTCGCTTGGCGCCGCGGCCTGTCGAAGCCGATGATTTGGCCCAAGCCGCATTTCTGACCGCTTGGCGCAAGATTGGATCCTATCGCGGAGGATCTTTCAAAGCCTGGCTGTGCACCATTGCGTACCGCGAATTTCTTCAGGCGAGGCGCAAGCAAAAGCCCGAGGTCGAATTTGATGAGGGGGCGCACGTCATTGCCTTTGATGCCTCCGCAGCCCGAATGGCGGATCATCTCGATCTCGATCGCGCCCTGAAAACGCTGCCAGAAAACCAACGCATTTGTGTGGTGCTCTGTGTGGCGGCGGGATTGAGCCATAGCGAAGCCGCGCGCGCGACGGGGTTTCCGCTGGGCACCGTGAAGTCCCATGTCGGGCGGGGCGTCGCGGCGCTTCGCGAACAGCTTGCCACTGAAACCGTGGCGTGATGGAGTAGAAAGATGCAGAGCGAAGAAAGACATGACGATCTAACGGCGCTGTTTGAGGCCCAGGACGAGGCCTTGCAAAGCGAGGCCTTTGTCGATCGCGTAATGACCCCGATTTATCGACGCGCGCGATGGCGGGCCCCGTTCCTGTTTGGCGCTGGCGGACTCGGCATAGGTGCGGCGCTGTCACAAATCGGCGGGCTGTGGGAAACGATAAAAGCGAATGCACCGAAAATGCCATCCGATGTCAGTGTCACGATCGAGGCGATCCCTGCCGCTCAATTATCGCTTGAGTCACAATCGATTTGGGTGGCTGCTGCCGCACTTATTATTCTCGGATGCGCAGCGCTTGTGGTAAGCGAACGCGCTTAGTTGGCGCGCCACCTTGCGCAAATGGAGGTCGGTAAGAGGCGGTCATCATTAAGATGCGGCACCGCCATTTCTCCCATCTCAACCCGGCCACCGAAATCCTGCAAATGCCCGCCGAGCGCCTGCGCAAGCGCGATATGCGACAGGCGCACCGCATAGGCGGTTAGGATCACAAAGAGGGGCTCCGGTGAGAGCAGCGCCCGGACATTTTCGAGTAGGCCCGGCAAGTCTTCTTCAAACCGCCAGGTTTCATTCTTGGTCCCACGCCCAAACTTTGGCGGGTCCAGCACAATCGCATCATAAGTATTGCCGCGCCGGATTTCTCGGGCGGTGAATTTCATGGCGTCGTCGGCAATCCATCGGATCGGCGCGTCCGCGAGCCCGCTCATCTCCGCATAGTCTTTTCCGAAGCCATTTGATTTCGGGCTTGCATCAAGATGCGTCACCTCTGCGCCGGCTTGCGCAGCTGCGAGGCTCATCATGCCTGTATATCCAAACAGATTGAGTACCCGAATTTTACGTCCTGAGCTGCGGATCTGATCCTGGGCGAAGGCCCAATGCACGCTGTGTTCTTGGAATAACCCAAGATGACGGAAAGGCGTCCGTCGCGCGTTCAAGTGCAAGCCGCGCCATTCCATCGGCCAGACATCCGGCGCGGCTGGA
Source organism: uncultured Hyphomonas sp. (assembly GCA_964400185.1). Lineage (GTDB taxonomy): Bacteria > Pseudomonadota > Alphaproteobacteria > Caulobacterales > Hyphomonadaceae > Henriciella. The sequence goes on from CAYNUI010000020.1 coordinate 11,219, forward strand.
TTGATGAGCCGCCAATTGCCGCGATCATCGTCTCCAGTTTTGGCATCAAAGCGGGCATCAGCTTGCCACGTTTCGACCGGTTGATGCGGTTGCCAAAAGGCTTGCGGGTCTGGGCGAATGACGGTCTGGCTGCCAAAGCGTTCGAGCTTATGACCGTCGCCGCTATCGAGAAGCGCATATTGCGAAGCGTCCCATTGATCGGCGAGGAAGAGCGTCTGTTCTAGCTTCATCATGCAAACCCTCTCTGACGCCAGCCCTCATAGAGCATGATTGCCGTGGCTTGCGCGAGGTTCAAACTGTCCGCTCCGCCACGCATAGGGATCAGACAAAGCGTATCGCATTGCGCTTCAATATGGGGTGGTAACCCCGCTTGCTCGTTGCCCATCAGAATGAGGCTCGGACGTTCGAACTCAACGCCGACATGACTGACGGTGCCATTGACGCTGGCTGCCACCATGGAGAGGCCTGCTGTCTGACGCCAGTCATTGAACGCCTCGAAGCCAGCGCGCGCCACTTTCACATCGAACAGCGAGCCCATAGACGCTCGGACCGCCTCGACGCTGAACGGGTCACAGCATTGCTCAATGAGAATGACGCCTGCGGCGCCCGCGCAATCGGCGGTGCGCAAGATCGTGCCAAGATTGCCAGGGTCGCGGCATTCGTAGAGCCCGATCCAAAGGCCGGGGTCCTCGGCGGGGAGGCTCGCAAGCTCTAAGTCGCGTTGACGAATAGCCGCGATCACAGCCTGCGGATTGTCTTTGCGAGCGATGGATCCGGCCAGGCGGTCCGGCACCTGAACCACGCGCGCGCCTTGCGCCATCGATCGGCTTGCGAGCGCGGCGACATAGTCGCGTTCGACACCAGAATTGGAAACGACCAGGGTTTCGACCTGCCAGCTCTGCGCCAGCGCTTGTTCAATCAAACGCGCGCCTTCGGCCAGGAAAAGGCCAGTTTCGCCACGACCCTTTTTACGGTCCAAGCTACGCAATTGCTTGATCAGCGGATTGCTGGCGGAAGTGATTTGATCGAATGAAACGGTCATATGCGCCCTGTAACACGCACTTGCCTGATTCCAAGTGATAAGGCAGACCTTGAGGTAAATGCAGTCTACAGAGGGAGATTGCGATATGGGAGCTTATGACACAATGACCGCAGGCCTGAGCGGAGCAGGCCTGGCACTATTGACCATCATCACGGTGCACGGGACGTCAGAATATCATCTCAACGCAGAGCAAATGCAGGCCGAATTGCAAAGCGCAGCCGAACAAGCGCTAGCAGATGCCGATCAAGGCTGGGCCACGGTACAGATGCAAGGCCAGACGGCGCTGTTGACCGGGGCACCGCCCAGCGTAGCTGCCGCAGAAACCGCTGAAGCGGCGGTGCTGTCTTCTTCGGGCCAAGGCGGATTGCTCTGGGGCGGCGTCTTGAAAGTCGACTCTCAGTTCGAAGAAATACGAGACATCCCAACCGCATCGCCCTTCGTTTGGAGAGCCATTAAAAGTCCTGACGGAAGGCTGGTGCTTGTTGGCTCGGTGCCGAACGAGGCCGTACAGTCTGATCTTGTCGCTTATGCGAGCGGGCTTAGCGAGACATCGCCAGAGGATCGCGCGAAACTCGCGCTGGGCGTTCCCGAGGGCGATTGGGTTGGGACGGCAAAGTTCGGGCTCGACCAACTCGACTTGCTCAATAGCGGGGAGGCGCGCCTCACGGATTATGAGCTGAAGCTTAGCGGGATCGCGATGGAAGGACCGGCGCGGATCCAGGCCCTAGCGTCCGTCGTCAATCTCGGCGACCCTTGGCGCGGCGTCGCGGACATTGATGGACCAAGCCTCTGGAAAGCGGAGCATGTGGAAGGGCAACTGGTCCTCTCCGGCAGCTGCGAAACTCTGGAGGAACGCGCAGAGATCGCACAGATCGCGTCGACCTATTTTGACGGACCGGTCGTCGATGAGATGGATGTTGCTTCCTCAGAGCACCAAAACTGGATTGAGGGCGTGCGCTTGGGGCTGCCGCATTTCTCGCAGTTTGAAAGCGGCGAAATGGAGTTCCAACCGACCGGTAAGGGGTTCAATTTTGAGGGCGAAGCGACGAGTTCGACATTGCAATTCTTACGTGAAGACATGGCGCAGCTCGAGGGAGACTACCCCGTCGAGATCGCGACTGAGACGGTGACGGTGGAATTGGAAGAGATTGCCGACGTCGCCTTGAGCGAGGATCCGCTGGAAGCCTGTCAAACCTCGTTCGACCTAATCATGGATGCGAACGCTGTTGTCTTCAAAACCGGAAGCGCCGAGATCTCACGCGAAAGTGGCGTCACGCTCGACAAGATTATGGCTGTTTCGTCGTCTTGCGCCGACACATTGATGTTCGAGGTCGGTGGGCACACAGACAATACGGGCGATCCGGACGCAAACCGGATTCTCAGCGAAGCGCGGGCCCAAGCTGTAGCAAATTATATAGCGGCGACGGGATTTGATACGGCGCGCTTAATCGTCCAAGGTTACGGACCAGATCAACCCAAGCTCGACAATGCGACGCCTGAAGGGCGTGCCGCCAATCGAAGAATCGAGTTCAAAGTTCAGGAGTGGAGCGAGTAGATGCAGTGGCTTATTGCGAACATGTGGATGGCCCTCGCTGCCGCCACCTTTCTAGGACTGTTATTTGGGTTTTCCTTTCGCGGTCTGCTGGTCGGGTCTCGCATTCGCAAGGCGAATGTTGAGCGCGAGATTGCCAAGACCGAACTGTCGCAAAGCAAAGCCGAAGTCGAGGCGCTCTACGCGGCGCAGCGCAAACGCAAAGAAGAAAGCGCTCAAGCCGTCAGTGGCGATGAAGGCTTGCAGGCTGAACTGGACGAGCGCGAAGCGCGGATCAGCTCGCTTGGCGACGAACTCGATGCGGCCCGCGCAGAGCTGGAACAACTCAAAGCCGCCACTCCAGATGATGATGGGGGCTCCTTAGTCGAAACGGCAGGGGCTGCTGTGGCGGGCGCCGCAGCCGGCGCGCTTCTGTCTGACGATAATCAAGAAGAGCTCACGCAACTACGCGATCGCAACACTTGGCTGGAAGAGCGTGTCGTTGCCCTGGAAGCAGATTTGAGCGCGGTGGCTGCCGCTCCGAGCGAACCAGAGCCGGCCCCTGCGCCTGCCTCGACGCCTGAAACGGATGAAGAGATGGCGCGCCTGCGCTGGCGCAATCGCTATCTTGAAGGGCGCCTCGCTTATTTTGAGGAAGGCGAAGGACAAGAGGCTGAAGCCGCAGAAGAAGAAGCGCCAGCTGAACCCGAAGCTGTTGAGCTAGTAGAAGAAGAAACAGTCGAGGCAGCGCCGGAAGAACCAGCCCCCGAGCCAGAACCGGAAGCCGCAGCAGACCCTGAGCCCGAGCCCGAACCTGAAGCTGCGCCTGAACCTGAAGCCACGCCTATTGCAGCCGCTGCGACAGAAGAAGCAGAAGACGTGCATCCTTCAGAGGCCATGCTCGCGGAGCTGGAAGGCGTGCAACCTGAACAGGTCGAACAGCCCGCTTCGGGCGGCGATGATCTCACCAAAATCTCAGGAATCGGGCCGCGCATTGCTGAGGTCCTGAATGAACTCGGGATCTGGAGCTATGCGCAAATTGCGGGTTGGACGCCGGAAAACGCGACTTGGATTGAGAACCATCTCTCGTTCAAAGGCCGCGTGAGCCGGGAGAATTGGGTCGAACAGGCGCAAGCGTTGATGGCTTAATCTAGCCCAACAATGGGCTTCATGGAGCATTCACGTGACGCATGCGAGAAAGTGTGCGAGCGGTTGGAGAACCAAGTGTTTTGCGTCGACCCATTTTCGGCGCTAGGTTCATGAGCCAAAGGGAGACTGGCAGATGAAAAAATTGCTGATTACGGATGAAATGATTGAAACCGGCGATCGTATTGATGCGCCACGGGATTTTCTTGAGAAAGCGCCGCGCATTCGGATGTCGCGCCGCGGGATCATTAAAGGCCTGGCTTGCGGGACGATCGTGCCGATCGTGACCGGATGTTCGACCAATCCTGTTACCGGAGAACAGCAACTAATCTTGCCGGGCTTTGACAATGCCTCGCTTGCCGCGATGTCGACTACGGCGTGGGCGGAGATGAAGAAGCAAACGCCTCAAACCGGCGACAGCCGCCTGCGCAACCGCGTGCTCACGACTTGGGATCGTACGGCAAAAGGGCGAACCGAGGCGCTGAAAACGAAGTACAATCAGAATGTCAGCTATGTACCGTCTGAATGGGAAGTTGCGGTTTTCGATACCGATGACGTCAACGCATTCGTGATGCCGGGCCAACAAGTGGGTGTCTTCCGTGGGATTACCGAGCTGACAGAAAATGATGATCAATTGGCGTCCATTCTCGGCCATGAGGCCGGACACATTGATGGCCGTCACTCCGCGGCCAGGGCGTCTGCTCAGATGACGGCGCAAGTCGCCATGGTCGCCGGACAAATCGCGATCGCACAGTCTGAAGAGTTGCGCCAATATGGATCTGCACTTGCCGGTCTTGGCGGCGCCGCGATCCAGTTCGGCGTCTTGTTGCCGTATAGCCGTAATCACGAGCTTCAGGCCGATAAGCTTGGCGTCGATTACATGTATCGCGCCGGCTATGATGTCACCCAAGCGCCGCGCCTATGGGAGCTGATGGACAAGAAAAGCGCGGGCAACCGTCCGCCAGAATTTATGTCCACGCACCCCGATCCAGGCCGCCGCCGGAACGAGTTGATCAATTACATCAACGCCAACGGGTATGCGTTTATCTAGACGGCAGTTATGTTTGGAACCGAAAAGCCCGCTCCAAAGAGGAGCGGGCTTTTTAAATTGCACTCAGTTGATGGGCTCGCACGTGATGCTGCTGAGAAAAATCTCCTCATCCGTGTCGGGGTGGGCGACGAAGCATTCACCCGCCCGATGTCGCAGCTCCAATTGGAAAGGGGCATCGAGATTGAGCGTATTGTTAGGATCTGGCTTCGGTGGACGAACCATCATCGTGGACGACTCAGCCAGGCCTGATGCGTCGAGGCTCCAGCCGCGTTTGTTCAGCGCGCTCAACACTTCGCCTTCCAGAGCGTCCAAGGTTTCGGCCGAGCTGTCGGTTAGAACCGCGGGACCTTCAAGATCTGCAGCATGCTGACAGGCGGCAATGCTCAAAAAGATCGCGGAGACGGCTATGGGAGGTCTCATTTTGGTGTGCTCAGGTCCATTATGTTATCGAGATAAAAGGCTTGATCTAAGGCCTCGTCGTTCATTCGCTCAGCGAGCGTTTTGCTGGCAACGAAAACCGTTTTCGTTGTTGTTGAGACCGCGGGGCAGGTCGCTGATTGGATATAGCCGAGTGCCGCGGCTGTGAGCCCTTCGGTTTGATCGCCAAGCGCTTTGGAGAAATCATCGCCAACTTGGCATCCTGTGACGCTGACTCCAAAGCTTGCATTCGCATTGGCAGGGAAGAAGCCGTCGGAAAACCCACCGAAATCCTTATCGTTCGCGCCTTGGAATTGGATCGTATAGTAAGTCTCGCCACAATTGTCCTGCGGCAGAAATCCATACGGTTTTCCACACGTCTGCCCCCCAATGAGGACGACCTCAATATCGATCCCGCGCAAGCCATTGATGACTGCCTCGCTGGCGCTGCATGTATCGCCGGTCGAGAGCACAAAGACGCGATTGAGGTTTAAGGCAGGCAATGCGGTTCCAGCAGCGATTGAAGCATTGTCATCAAACCCGAGAAATTGGTTCACAAACGGAACGGGCTGATTTGGGGTTCCATCGATTGGGTTCGTATTCCCTGCATCATCATTGTAGATGTAACGCTGAAAGTCTTTCCCGGCAGACTGTGATGGTCCGGCGATCATATAGCCGAGCTGCGCGGCAATGAAGAGGAAGCCTCCACCATTGTAGCGCAAATCTAGAACCAACTCATCAACGTTCGCCGACTGCATTTGTTGCATGGCCCGCACGATTTCTTCTTCGGCAGAAAACGTATTGAACGTATTGAACGAGATGTATCCAACTGTGTTCCCACCGACATTGAACACATCCGTTAAGAGCACGGGATCGTCGACAATATCTTCGGTTACGATGGTGAAGGTTCGTATAGTCCCGTCATCGTCTTGCACGCGGAAGTCTCGTGAAAGACCGGTGCTGCTTGGTGATATTAATTCGATCAGGGCGGGTATCTCGGCCTGGGTGTTAAAACCATTCACGACATCTTGGCCATTGATCTCAAGGATTCTGGCGCCCCTTGGAAGCGGGACTTGTCCAGATATCGGACGACTGGCCGGTGTGTTAGAGATGTTGAACCCTACTCGGATGTCGCGTGGAGGTGCGCCTCGTAAGATGACCAGTTCCGCGCCATATCCCGGATTACCCAGGCTGTTCTGCGCTGCCACGACGTCTGCGGTGGGTTGGCTAAAATGAAAGTCGTCTCGGTCTTCACCAGACGGTTCGACGGCAAACGTTTTCAGGACTTGAAAATAATCTACTCGGTCATTGAACCCATTTGGGTCCTGATCTGTGACTTCATCATTCCAAAGATAAGTCTCGTTCGTCCAAGAGCGCAGCCAGAAGAGTTCCTCTAGCAAACTGCCAGCTTGGTCGAGAAAGGGATCGCCGGCGGCGTCCACACCGGTCCGCGGGTTCTCGCACTGATCTTTAAATGCGCTCGATGGTTCAAACACACCCTGTGTCCAAGTTGGTCCTTGGCTCGACGGAGGAGGAGGGGGTGGCGGCGATACAGCTGTCGGTGCGGGGGCCGTACTCCCACCACCGCCGCCGCCGCCACAGGCCGCTAAACTTAATCCCCCAAGAACAAGGGCCGCTATTGCGGCGTTGTTCGCCCACTTTGATTTCGCCATTCCAGACCTACTCCACTTAACACAAAACGGCGTCCCCAAGGTCACTGTGCATCGCAAACCGTGAAGAAGTTGCAAGTCAATTCTGTCGATATGACTGTAAATGTTATCCATAGGGGCCATTTCACCGTGTGGATCGCGCCTTGACCCCGTCCGTAGAAGCTGCTTTACGCCAGCGCTCACTCGTCAGAGTGGCAAAAAACGTTTGTGGGAGGGGCAGCCAGCCCGAACCGCGAACCCTCTAAACCCTGGCGTCTGGATCGAAAGACCACCAGACACCGCTAATGCCAGAGAGGCTATCATGGCTAAGAAACTGCTGGGGCAGCTTAAGCTCCAGATT
>CAYNUI010000021.1:0-13718 GCA_964400185.1 uncultured Hyphomonas sp.
CAGGCGGTGACCGGCAGACTTTCGGCCGGAGGTGAATCGTCGGTTTCTGTGCCGGGCTCGCTTGAACCCTGCAAGGCCTGCAGGCCAAACCAAGCTCCTGCCCCAACCACGACCAGCCCGCCTAGGATCATTGGAAGCGGTGAAGACTTTTTCTTTTCCGGCTTGGCTTGTGCTGCAGGAGGCGTGCTTGCTGGAGGCTCCGCCACCGGTTGCGGCTCCGGCTTTGGCGTTGCAGCGGGCGTGGGCGCAGGCGCGACTGAACTCGCCCCGAGCGCCGCTAGTCGATTGCGCGCTAGATCGCTGTAGTGACCTTGAGGGTAGCGTTTCAAATAGGCTTCGAAATCAGCCGGGTCTTCTGCATCTTTGATCGAGGTCCAAAACACTGTCTCAATCGTGGCATCGTCTTGCGCACTCGCACTTGGCGCGGCCGCAGACGTCGTAGCCTCCGTTTCCGGGGCTTCAGCGGCCGCCTTGTGCCGATCGAGCGAGCGTTTGACATCGGTCACGAACTCGCCCCAGCGCGGATCATTGCGATCGCCATCCCATCCGATCAGGTCAGCCGTCTGGGTTAGCTCAAACATGATCGGGCGATCTGCCTCTTCGATCATCGCGGGAACCAGTTCGGAGCTGCGCTGGCCGAGCGTCGCCTCTGCGCGAACCCATTTCGATTTCACTGACGTTTCCGACCAAAGCACGATCACGACATCGGAATCGCGCAGCATCGACTCGGTCACTTCGTCATAGGTCTGCCCGGCGCGGAGAACTTTATCCCACCAAACGGAGAACCCTTCCGCCTCAAGCGCTCCGGCAATCGTCTGCGCGATGGGACGGTCGGCCCGGCTATAAGAAAGAAATATGTCGGCCATGGTCCCCCGGCTCTTTTATTATGGTTAATACGCTCTCTGATTGAAGCAATGACACAGAAATCATACGAACCAAAGCACTGATTACAAGAAACCAACTGCGCGAGGCCTTCCAAAAACTTCTTTCGTTTCAGCCAATAAGCATGAAGGCGGCTTGCCTCCGCCGCCCGATACGTGTTTCTTTGGCCCTTGAACACAGGGGCTCTGGCGGATGACATTTCGGTTCAATGACGAGTTGCTTTTGTCAGACGCTGACCGCTCTTTGGCGGAGCAAGCCTATCCGAACGTCTTCTTCGCTTTGGACAACCCGGAACTGCGCGCCGAGTTTAAACGCGTGGACGAGATCGCGTTGAAAGCCAAAACACGCTCGCGTTGGATCGGCTGTGCCGCCCTCATATTTGCCACCTTCTCCTTGCTCACCTTCCCCCTCGAGCCCGTAATCCAGGGGATCTGGAAGTCGACCATCGAGTATGAAATCATCTTTCAATATGTGGCCGTGTTTGGGGCGACCTTCGGCATCCTGGCATTGGTGTTCGGAAATATTGGTCTTGGATTTGGCAAGGTGAAACGCAACTGGCTGCAACAGCGCCTTATCACGGAACGCCTGCGCCAATGGAATGCACAATACTTTATCGCGCACGCCGTTGATATCGCGGCTGCAGCACAAGACCAGGATGCAAAATCTGCCTGGCTCGCGCAGCGCTCGGTCGCCTTCAATCGCTTCAAGCGGATGTTTATCGATCAAGTCGAAAGCGAGTACGCCAAGTTTACGGTCTCCACGGCCGCGTCTTTCTCTGGGCAGAGCGTCACCGATCCACGAACGCGTCACGCCTTCTGGATAGATGAAGCCTGGGCCAAGGCGGCCGCGAAGAAACCTGATAAAGCACACCAAGAGACGCTGAATGAGGTCTATAAAGCCTATGAGGAGACCCGCCTGGTCGGGCAAATCCAGTATACGAACTATGTGCTCTCCTCGGACGGCCCATTTTGGTCGTCGCCCGCCAAGCAGCTGCATGTATTGGGAAATTTGAGCTATGTTCTCGTCGTTCTCGCCTTTTTCTCAAATTTCGCGGCCTTGATCAGCGCCTTATGGATTCAGTTTCCAATCGATTGGGAAGTCGTGAGCTCGCTGGCCATTGCCTTCGCGATTTTCGCAGTCGGCGTGCGTGCGATGCTCGAGGGATTGCGTCCACAAAGAGAAACGCGGCGCATGCAACTCTATGCCGCCGCGATCAATCTCGCTGATACGAGTTTCAAAGCCGCGCGCTCGCATGCGAAATACATCGAAGCCATGTCCATGCTCGAACGCGCCTCTTACGATGAAATGATCGAGTTTATTAGCTCAAACGAGCAAGCGCGTTTCGTGCTTTAGCGCGGCACGCAAAGTTCAATCGCACGATCATCCGCAGTGAGCGCCGCCGCGACCCGATAAGGTTCATCCGTCGCGAGAAGCGAAAGCCCGGCGTCTGCAAGATCCTGGTACTCGCTGGGATCGCCATCCGCCCAATAGATGTCGTCTAATCGTTCTCCGGGTCGCCCCAAAGTGCCAAACGCCGTCTCAACACCGCGTCCTTCTATGGCGCGAAACGCGTTCGGATTGGGGTCTCGAATGCCCATCCAGGCAATCACATTGTCGAAATTGACCCCAGCTGCGGCCAGCTCTTGTTGGTGCGCAGCGCTGTCGATGCTGGCCGTCATCATCAAGTCGGGCGCGAGCTGTGCAACTTCGATCGCTTGGGCATCATTATATGTGATGAGAACAACATTGTTCTCAGCGCCAGCGGCACGCACATGAGAGATAATGTTGCGGAAACTGGTCGTTGGTTTCTTGTCGAGTTCGACAATCACCTGATTGGCGCGAGCCCAAAGCAAGACATCTGAGAGTTTTGGCGGTGTGAACGCCGTGATCGCACCCGAATTGTCCTTCAAATTCAGGTTTTGAATGTCTTCCCAGTCTGTATCCGCAACAGCGCCGTCGCCCGTGGTCGTTCGTCCGAGCGTGCGGTCATGCAACAGGAACAACATACCATCTCGGCTTTCAACCACATCGATCTCATGAATGACGATGCCTTGCGAGGTCGCATAGGAGAGTGTTTCTATCGCATTTTCTGGATAGCCCGGCGCTGGACCGCCGCGATGGGACGCGATCAACATGCCATCGCGTTCGCGTACACAGTCAAACAGGTCGGACAGAGCGCCAAGTCGTTGCGGCGGCTGAGGTGCCTCCTCAAGCGCTTGAACACGTTCCGTCACAGACGTCCCTGGCTCGCTTACCGGCGGATCAAACGGAGCGACTTCCTTTTGGCATGCAGCAATGGTCAAACCTGTTGCAAACAGGGCAAATAAGAGACGTCGAGTCATCATTTAAAGCTTTCAATTCTTGCCGATCTTTGGTCGGCAACCTACAACACTTATCAGACCCTGATAGGGGCAAAGACATTACGTTCTAACGGAGGAACACCGATGCACGGCATCATGCAGGACTGGCAACTGACCAGCAATAAAATTCTCGAGCACGCGAACCGAATTAATCCGACGCGTGAAATCATCACCCGCCGCGTGGGCGGCAATATCGTTCGCACCTCCTATGCCGAACTCTTCACCATGTCGAAGCAGGTGTCTGGCGCGTTGATCGAATCCGGCATTTCGCTGGGTGACCGCGTCGCGACCCTTGGATGGAACTCGGCCCGCCATATGGCGGCCTGGTATGGAACCATGGGCATTGGCGCAGTACTGCACACCATCAACCCGCGTCTTCATCCCGAGCAAATCGCTTGGATTGCCAATCACGCCGAGGACAAAGTTCTAATCTTCGACACGACGTTCCTGCCGATTGTCGAGGCGGTGAAAGACCATCTGAAGACGGTCAAAACCTTCGTCATCTTTGCTGGCGCGGACGATATGCCAGAAAATTCCGTCGGAGCGGTGGCCTTTGACGAGTGGATTGCGGGCAAGCCGCTCACGGCAAGCTGGGGCGACTTCCCAGAAGAGACCGCTTGCGGGCTCTGCTACACGTCCGGCACCACCGGCAATCCCAAGGGCGTGCTCTACTCGCACCGCTCTAACGTCCTGCACACGCTGATCACCATGTCGAAAGATGCGATGGGGATGGGCGCGGATGACGTCGTATTACCCGTCGTACCAATGTTCCACGCCAATGCCTGGGGCCTTGCCTTTGGGTGTCCAGCAACCGGCGCGAATATGGTGATGCCCGGCGCTCAAATGGACGGCGCGAGCATTTATGAGCTGCTCGACACCGAAAAAGTGACGATCACGGCCGCGGTCCCAACCGTATGGCTCGGTTTGCTCACCTATTTGCGCGAAAACAACCTGAAACTGCCGCACCTACGCAAGGTGTTGATTGGGGGCTCAGCCATTCCGGAAGCGATTCTGCGTGCGTTTGAAACCGAATATGAAGTCGACGTGATCCACGCCTGGGGCATGACGGAAACCAGCCCGCTCGGCACGCTCGGCTCTCTGCCGCCACACCTCAAAGAGGCCGATATCGACACGCGCATGGCGCAAAAGCTTAAGCAGGGCCGTCCGCCATTTGGGGTCGAGCTTAAGATCGTCGACGATGAGAACAATGATCTACCATGGGACGGCGAAAGCGCTGGCCGCTTGGTCGTTCGTGGCCCGGCTATCGCAGGCGGATACTTCAAAGGCGATGGCGGCAATGTACTCGATGAGAACGGTTTCTTCGATACGGGCGACGTCGCGAACATCGATCAGTTCGGCACGATGCAGATCACGGACCGCGCGAAAGACGTCATCAAGTCTGGCGGCGAGTGGATCAGCTCAATCGATATCGAAAACATCGCCGTTGGCCATCCTAAAGTGGCAAACGCAGCAGCGATCGGCATCTACCACCCGAAATGGGATGAACGCCCGCTTCTCATCATTCAAGCCGCCCCTGGCGAAGAGCCAAGCAAAGAAGAAGTTCTGGCGCAGCTCGAAGGCAAGATCGCCAAATGGTGGACGCCTGACGATGTGGCCTTCATCGAAGAGATCCCGCTTGGGGCCACCGGCAAGATCAACAAGCTGAAGCTGCGCGAAATCTTCAAAGATTATACGTTGCCAACCGCTTAGTCCTCGTCCTCCGGGGCATTCCATAGTGACGAGACCCCATCCTTCACCGTTTTGACTTTGTGAAGGCATGGGATCTCGACCCCGACCTTATCGAACATTTGATTGATCGGTTTTGTATGGTCGGACGTGACGCGCGGTTGCGCGTCGCGAAGCGCACTTATTCACGCTGCATAAACCTAATATCGGCAAGCTCGCAGAGTTAATCTTGTCTGCCTCAAACCAGACTCAATTTACCGAGATACCGCTTCATATGAGTCTCCTGCTCAGCTTCGCTTTTCCGCTCATGACCGGCAGTGGCCCGATGGACAACGCTTTGCGTGCCACGGAAGCGCCTGAAAGCCTGCGCGCGGCCTTCACCGTTGAAATGCACAGCGCCAAAGCCAGCCGCACTTACGCCTACGACCCGCGCGAGCCGATCGGACGTCAGTGGCGTCTCATCCTTGCCAATGGAGAAGATGGCGATTTGGATCAAGCGGGTGCGGCTTGGGGCGCAGAGATCGCACCAGATGGCCGCTTATTCCCTGATGATCTGCGCGCAAGCTTTGGCGAGACGGTCTATGTCGATGATCTCGGCCCAGCCTGGCGTCTAAAGTTTCAGCACGCCCCCTCTGCCAACGATACCGCGCTAGATGTTTGGGCAACGCAGCGCCTGCAAGCCGAAGCCTGGATGGAGCCATTAGACGGACGGTTCCTACGCATCGATTACGCCCTCCCCCGGCCTATACGTGGCCCCAAAGGCGGGCGCCTCACCAAGTTCAAACAGTCTTACTTGCTCGAAACGGAGCCTGTATGGGGGCTGACTTATGTCTCACAATTTGAGCTGAATTTCGAAGCCAAAGCCGCATTTCAAACGATCCGCCAAAACTACAAAGCAGTGGTCACCGAAGCGACCTTCTTTTTTGCCAGTCCGGAACTCGAGCAGCATTTTGTTTCCGCCGCTCTGAGCGACATGCCGGATCGCTGAAACTCGGCGCATATCAGTGGTTGCGGAGGCTCAATGCGCAGTGTATGCAGCGCGCTTCAAATGGTTCGGTAGCTCAGCTGGTTAGAGCGCACGACTCATAATCGTGAGGTCGGGAGTTCAAGTCTCCCCCGAACCACCATTCCCTCCCAATATTGGCAACCCTTTTGCATTGCCTTAGGGCTCAGATATCGTTCCGGATTTGTCGAATTTGATCCGGCACGAGATATTGCGTGGGGAAAATATGTCGATCGTTGAGGCACCGCAGAGTGGGAAACCGCTCAAAATCCTCCAAATGGGCACCCAGTTTGGCGTTGGGGGGATCACCCGGCACATTCTCACCATGAGCGACTGGATGACCGAACGCGGGCACCAAATCGCTTATGCAGGGACGGCTGACGTTTGGCAGCCAAATGTCAGTGATCCAAACCAATTTCTCGACATTCCGACCCAATACGTGGCAAGCGACGGCGGCGGATTGTTGGCGCGGCTCGGGCACACGGCCAAAGCTAGCCTGCAACTTCGATCCTGGTTGGCAAAAAACCCGGTGGATTTGATCCATGCGCATGAATCCGCGCCCGCTTTGGTCGCGCAGATCGCGCGACTAGGACGAAACATTCCAATCGCTGTGACCTATCATGGCTCAGAGCCGGAACGGATCGGCGCCTTCGGAGGGATCGCGAAACGGTGCGACCTGGTGATCACGCCGAGTTATGCCTCAGGCGAAGACCTGGTGAAGATTGGCGGTGTGCCGAGAGACAAGCTCAAAGTTATTGGTCTGGGCGTTACGCCTGCCCCACAGGACCCGGACAGCGAGGTGAATGAATTGCGGCGCGAGCTGCTTGGCAGCGGCACCCACCTCATCGTCACAGTTGCCCGCCTGATACACCAAAAAGGCATCGACATTTTGATCGATTGCGTTGCCCGCCTGAAAGAGAGCCATCCGGGCTATCGCTTTGTCGTGGCCGGCGATGGACCTGATGAAGACAAGCTGCATGCTCTGGCCGTTGAGAAGGGCGTCGACACCCACCTGAAGTTCATTGGTCGTACGTCACGTCCCCACCTGCATTTAAAAGCGGCCGACATCTTCTTGCTTACCTCTCGTTGGGAAGCCCTCCCGTTTACGATTGTCGAGGCTTTCCAGGTCGGCACGCCGTCTGTGGCGACCGCCTGCTCCGGCGTTGTCGAATTGATTGACAGCGATGTGGGCGCGGTTGTGCCGATTGGTGATGTGCCGGAAATCTGCCGATCCGTCGTTGACGTTCTGAGTGACCCGGACCGGCTAAAGAAGATGGGTGAGACGGCGTTCGAGCGAAGCAAAGAAGACCGCTTCGATCCCGACTGGGTCCACAATGTTTTCCAACAAACCTATCGGGACCTGGCTCAGCGAAACAGCTAAGCCATTAGAAGGAGCCGATGCTTTGGTGAGGCAAGCGCTCTCGCCTAAGGGCGTTTGGTAATGTAGCCCCAGATCTCCCCCATCGTCCAAGCGGTCGATAAGAGCATCACATTGGGAAGCGACTTTAGATACCGTCCGCCACGACCTTTTGAGGATTGGATCCGATAGTGGCGAAACCACAAGACCGGCGGGATAATCGGTCCAGCAAGGATCCACATAATACGTTTCAGATTACTGGCATTTCTGACCCGGATTTCGCCAAACAGTCGTCCCCAATCGAAACGTTCTGGCAGTAGCTCACCCAAAGTGGCATCCGGACGCTTGTGGTCGACAATCATTTCGTTGGACAACCAAAGCTCTTCGCCTTTTCCGATCAGGTGCCAATGCACGATCGGTTCGTGATAGCGATCATTCCAGAGGTGACGGGTTTCTTCCAGCGCCCAACGACTATAGGCGAGATTAACGTCCGTTACCCAGTCAGCGGCGCCTGAATCAAACGGCAGACCATAGCGGCCGAAATCGGTCACATAGAATGACCAGTTCAATGACTTGGCTGGTTCCACACATTCGATCGCACCGCCAATGCAGTGCTTACCGGTTTCTTTAAACAGCCGAACGACGGTCGCCGCCCAATCTTTCGCCGGCAGACCACGGTCTTCGAGAATGGCGATATAGTCGCCTTTTGCGGCTTTCAGTCCGGCGGAACGACGTCGGTCATACAGCTCGTGCTTACCGGCTTCACTCTTGATCGGCCGAATTGGAACGATCGTGCCCAGATCAAGGAATGTGACTTCCGGAAACTCGTCCGCATAGTCTCCAACCTCCGAAATGCTCGCATCATAAGGCACAATCACATCGAGCTTGGGTGCATCCTCGAAGGCGCGTACCCGTTCGAGGAACTCGCGAACATAGTCACCGCCTTGTACGATGGTCAAAACAATAGAGAGAAGCGGATCGGCTGGCGCGGGTGCGTTTCGGTCGAATCTATTCTCAACCGCCGTAACGGTTTCGACCTGGTGGGGGGCGTCTGTTTTCATTTCGCCGCGATATTCAAGGCTGACAGCCTCTCCCGTTTCTTGGCTTTCCGCCACCGCTGCAGCGATTTCAATGGCACGAATGGCGGCATGTCCGTCCGCGTTGCGCAACCCAGTTTTCCCCTGACACTGAAGAACGAAGTCTTCCAACTCATCCGCAAACGAGGCGACTGCGGTGGTTTTCCAGGATTGTAGTTTTTCCCTGACAGCCACATCGAGATAAGACTTCTTCTCTCGTTTTTGCTTGCCGCCGGGCTTGTCCATTGTGATCAGCAAATTTTCCATTGGCGCATATGCGCCGCGGACCATGCCGTGGCTGCCATACACTTCAATAGCGCTCTTATACCCCTGCCAATCGTTCCAGCTCGCCTGATAAATCGCGCTGACGCCATCTGGGTTTTTGAAGATCGCCAAGGCGTTATCTTCTGAACCAGGAACGCTCCAAACTTTATTGGTCGCAACGCCATATACGGAGGTAATCTCGCCCATTACAAAACGGGCCATATCGGTCATGTGAATCCCAACGTCCCACATCGCGCCACCGCCGGAATATTCAGATTGATACTCCCAATCATGCGTAAAGTGGCCGAGGCCATCGTGGCCTCCATAAATTCGAACGTGATCAATCTCGCCGATCTGGCCGCTTTCCAGCACATCCTTCACGTAAGAAAACGCCGGGTAGTATCGCATGTTGAAACCACCGCCGAGCGCTTTCCCGGCGGCCTTTGCGGCGTCGAGGATGCGCCGGCTTGCCTCGGCTGAAGGTGCAAGCGGTTTTTCCGCCAGGACGTGAAGACCATTTTCAAATGCTTGAATGCAAATCGG
Source organism: uncultured Hyphomonas sp. (assembly GCA_964400185.1). Lineage (GTDB taxonomy): Bacteria > Pseudomonadota > Alphaproteobacteria > Caulobacterales > Hyphomonadaceae > Henriciella. The sequence goes on from CAYNUI010000021.1 coordinate 9,172, forward strand.
TTCACGAACGTGCGCGGGCGTTGAGATGATAACGGCGTCCATCTCGGTTTCGAAGAATTTGTCCAAGTCATCGAAAGCGGGCGCGCCATTTGATACACTTTTGGCGGCATCCGCGTTCAAGTCGTGTACAGCCACCAACTGCGTATCCGGGTTCTCAATCACATTCTGAACCCGCATTTGGCCAATTTTACCGGCAGCGCCAATCACACCAATTTTCATCGCATTTGTCCCATTTCCGACGAATCCCCATCCCCTATGCTGACAACGTGCCAACATCGATCTTGTGCAGCGCGGCATATCATGCGCCCAAATCTCTCTCCAGGCTTGATTTTTGCAGGGCCTATCGAGAACACTAACGGACGAAGATTGAGCATTCAGGGGGATAAATGGTCGACTTATCGGGCATGGGACAACTGACCGGCAAGCGCGTGGTCATGACGGGCGCCACCGGATTTATCGGTAAACGCGTCATGGCCATGCTGATCACGTGCGGCGTTGAGGTCACTGCGCTCGTACGGCACAAGCGCGGCGTTCAATCCGTTCAAGCGGCTGGCGCGACGCCGAAATTAGTGCCTTTGACCGATCAATCCGGCTTATCCAAAGCGCTCATGGGTGCCGACGCCCTAATTCACCTCGCTTATGATGTCCGGGCAAGTGCGGCTGCCAATCTGGAAGTCTTCGGCACGCTCATGGATGCCGCCGAAGCCGCACAAGTCGGCCGCATCATCCAAACGAGTTCTGTCGTCGTTTACGATGATTGGCCGACCGGTGGCCTGGATGCGAACAGTCCTGTTAAGCGCAAGGGCGGGAGCCCATACCGGCAGGCGAAGATGACGATGGAAGATCGTCTACTAAACGGGAAAATTCCGGCAGCTGTGCTGCAACCAACTTTGGTCTATGGCCCAGGAAGCGCGCTTTGGACAGATGGGTTTGCGGGCGCCTTGGCAAGCGGTGGGATTGTCCTTCCTGAGCCTGAGGGTCTTTGCAACGCGGTCTATGTCGATGATGTGGCGCTGTCCGTTCTGTGCGCCCTCGGCGTTTCAGATCTCAGACAGGAACGGTTTCTTATCTCTGGGCCAGAGCCGATCAAGTGGACAGCGCTTCTCGGCGGTTATTCGAGCATTGTCGGTGGCGAGATTATACGCGTTCCTGCAGCGGAGATCGCAGCGCAGCTCGGACCAGAGCCAGATATGCAGGACACGCCGTCTCTCGCCGCCAAGATTAGTGCCGCGGGTCGCCGCATGATCGGGAATGATCGTTTTGATGCGGTTGTGAACGGCGCGAAGCGCTTGCTGGGTCGCGGTGGTGGTGCAGGACCCTTATATCCAGATCACCATTTGTTTGGCGTCTTCACCGCGCAGTCCAATTGTCGAATTGATGCTGCGCGCGAGCGGCTTGGCTATATCCCTCAATTTGACCTTAAAGCAGGCCTCGAGATGACGGCGCCTCATCTGAAGCAAAAATTCGGTCAGTCGAGCTAGGAGCGGCTCAAAATGGTCCATGTCGGTATCGATGCGAGCGCCTGGGAGAACGAGCGAGGATTTGGTCGTTTTACGCGCAATCTTGTGGCGGCCTTAGCCGCGCGGGAGAGCGAGTATCGCTACACGCTCCTGTTCGACCAGGCGCCGACACGCCCTGTGCCCACGAACGTTGAGGTGGTCATCGCCGGGTCGAACAAAAACATGGCGGAAGCTTCGACGGGAAAAGCGGCAAGGGGAGGCGCCGACCTGATGACCATGGCCCGCGCAGCCGCGGACTTAAAAGCCGACATTATGTTTTACCCGGCGGTCTATTCTTATTTCCCGAAGCTTGGTCGGGCGAAAAGCGTCGTCTGTTATCATGACACCATTCCCGAACGTTTCCCGGATTTGATCTTTCCTTCGAAACTGAACTTTCGGCTCTGGCAGGCAAAGTGTTGGCTCGCAAAAATCCAAGCGACCCGTGTGATGACCATCTCGCAAGCGTCCGCGACGGATCTAGCCAATATTCTAAAGATCAAACCGTCAAAGATCGACGTGATCACGGAAGGCGCAGAAGATATCTTCAAGCCGATCGAAGACGAGACGCGATTGGCGGCGCGGCGAGCAAAATATGATATTCCCGATGCAGCCCCCCTGCTGGTCTATGTCGGCGGGTTCAATCGCCACAAGAACGTCTTGCGTTTGATCGAAGCGATGCCGGCCATTTTAGACGCCGTTCCTGAAACCCGGTTGGCCATTGTTGGCCGGACCAGTGGTGCGAGGTTCTGGGACAATGTCGATGAGCTGAAAAACCGCGCTGCGGGCGATGCGAAAGCCTCGGGCAAAATCGTGTTTACCGGTGAGATTGACGACACGGAGCTCGCTGAATTGCTCAACACCGCAAACGCGCTCGTTTTCCCATCTCTTTGGGAAGGGTTTGGACTGCCAGCAGTTGAAGCCATGTCTTGCGGCACGCCGGTGCTTTCATCCGATCGCGGGAGTCTGCCGGAAGTGGTGGGTGAAGGTGGGTTGTTCTTCGATCCAACACAAGCCAGCGAAATCTCCGCGCAAGCCATACGCCTGCTAACCGACCCAAATCTGCAAGCAGCGGAACGGGCCAGAGCGCTGGCGCAGGTGGAAAACTTCTCCTGGGAAAAAGGCGCTGAACTCGCAGAAGCCTCGTTCAAAAACGCGCTTCGCTAAACCGCGCATCCGGCAACAAAAAAAGCCGCCCCAAAAGAGCGGCTTTTCTCTAAGCAATAGATTTCGGACTTAGTATTTCACCGAGCATCCATAAGGCTTGGCGCTGGTGACTTCTGGCGTCTCGCCCGCCGCTACAGCGGTTAGGGCCGCGGTCACATAGTTTGTCGCGACAGCGATATCGCTGACTTTGGCTGACCGAATGGAGTCGATGGCGCCTTGATAAGCCAGCTCGCCCGTGCCGTCGATCACGTACATATGCGGCGTGGTCTTCGCCTCATAAGCGCGGCCAAGGTCGCCGCTTGGATCCAGAATTGTGTAAGCAGGCGCCGAACTACGTTCTGCGTTCTTTGCTAGGGCCGCATCGGCTTCGAGATAGCCTTGCTTGCCCGGCGCGGATGAAATCACTTGGATCCAGACCGTATCCTCAGCGGTCGCATCTGTCTGCATCGTCTGCATGTTTACGACGGGCTCGGCATAGTGCTTCTTCACGAACGGACAGTCATGATTGGTCCACTCGAGGACAACCGTTTTGTCGGCAAAATCAGACAATGAAATCGTCTCGCCAGACGCCGTCACAGCATTGGTAAAGGCTGGGGCCGCTTCGCCGCTAATAGGGGCCGCATTGGCTGAAAATGCGATCATAGACCCGGCGGTCAGTGCAACGGCTGTGGCCATTCCTGCGGCCAGGCCGAGATTTCTACGCGTAAAGGTCGACATGCATAAACTCCTACGATTGATCCTGCGACACTTGTAAATATCTTAGCCCGCAGCTTCGACAAGTCCTGTTACAAGATCGATAGATAACAATTCCGGGAGGACTTCCGGTTCGGTCGCGCCGGGCGCGTACCAAAGATACATTGGAACGCCCGCTCGATTTCGTTTCTGTAATTCAAGCGCGATGGTTTGGTCGCCATTGGTAAAGTCGGCCACGAGGAACGCGACATTGCTCGCTTCGAAGGCTTCCGTGACAGGTTTGGTCTGGAGGGTCTGCAGCTTATTGGCCTGACAGGTCACGCACCATTCTGCGGTAAAGTCGACAAAAATCGCGCGCCCTTCGGCGGTGAGTTCTGCGACCCGCTCGGGTGACCAGGGCTCTGTTTCGTACTTAGCGGCGTACGCTTCGGTTGGCCCATCCGTGCCAACAGCTGTCCGCGCTTGAGCCAATGGCCAGACGAGGCCTGCAATCACCGCAAGCCCGGCAAGCGCTCGTGCGAGCTGTGTCGTCACCGACCCAGCCAACCGAGCGATAACGACAAATGCCGCGATCAATCCAGCCAGCCAAGCCAATCCGATGACCACTTCCATACCGCTCGTGGCTGAGATCAGGCCGAACACGGGAATGATAATCGCGAGGCCCAACACGGAAAGAAGAATGGCTTTCGCCCCCTGCCCGGCAGACTTGAAGGCCCAGATCCCGAAGGCAATAAGCGCGGCCCCTGCCACCACCATGGCCGCCATGCGATAGCCTGCAAGCGCGCCCAAAACGGAAAGTAACCAGGCTGCGGTCAGGAACATTGGGAATGCGAAGACCTGCTTAAGCGTTTCCATCCAAGCGCCCGGCTTCGGAATCATTTTCTGCAAGCCCGGCAAGAAGCTCAGCGCCAAGAATGGGAGCGCCATTCCGAGCCCCATCGTCAACAGCACAAGGACCACATTGATCGCAGGTTGGCTCATCACGGCGCCTAGAGCGGCCCCAAGGAAGGGTCCTGTGCACGGGGCGCCGACAACGGCGGCAAGGACGCCTGTGAAGAACGCTCCAGCGCTGCCTTGTTTGGCGGCTAAGTCTGATCCGACACTCTGGACCGACGTGCCGAGCTCAAACAAGCCGAGCAACCAAAGCCCGATCAAGAAGATGATCAGAATGAGCGCGGTGACGAGCATCGG
>CAYNUI010000021.1:13818-18202 GCA_964400185.1 uncultured Hyphomonas sp.
ACCAGCGCAAACGCCATTAAGAGCGGAAGGTTCACTGGGCCACCACCGAACGAAACCGCGCCGCCAGAACTTCCTGATGTTGCAGGCAACACCGCACCCGGCTCCGCCGTGAACGCAAAAGCGATATCATCAATTTTGACCACGCCAGAGAGTGATGCAGGTAGCGGATCGCCTTCAGAATCGGGGGTTAAACCCAATTGAAGGCCGTCAGGTCCGAAGCTCGCGGGTTGATCGGCCGCGTGCTTAATCTCGTGGGCATAGGGAAAGAACCGGGCGTTTCCGCTTAGGCCTGCCACTTGCTCCCCGGCCAAGGACAAGACCCAAGAGGCGCCTGCTTCAGAGATACGGGCATCACCGGTGAAGGCCGGCGGCACTTGCGCCAAGGCCGCTTGGATCAGGTCCGAGCCCCGTTGATCTGGAATTTGCGCTTGGCCGACCGACTGCAGCAAACGAATGTCGACACTTTCCGGGATACAAATGTCTTCGCAAATTAGATAATCCGCGACCCCTTCAAACAGAAGCGGCCCCTCGGCGTCTTCCGGCAAGGTGACCATGAAGGGCAGGACGATCTGATTGGAATAGCCATAGTCCATGATCTGACCGGGAACGACCGGGAGAAGCTCTGGCAATGGCCACTCGAACGCGGTGATAGCGTCCGGCGATACGCCACCCGTTTCCCGCCAAGTGATCTCGGGAGGAATTCCAGCGTCCCCTGCATTGGTCCAATAAATGTGCCATTTTGGATCAATCTCAAAAGACAGGCCCAACCACAGAGTTTCCCCCGGCACAGCGAGCGCGCGTTCAGAAACCAGCTCTACTCTGGCATGGCCGCCATCAACTGGCTGCGCAAATCCAGGCAGAGCGGCGATCAAATAGGCGAGAATCCCTAGAAAGAGACGTTGAAAGACTGTCATCGGGCGACCTGATATAGCTACAGCGTGCTGCTTATACACTCACGAGGCAATAGGAAGCCACCTCGCGAGGATGTGACCAGAAAAACCAGACCCATTCTAAAACAAAAAAAGGCGACGCATGAGGCGCCGCCTTTTCGATCGGGTTCAGTGCGAGGGTTACGCGACTGGGGCCTGTGCCGGTTGGGCGGCGGCTTGGGTGCTGAGCGCCCGCGTAATGATACGCTGCCAGTTCAACAGAGAAATCATATGGGCATAAATCGCACCGAGTGCGCCCTGCTCACGCAGTTTCTTGAATCCTTCATCGTCAAGATTATTCAGCTTGGCTTCGTCGATCGCCCAATAGTCAGCAATTTTCTGCTGCTCGCCAACAGGGTTGCCCTGCGGATCGCGTGGTTGGTACATCACGCTCTTTTCTTCGAAGAGGCCGAGGCTGCTGACCAGATTGACGAATTCCACCGTCGCGCGACGCTGACGCTCAAACTCTTCACAGAAATTGATCGCGTTTTGCGTGAACTCGGTCGGCTGACCGTTTTCAAACAATGCGACTTCCGGCTGATTGGTTACCATTGGCGCGTCGCGATCAACACAGAGAAGCAAGCGCTCGCCCTGATTGTCATTCGCGAACACGAATGGATAGCGGCGGACGAAAGCCGGCATGTAAAAGTCTTGCTCAGCTTGGCCTTCTGCGGTCACGAAAAGGTTCTCGCCATCGCGAACGCCCATGACAGCAACAGGCTGATACGTTTCACCAACAAAGATGACAGGGTACGAGGTTCCGGCCATGCCGAATTCGGTAACCGTCACCGGAACGGCATGCGCTTCGCGCAAGAAACCGAAGGGTTCATCGATCTTTTTAACGCCGAGTCCTGCATGTTGTTCAGGATTTAACGGCTGAGGGTTTTTATAGAACAGGACCGTTCCAGTTAGTCCTGCCTGAGGTGTGTTCGGTGTATTTTCCACGGGGCTCTCCGCTTGATAGACTGGCGGGGTGTAACGGAAATGCGTAAGGCCGACAACAGGCAGTGTGAAGGGGATTGCAGGTGTTGCTGATGTTTCATACTTTTCCAACGCGTACCGGTTTAGTTAATTCCATGAAACACGCTCGCAAATTGCTATTCACGGCCCTGATCGGGATCGCCTTAACCGCGCCCACAGCGTGCAGTCAAAGCAATGATAGTTCGCGCTCAACGCGCCGCGCAATCACGCAGTCGCAAGCGATTGCGACAGACTTTTTGCGCACCGAACTCGCCTTGTCGCCCGAAACCGCCAGCCGATTGGGTCTAGAACGTCATCTCGGTCCGACAGCGATTTATCAACTCGACAATCACTCACAAGCTGGCTTTGAGCGCCGTCGCTTGGTTCGCATTGAGTTGCTACAACGCCTTCAAAGTCGCCCCATGCTCCCGGAGGGACATGTGCTGGCGCGGGATCTCGCGGTGGCAGAAGCGGCCCTCGTTGATCTGATTGCGCTTGAGCAATTGGGCTATGGCCGCTTCGACTATGCCGATCACCGCCCCTATGCCATGGATGCCTATACGGGCATTTGGATCGAAGGCCCGACGCTGCTCGCCTATTCTCAAACGATCAATAATGCCGATGAGGCGACGGCTTATATCACGCGCCTGCAAAGCCTGAGCGCAGCCGTTCAAGACACGCGGCGGCGTTTAATGGCCGATCGCGCCTCCGGGATCGTTTTACCCCGCAGCCTTGCACGAGAAAGTGCGCGCCGGGTCGAACTATTATTGTCGGACGATCCATCGGCGCTAGAGATGATCGTCACAACGTTTTCAGCTCTTACGCTCGATTTGGATGATATTGAAGCGGATCAGCGAGAGGCTTTGATGCTGGTGGTCGAAAACGAAGTGGATGAAAAACTACGCCCGGCGCTTCAGGACTTATCCACAGCGCTCACAGACCTTAGCGAAAGCAATATGGATCAGTCCGGCATTTGGGCGCAGCCCAAAGGACAAGCCCTGTTCAATGGGATCCTTAATGCTCTGACGGGCGATCAACTCAACACCGAACGCCTGCATACACGGCATCTCGAAGAGGTTGCGGAACAGCGCGAGGCTCTGCGCCAACTGCTCTCTTTGCCAGAAGAATTGGTCGAGCTTGAAGAGGGTCGCCCGAACCGGCTCTCGCAGGTGTTGCCATGGTTTGAAGCAACCATGTCAGAGCCATTGCTGTCACCCCCGATTGAGGAGGTGGTTGAAACGCGCCCACCTGAAACACTGCAAACACTTTCGCCGAATTCAGACTGGGATTTGGTGCGGCTCAATCCGAGTTTCCCTGCCCAACAAGCCCGGCTGCGTGCCTTTCAAGACCTCTGGTTCCAGCAACCTTATCTCAGCTGGCAGACCGAAGGCGAAGGCGAATTGTCTCCGCAACGTGAATTGATTGAGTATCCTGCGGTCAACGCAGCTTGGCGTCTCTATGTTTGGACCCGCTCGGTTAAGGCATCAGACCAAATCGACGCAGTTGCCGACGCATCAATCAGTCTCATCCAATCGGTCCTATCGGCGACTGATACTGGATTGCATCTAGATCGATGGACCCTCGCAGATGCGACCGAATTTATTGCGGTTAACAGTGGATTGAGCGAACCTGTATCGCGACAGTTGGCGCTCCGGATAATGGCCCGACCTGGCTATCAAACAGCGATCTCGTCGGCCTATCATCGTTTTGAGATCCTCTCCGAGCGCTCGCAAGCTATTCTAGGTGAACGCTATTCGGAGTCAGACTTTCAACGCACGCTCATCCAAGCTGGCCCCCGCCCCCTGCCCTTTATCGAAGCAGATATTGAAGCTTGGTATGGTGCGCGTTTGGCGAATTAGGCCGCCATTGCAAGATCAGACTGAGCCGGTTCAAGCACAGGGTTCAATCCAGCTTCGAGATCACGCAAAGCTGATGCGCGGTCGGCAGGATCTGTTTCTCGCATAATGAACACTGTTCGGGCACCATACCGCTCTGCATCTGCCCAAGCCCAGATCGGCTGAACGTCATGAAGCCGCCCACGCAGCGTCGCGAGACGCACCACCCGCCAGCCAAACGGCCCTTGCGCCGCAAATATCGCGACCCCGGCTTCGCGCGCCCAGGGCGCGGTCGGCGCCATACGAACAAAAGAATAGGCCTTTCCTGACCGGCCCCGAAACTTCATCTCACGCATAGTTGTTCTCCTTGTGTTCCGTCCTTTATATTCTACTTTTGTTCTCACGCAAGAAATTTATAGTTAATGAAATCTTAACGCCACAAAGTCGCTTGCCCGATCCATTTGCCTCGTTGCCGCCAGGACAGGCTTGCCCTGTGGAAATATATGGATTAAGGGGCTTTTGCTCACCCGTAGCATAAGGGTGAGGCGTAGTGCGATCCTCGAAGAATTGAGGGACAGACTTGAACAGGTCTATGCGCACGCCCATATAATGCTCAAGTTGAGCATAACAGGAGGCTGATATGGCAAGACTGATTGATTC
>CAYNUI010000022.1:0-18184 GCA_964400185.1 uncultured Hyphomonas sp.
CCGGCACAGAAACCGACGATTCACCTCCGGCCGAAAGTCTGCCGGTCACCGCCTGTGAGGGGTGTCCGGAAATGGTTGCAGTCCCAGCCGGCCGGTTCCAAATGGGTTCGCTTGAGAGCGAGGCCAATCGGAGTGGCAATGAAGGACCCGTTCGCGAAGTGACCTTAAACGCCTTTCTCATCAGCAAAGGCGAGGTGACTTGGGACGAGTGGCAAGTCTGCGTCGACGATGGCGGCTGCCGCGCCGCACAAGGCAGCGGGGCAGGGGCAACGCCAGTGACCGGCGTGAATTATGAGGATGCCGTTGCCTATACCGAGTGGCTGAGCACGAAATCTGATCGACGCTATCGTTTGCCGAGTGAAGCGCAGTGGGAATACGCCGCGCGGGCTGGAACAGAAACGGCTTACTGGTGGGGTAATTCCTATCCAGGCCCTGGTGTTGTGACTAGCGGTCCTGCTTCGGCCAGCGATTTGACCGAAAATCCGTTCGGCTTGGTTGGCATGCTCGGCAATGTCCGCGAGTGGGTCGTGGATTGCTACGTGAACACCTATGCCGATGCGCCGAACAATGAGCGACCGGTTGGGTCCTCCAATTGCGCTCGGCCCGTTGTTCGTGGCGGCTCATGGAGAGATGGGGCCGCTGAGCATCGCGCCGCTAATCGCGCACGATTTGGCCGAACCATCCGGGACCGCTCCCTCGGCTTTCGAGTCGTCGCTCAGGCGACCGCGTCTTAGTTGATATAAGTGACTTCGATCACGACACGCCGATTGAGCGGTTGAGCCACCTCATCATCCGTCGGGATATCGAGTTCAATCTCACCGAGCCCAAGGGCGGTTATGCGCGTCGGATCTAGTTCTTGTGAAACGAACCAATCACGCACGGCATCCGCATAGGCTTGAGTCCGTAGAACATTCTCCTCATTCGTTCCAACGGTGTCGCTATAGGCTCTGATGGTGATGGACTGAATCTCACGCTCATCATCCAGCAAGGCGCGCAGTCGAGGCTCGTACGGGGTCAGGTCTGTATCTGAATAGTCGAGAACATAGAGCACGACAGGCTCGGCCGTCGACGCCGCTTCTATGCTGGCTTCCGGTTCCGGTGGCGGCGGTGGAGGAGGGGGTGGCGGCGCAGATTCGCTCAACCCTGGTGCATCGGGTTGTGCTGCATCACCAATAGAATCTTCAGCGCCGGTTCCTCTGGGGGTGCCAATTGGAAACGCAGTGCGGCGTAGCGCACAGGCTTGCGCGCTCGGCACGATCGAGGCGTTCACGCGATAATACTCATCGCCATCCGGCAAGCCGCCATAGCGAGCGATTTCCAGAGCGCGATCTTGCGGGCGTGTTTCGCCGATTGTGCACATCATGTCCCACAGAATGGTTGGGTTGTCTGAATAGTAATTATGGCCAATGCCAAACAGTTCGGTCGTGACCGCCGTTGCGTCGATCGTCTGATAGTTCTGCGCTGTCCGGATGTAAGGCTTGTCCGTATCAGTATCGCCCAGCCGCGCCTTCTGATTGACGATTTCGGAGACATGTAGCGCACGATCTGTATCGGAGGTGTAGATGGTGACGTTCGCGTCCAAATTATCGAAAACGCCATTCGCTTCATCGAAAACGTCCCGTTCGACATCTGCGGCAACGAGGAGAATGCGAAATTCTAAATCGTCCCGGTCATGCTGTACGAGGTAATCGCTCGCATAGTCTTCCAGCGCTTTGGTGAGCAGGCGATTGCCCATGGAGTGAGCAATGATGTTGATGCGCTGAACATCGATATCCTCAGTGATTAGGTCGAGAAAAGCCTCAAGATGCTCAGCTGAGTTGATCGAGCGATCCCGGTCGCCTTGATAGGTCTCAAGCGATACTTCGCCGGCAGATGGCCACGAATAAAGCACTGGAATTCCAACGTCATAGGCATCGTTTCTTGAGAGATCGTTTGAAAGCTGCGCTGTTCGGACCAGGGCTTCATCAAACTTCACATTGAAGCCGTGGACGAAGAGTAGAATAGCGTCCGACCCATCATAATAGATGGCGTCCTGCAGGGTTGCGGTGAAACTCTCTTTGCCGCCCGTCGTAATGCGGGTCAAAAACACAAATTCCGCCAGCTTGTTGGTGTCAGCAGGAACCACGCCTTGCACATGCGGAGTTTCGCCGCGATTTCGGCTGCCGCCATCTTCGGTGAGCTTAGGCAGCCAGACATCCGCGCGCCCAAGCTGAAGCGTACCGCTATTATCGCCGCCGCCCTCAACCACGTCGATCGTGTCCGCGATGCCTGTTGGGTCTCCGAGTGTGAGGTCGCGATTGGTGCCGTACCAAACCCGTACGCAATCAACTTTCGCGTTTACATTGGCTTGCGAGACGAGCGTTTCGCAATCCGTCCCGAAGCCAGGATGTCGGATGATCAAGGGTCGATTGACCCACCACCACGCTGACGCAGCGCCCGCGGCCAAAATGACAAGGATACCGAGAAACCATCTAAGCATGCGTCCACCTCTAATCAGGCTCAGGGCTGACAGTTTAAATCAGATAGTGTGGCCAGAACAAGGACTGCATCGCCGTTCAGGATTGGAATAAGTTCTATGCTTTCGCATTCCGGCGAAATTCCCCTATATCGCTCGAAACACTCTTAGCGGGATCCAATTCATGTCCGACTTTCTAATGCTCGCCTTCATATTGCTGGTCGCGGGGATCGTTGCTGTACCCATCGCGACACGGCTGAAGCTTGGCTCCGTTCTCGGTTATCTGATTGCTGGGATCGCGATCAGTCCTCTGCTCGCACTGCTCGGGGTCGATGTGATCTCGCTCCAGCATTTTGCCGAGTTTGGCGTTGTCATGATGCTCTTCTTGGTTGGTATGGAGCTGGAACCCAAGCTGCTCTGGCAAATGCGAAATCGCTTGCTGGGATTGGGGGGCGGCCAGGTTGTGCTGACCATGATCCTTGTCATGTCCGTCGCGATGGCGTTCGGCCAATCCTGGAATGAAGCCCTTTTGATCGGCATGATTTTCTCGCTCTCGTCCACCGCGATTGTGTTGCAGACACTGAACGAGAAGGGGCTGATGAAGAGCGATGGCGGACAAGCGAGCTTCTCCGTTTTGCTGTTCCAAGACATCGCTTTCATTCCAATGTTGGCGGTCATTCCATTGCTGGTCATCCCCGAAGTGGCGCAGCTCACCGCTGGAGGCGGGGATAGCCACGGCGCCTCACTGAGTTTGGTGGAAGGGCTTGAAGGCTGGCAGGCCATGCTGGTCACACTTGGCGCGATTGCAGCTGTAGTTCTCGGCGGGAACTATCTCACGCGCCCGATTTTCCGATTTGTTGCAGGCGCCAATTTGCGCGAGCTATTCACTGCAACAGCGCTCTTAATGGTGATCGGGATCGCACTGCTGATGACTTTGGTGGGGCTATCGCCGGCGCTTGGAACGTTCCTCGCGGGGGTCGTGCTTGCCAATTCCGAATACAAACACGAGCTGGAGTCCGACATTGATCCATTCCGAGGCTTGCTGCTCGGACTATTCTTCATCACGGTCGGGGCGAGCATCAATTTCAGCCTATTGTCAGAGAATTTCGGCGTTGTGATCAGCATGACGCTCGGCCTGATCTTGCTGAAAGCGACCGTCCTCTTCTTGCTTGGAACGGCGTTCAAAATTCGCGGCGCGCAGCGATGGCTGTTCACGCTTGGATTGGCGCAAGCTGGTGAGTTTGGCTTTGTCTTGCTCGCGTCCGAGACAACGAGCTTGATCCTTTCAGAACACGTCGCGAGCCTTATGCTGCTGACGATTGCGCTGTCCATGTTGATCACGCCGTTGCTCTTCATCCTGTATGATCAGATCGTCGCCAACCGGTATGCAAAAGGGCAAGAACGCGAAGCCGACGCGATTGAAGAAGAGAATGGCATCATCATTGCCGGGCGCGGTCGGATTGGTGGCATCGTCGACCGCATGCTGCGTACGGCTGGCTATACATCGACTGTGATCGATTACAGCTCGGCGCAGCTCGATATCCTACGTGCCTATGGGATCAGCCATACCTATTTCGGCGATGCGACGCGGCCGGATCTGTTGCACGCTGCTGGAATCGACAAAGCGAAGCTGCTTATCGTGACCATTGACGACAAGCATCAGATTACGGAGCTCGTCTCCTACGCCATTCGCAACTTTCCAGACCTGCACGTCATAGCGCGGTCAGTCGATCGCCACCACACGTACGAGCTTTGGGCACATGGCTGCCGGGACATTATCCGCGAAACCTATGATAGTTCCTTGCGGATCGGTCGCTCCGCCTTCGAAGCTTTGGGGACACCGCGGTCCGCGTCTGACGAGATGGTCAAAGCATTCCACGAGATGGATCAACGATCCATGATTGAAGTTGCCGATGTATTCGACATCAATATTCCAGGACATGAGAATGATGCCTATGTCTCGCGGGTCCGCGAGCGGGCGGAATCCTGGGAAGCCGAACTCCATGACCGCATGATGGAAATCATGGAAAAGCCAGAGAAAGCGTAAGACGGCGCCTACACGATTTTTATTGACTGGGCCGCGCCAGGTAAGCTAAAGCGCGGCTCGGTTGAGGCGCCTGCCGCTCGCTGGACATTTTTGTCCGTGGTGAAGACCTCCCGGTTTGACCGGCTATTCGCAGACCATTTCACACCCGGTCTGGCGGTAATGCGAGCTCCGCCCTTTGCTAGACCGAAAGGACTTGTGAAAGGAGACTGCGATGATCTCGCATATCTACACACGCGTGCAGGCCAAGGCTCGTGCGCGACAACTCAAAGCAGAAAGCGCGGACCCGATATCATTGTCGGCCGCCTTGGAAATCGTTGCCAAAGAAATGGGATTTCGCGATTGGAATACCGCTTCGGCTCGGCTCTCAAACGTGCCGGACTCTCAATGGCAAGTCGGGGAACGCGTCAGCGGAACCTATCTGAAGCGTCCATTTTCTGGGCGTATTCATGGCGTTCGGGAATTGAACGCGGGCTCCGGGTATGAGGTGACCGTGCATTTCGACACGCCCGTCGATGTGGTCGATTGGGAGAGTTTCTCAGCCTATCGCCAGCGCGTCACGGCCTATGTTTCTCCGGAAGGCATTTCCTGGACCAAAACCAGCGATGGTGTGCCACACTTAGTGGTGGCGCCAGAGTCGGCGTTGATCGTTTAGACTCTGTTGGAAAATGTGGTGTCCCTCGTCCTTCGACAAGCTCAGGATGAGGGACGTCTTTGGCTTAATTTCGATTTGGCGAGCCTTGAGATTTCGAGATAGTCGCCTTTGATGAGCGCAGCCTTTTTAGCGCGCGACCAGCCTTTAAGCTGGCGTTCGCAAGCGAAGGCTTCATCATATCTGGAGAAATGCTGGGCCCAGACTAACTCAACGGGGCGACGGCGATAAGTCCATGCTTCTTTCCGATATCCTGAGTTATGCTCGGCGATCCTTACTTGCAGGTCATCACCCTTGTAAGATCCGACATAATATGCCCCGTCCGAACAGAGCAGTATGTAAACGAACGCCCCCTCCAACCGTTCGCCCATGATTGATCAGCCCGGTGCAGCGGGCCCGTACACCCTCATCCTGAGCTTGTCGAAGGACGAGGGCGGGGCTTGAATAGTCAAAGGTAAGCTAGACCTTTTCAGGTTTTCCTTTGCCCGGCGTCTTTGGTTTGCGCTTGGCCGGCTTGTCCTCGACATATTTGAAGGTCAGCTCGTCCTTCTTCTTGTCGTGGCCAATTTTCACCGTGCCACCTTTGGCGAGCTTACCGAACAGCAGTTCCTCGGCCATCGGCTTTTTCACATGCTCAGAGATGACTCGCGCGAGCGGACGCGCGCCGAACTCTGCATCGAAGCCGCGTTTCGCGAGCCAATCGCGCGCGCCAGCGGCAAGTTCGATCGTCACATTGCGATCAGCGAGTTGCACTTCGAGCTGCAGCACGAACTTCTCGACCACGCGCTCGATGATTTCCGGGGTCAGACCACCGAAGGTGATCACAGCATCGAGACGGTTGCGGAATTCAGGCGTGAACAGGCGCTTCAGCGCTTCTTCTTGCTCGTCGTCTTTGCGACCGCGCCCAAACCCGATTGAGTTCTTCGCCGCATCCGACGCGCCAGCATTGGTGGTCATGACGAGGATCACATTACGGAAATCCACTTTGCGGCCGTTCGCATCGGTCAGCGTGCCATTGTCCATGACCTGCAAGAGAACGTTGAACAGGTCCGGATGGGCCTTTTCGATCTCATCGAGCAGGACGACAGAGTGCGGGTGCTGCATCACGGCATCGGTCAGGAGACCACCTTCATCATATCCGACATATCCTGGAGGCGCACCGATCAAGCGAGAGATCGAGTGGCGTTCCATATATTCTGACATGTCGAAACGGTGCAGCTCGACGCCGAGAATAGAGGCCAGTTGCCGTGTCACCTCGGTTTTACCAACGCCGGTTGGGCCGGTGAACAGGTAAGAGCCAATCGGCTTGTTCGGTTCACGCAAACCGGCGCGCGACAGTTTGATCGCACTGGACAGCGCGTCGATGGCATCGTCTTGGCCATAAACCACGCGCTTGAGATCGCTCTCGAGTGATTTGATGGCTTGGGCATCGTCTTTCGAGACCTGTTTGGGGGGAATGCGCGCAATCTTCGCGACAATCGCCTCAATCTCTTTGACACCAATCGTCTTGCGCCGCTTGCTTTCCGGCACCAGCCACTGTGTAGCGCCCGCTTCATCAATCACATCGATGGCTTTGTCGGGCAGCTTGCGATCCGTCATATACCGAGCCGAAAGTTCGACCGCCGCGCGGATGGCGTCATTGGTGTAGCGCAGACCGTGGAAGTCTTCGAACGTAGACTTGAGACCCGTAAGGATCTTCACAGCATCTTCGACGTTCGGTTCTACGACGTCGATTTTGCGGAACCGGCGTGACAAGGCGCGGTCTTTTTCAAAGTGCTGCTTGTACTCTTTGAACGTGGTTGAACCCATGCAGCGGACTTCGCCATTTTGAAGCGCAGGCTTCAGCAAGTTGGATGCATCCATCGCGCCACCAGAGGTCGCGCCTGCGCCGATAATGGTGTGGATCTCGTCAATGAAGAGAATGCCTTTCTCTTGCTCGCCGATTTCTTTCATGACGGCTTTGAGGCGTTCTTCGAAATCGCCGCGATAGCGGGTACCGGCCAGGAGCGCGCCCATGTCGAGCGCCCATATGGTGGCGTCGCCGAGAATCTCTGGCACTTCGCCATTGACGATCATGCGCGCCAGGCCTTCAGCGATGGCGGTTTTGCCAACGCCCGGATCACCGACCAAGATTGGGTTGTTCTTGGCTCGGCGGCACAAGACTTCAATACAGCGCTCGATCTCCAATTGGCGACCGATCAGTGGGTCGATCTTACCCTGCTTGGCCTTCTCATTGAGATTGACGCAATAGGCATCCAGCGCTTCGCTTTGCGGGGCGTTTGGCGGGGTTTCTTCAGCCTCTGCACCGCGCGGCGTAGTCGGGCGATTTTGGCCCGGCACTTTCGACACACCATGACTGACATAATTCACCGCATCGTAGCGGGTCATGTCCTGCTCTTGCAGGAAGTAGGTCGCATGGCTTTCGCGCTCGGAGAAAATCGAGATCAGAATATTTGCGCCCGAGACTTCATCGCGGCCTGAGCTTTCGACGTGCAGAACGGCGCGCTGGACAACCCGCTGGAACGCGGCAGTCGGTTGGACGCGGCCAGAAGGGCTGTCTGTGATCAGGCTCGAGAGATCTTCATCAATATACTGTTCGAGGGCTTGTTTGAGGCTCGCAATATCGACCTTGCACGCCGTCATGACTTCGACAGCATCGTCATCCTCAGTCAGCGCAAGGAGCAAGTGTTCGAGCGTCGCATATTCATGCTGACGCTCGCCCGCCGCGGTCAGCGCGCGCTCAAGAGCAGATTCGAGACTAGGGGTTAAGCTTGGCATTTTCGTGTTTCTCCTAGTCCTCTTTTTCCATCGTACATTGCAGTGGGTGTTCGTTTCGTCGGGCCATATCCATGACTTGCGCCACCTTTGTTTCAGCGACTTCGTAAGTGTATACCCCGCACACCCCAACGCCCTTCTGATGCACATGCAACATAATCCGAGTCGCTTGCTCGCGGCTCTTATTGAAGAAGCGTTCGAGAATCAGAACGACAAACTCCATAGGCGTGTAATCATCATTCAGAATAAGAACGCGATACATGCTCGGTTTCTTTGTGCGGACACGTGTCTTGGTCGCGATGCCAAGACCTCCATCGTCTCCGCCATCTGGTCCCATAGGGCCTTGCGGACCTTCGGGATCTGAGAGCGTTATGCGGTCAATTCTGATAGACATGGCCTAGAAGATAAGCGTTCCTTTCCGAATGTGTAGACTGGCGCTGAGTTGCCGTAGGATCAAGCTCCAAAGTGATCAATTTGTGGTCACGCGTCCAATTAAATCATTCACGCGCTTGCGATTGGTGCCAAGGTCGGAATATCCAACCCGCGATCGAGAATAGATGGCCAGCGTCGAGCGACCGTCTTCGATCGGAATGACCTCAATATCGACGTCATCTTTGAAACGCAGAAGTCCCGTGGTCGCGACAAATTTGAGCTTTCGCGCTGCAGCATCGGTTTCAAGCCGGCTCCAGCTGCGCTCCGCGCTGACGATCTCATTGAGTTTGCCAAACAAATCATCGGCGCTCAGCTCGAAAACGGGCGGTGCGAAATCGGCATCGGAGGCGAGGGAGAAATTTTCAGGTGCCGCCAAACAGGTATTGGGTTTGGGCGGGCGTTTGACGGATTTGAAGTTTATGAAGTCAGCCATGGTGATCCTAGTGTGCAGGGACTCGCCCATTTTGTCAGGCCAAAGCACAAAAAAGCCAGGCCCTTAAAGCCTGGCTCTTGTGGATAAATGTCCGCGCGCGTCCCCACGCCGCGCTGTGTTTAGTCGGCTTTCGCGCTTTTCGCCGCTTTCTTGGCTTGCTTCGCAAGCGGCGCGAACGCTTCGATCAATGTATCGGTGTAAAGATCAGCGAGATCGTTCAGACCGTTCACATTCTTTTCGAACGCGGCTTTGACATATCCAGTTTGGATGGTCAGCGCGTCGCTAAGGGAATCGGCTTCAGCGAGCTTTTTGCCAGTGTCGACAGAGAGCTTGATCTGGCTTTTGGTGTGGTCAAGCATGGCTTGCCCAACATCTTGCATGCCTTTGACGGACGCACGTGTGCTCGCTGTCGAAGCTTCCATTGCGCCGCGAGCGAAGGTGCCCATGCTATCGGTGCTCGGAAAATACTTGCTCAACGCATCGGCGTCGAAGCCAGAAAACGCTTTGAAGAATGGTGATGTTGTATCGGTCGTCATGATTATCGGTCCCATCGTTTCTGAGAGAGAAAATAGGTCTATTTCTCGCAAATGCAACATATTTTTTGTGCACTGCACAAAATTAAGCCGATGGTAATGTTCGCAACATGAATCCTAACAAAAATGCCATGTGCATTTACCAGTAGCTAACCTTATGAATTGATCCTACTGTTTCCTCGGGACGCCGGGGCATACTCTAATCGGAGACCCCCGAATGACCGTACGATCTTCCTCATTCGTGTTTAAAGCCGCTCTCGCTGCAGGCGCTGTCATGACACTGGGGATGATGCCGACGGCGGTCGCTGAAAAGTACGCCTCCATTGTCGTCGATCTCGAAACTGAACAAGTCCTGCACGCGCGCCACGCGGATGCTGCGCGATACCCCGCTTCGCTGACCAAAGCGATGACGCTGTACATGCTGTTCGATGCGATGAAGAGCGGGGAGGTCAAGCTTTACGAGCAACTGCCTGTTTCGCACGCGGCGGCCAAGCAACCTCCATCTTCGCTGCGCTTGCGCGCTGGCAGCACCATTACGACGAAAGACGCCATTAACGCGCTCATCACCAAATCTGCGAACGATGTGGCGGTTGTGGTGGCTGAACGTCTTGGCGGAACCGAAGCGCGCTTTGCGACCCTGATGACGGCGAAGGCCAAATCGATGGGCATGGAGAACACCGTGTTCAAGAACGCGTCGGGTCTGCCGAACACACAGCAACTATCGACCGCCCGCGACATGTCGGTTCTTGCAACACGTCTCTTGGACGACCACGCGGACTATTACGGGTATTTCGCCAACACTAAATTCAGCTGGGGTCGCGCCACCTACAAGAACCACAACAAGCTGATTGGAAGAGTCGTTGGGGTGGACGGGATCAAAACGGGATACACACGCGCCTCAGGGTTCAACTTGATGGCCAGCGCGAAACGCCGTGGACGCCGGGTCGTCGCAATTATGTTTGGCGGATCGACCGCTCGGTCGCGCGACCAGCACGTGACCGATCTCATCGAAGCGGCCTATAAGACGTTTGAGCCGTCGGACGTCGAACCGGATCTGCGAACTCGGATTACGTTTAGCGATATACAGCCGCCGGTTGATCCAGATGGGGCGGCCATGCCGGTTCTAAATGGCCGCATTTTCGGCGCGAATACGATCGTCGCCGAAGGCGATGAAGGATCCAAACCAGACTAAGGGGCGAGCCATGTTTGTCGTTCGCCTCATCGGCTTTCTAACTCTTATTTCTGTTCTGGCGTTTGGCGCCAACGCCGCCCCTGTGGACCAGGATCGCCTGGACGAACGCCTGACGCGCCTCATGGAAGACGATGCGATGGTGGGTTTGGCTGTCGCTGTGATCGAGGACGGCGAGATCACCTTTGCAAGAGGGTATGGGGCCACGCGGCTCGGCGGCGACCCCGTCACTGAAGACACTGTGTTCCGCTGGGCTTCACTCTCTAAAGGTGTCGCCTCCACGACAGTTGGAAAGATGGCTGCCGAAGGTCAGCTCGCCTTATCCGATACAATTTCGAAATTCAGCACATCATTGCGCTTGCCTTTAGGCGGCGAAAAAGTCGGCACGTTGGATGATCTCTTGTCCCACAAAATCGGCATCGTTCCCAATGCTTATGATACGAGGTTGGAGGATGGCCGCGATCCCGCTGAAATCCGGCGCAGTCTTGCCAAGCTCAATCGAACCTGCCCGATCGGCGATTGCCACACTTATCAGAACGTCGCCTTTGATGCGATTGCCGAGGTGGTGACCTCTGTGAGAGGGCTCGATTTCGAAGACGTGGTCAGGTTAGAGCTGTTCGAGCCGCTCGGAATGTCCAGCGCAAGCTTCGGGCTGGACGCTTTAAAAGGGTCTATTTCGTGGGCGGAACCTCATCGTAAACGCCGTGTCGACGCGAGGCCCGTCCGGCGCACGGTGAAGCAGTCTTACTATCGTGTTCCCGCCGCCGGCGGGGTGAATGGTTCAATTCTGGACCTAGCTCAATTCGCCCGCGCGCAGATGGGGTTAGCCCCTGAAGTGTTGAACGATGATACTCTGACAGAGCTGCATACGCCGCGGATCTATACCCGCCGTGAGCAATCGAGCATGAGCCGTCGATATGGCGGGCACTTGCGGGATGCGCGGTATGCTTTGGGATGGCGAGTCTATAAGTATGGAACGCCAGGCTACCGCGTTGTTGGACATCGTGGCGCTGTTGAAGGGTATCGGTCGCTGATCTTGTTTGACCCTGAGCGCAATTCGGGTGTTGTTGCTCTGTGGAACTCAAACGCCCGCCAGCCGGTCGGTGTGCAGTTTGAGGTCATGGATATGATTTATGACCTACCCGAAAAGGACTGGCTTCAAATCGATACACCCGCGACAAACTAGGGCTCGCGCCGTGCCGAATTCTCTAACAAATCACTACTCAAGATAGAGAATTCAAAAAAACTACTAAAAATAGATATTTAGGACAAACTGCTATAGATTAAGCATGTTTGAGGGTGCCAAATATCACGGCGATACCGAAAAAGGCCTGTCCGATCGATTGCGCACGGTTGCGCTTTGGGTTGGGATTTGTGGCCTCGTCATCAATGCATTCGTATTCGTAGCATTTTGCGTCAGCGGCGAAATCTCGCCGGTGATGACCATGGAGGTCAATGCCTACACGATCGCTCTTGGTTTGATCACGCTGAGCGCGCTTCGAAAATACTATATCAAACGCGTCTTGTACGTAGGTTTGATTACCGTTTTCACGGTATACTGGGGTAGCAACTTCGCCGAAGGGGCGTTGGGGGAATCTAAAGCGATTGATATTCCGCTCGCGCTCTTCATCCCACTCTTCCTGGCCATGGCGTTGGACTACCGGCTCTTGTTTGCGCTGGCGCCAATTCAGGGGACCTGCGTTTACTTCTATCTTTCGGAGTTCGCTCTTTCTGACTTTGGAGCAGAATGGGTGACCCGAGATGGAACGATGTTCAGTCTCGTGCTCGCGGTGCTTTCTGCGAGCTCGTTCATGATCGTTGGCGTCATCGCGTATGCCCGAGAGCAAACAGACGAACAACTCTATCAGGTCATCTCCGAGAAAGAGCAGCTAGCCGATACTGATGACCTCACCGGTCTGCTCAATCGCCGTGCCTTCATGGACCAACTTCGCGCCCTTTGGCCTAATCGGGAAAAGATCTGTATCGCTTTCGTCGATCTCGATCACTTCAAGCCTTTGAACGACCAATATGGCCATGCCGTTGGCGACCAGGTTCTCAGCAAAGTGGCGGAGCGGATCAATGGCACGCCGAATGTGGCTGCGAGTGCGCGGCTAGGTGGCGACGAATTCGCCGTTTTGTTCAATGATGATGCCTGTGAAGAGACAGTTGCGGATCATATCGACGCGTTGCACGCGCTGATTACTCAAGATTTGCGATGGGAGTCGGGACTGATCACCATCGGGGCGTCGATCGGATTCGCGGAAGGGGAAACAAAGCAACAATCCTTATCAGGTCTTTTGCGTGCGGCTGACACCGCGATGCGTCGGGCGAAGAATGGCGGGCTCACTTGGGCGAAGTTCAATCCACTGATCGACAATGCAGCGATCGCCAGCTCGACCCTCGAAGTGGAGCTGAAGAACGCTATTCACAATGGTGAGATCCGCGCCGCAGTGCAGCCAATTGCCAACGCGAAGTCTCTGGATGTGGTTGCGTACGAGCTGCTTACGCGCTGGGTGGGTAGTGGGTTCGAGCGGGATCCAAGCCCATCAGACTTCATTCCGATTGCTGAGAAGCTCGGTTTGCTGAATGAGATTTTGTGGGTGACCCTT
The DNA here is from genome assembly GCA_964400185.1 of uncultured Hyphomonas sp. GTDB lineage: Bacteria > Pseudomonadota > Alphaproteobacteria > Caulobacterales > Hyphomonadaceae > Henriciella. The sequence continues at coordinate 13,123 of CAYNUI010000022.1, forward strand.
GATGAAGCCTTGGCGCATCTCGATTTGTCGAACGCTCAGCTTGCGATCAATGTGTCGCCGGCACAGCTCCTCGCGTCAGACTTTATCGATTCACTCGTCTGTCTGCTGGATCGTCATGATGTCCGACCGCAAGCCATCACCATTGAAATCACCGAGGAAGTTGCCTTCCGAAACGTCAATCGCAACGTCGCCGTTTTGCGGCATGCGCGCGATCTCGGCTTTTCGATCGCGCTGGACGATTTCGGTACCGGCTACTCGTCGCTGTCCATGCTCGACACACTTCCACTCGACAAGCTCAAGATCGATCAGAGCTTCGTTCGCAAGTCCGATAAGAGCACGCAGAGTAAGAGTATTTTGCTCGCCGCGATCCGCTTGGCGAAACAGCTCGGCCTAGAGTCGTGCGTCGAAGGGATTGAAACGGAGCAGGCGGCGCGGCGTATCGCGGTGCTTGGGGCTGATACAATCCAGGGCTACTGGCTCGGAAAACCTTGCCTGGTGCGCGAGCAGAGCACGCGCCTCAAACTCGTCTCATAAGCCGCGTGAGCTAGGTCCGGTTTGGATCCTCGTTAGGGTCACCCAGTTCGGCTTCAAGTTCTTCATTCTCAGCTTCCAACTCTTCGTTTTCAGCCTCGAGTTCTTCATTCTCTGACTCGACTTCCTCAACCCGCTCTTTGAGTTTGCTGATCTCACGCTCGCGAAGCTCATCCGAGAACGCACTCGCGAACACACCTGCGGGTAGGGCGACGACCCCAATACCAGCCAGAGAAATGATCGCGGCAAACATACGCCCGAGGGCTGTCACGGGATAAACATCTCCATAGCCGACTGTGGTGAGGGTCACGATGGCCCACCAGAGGGCTCGGGGGATGGATGCAAATCCTTCCTGTTGTTGACCGCCGACGCCTTCAATAAAGTAGAGTGCGACGGCTGAAACATAGACGAGCGCTAAAGCCATTGCGAGCGTCGTCAAAAGCTGCGTCCCGGCGCGTGAAACGGTCGCCCCCAACACGTCAAATGCGGGGACAAAGCGTGCCAGTTTTACCAGGCGTGCCAATCGCAGCACGCGCAGTACAATAAGCACATCATCGCCGACACCTGCTGGCGTGAACAGGATCCACAAGAGCTCGGGCAAGAAGGCGATCAAATCTGTGATCGCGTACGGCGTCGCCATATAGCGCAATCGACCGCTGATTCCGCGATATCGTGGATCTTCGCCCGCGACCCATAAGCGAACCGCATATTCGAGCGCGAAAATCGCGACGATGCCGAGGTTTATCCAATCGATCCAAGCCCGCCAGACCGGTCCGATCGTTTCTTCGGTCTCCAAGGCGAGCGCGAGGAAACTGATCAGCACCAATGCAATGATAATGCTGTTGAGCGCGGACAGGCCGGTCTTGTCGCGCGCATCCGGCTCTAATTGGCTGTAGAGTTTCTTGCGAAGGCCGATTTTTGTTACGACGTGATGGGTAACCATCTCAGCCCTTTCCCAAGCTCCACCTATCCTCGTAGCACACCGTCTGTCGCTTTGGCGACGGCAGCAACGATTTTCTGCGAGATCGCTTCAATGTCCTGGTCTTTGAGCGTTTCGCCGTGAGGCTGCAATGTCACTTCAATCGCAATCGACTTTTGCCCAGGTTCAATACCTTGGCCTTGATAGACATCGAACACGTCCACGTCGGTAATCAGCGCTTTGTCAGCGCCTTTTGCGGCTTTGACCAAAGCGTCTGCGCCCGTGGCTTCGCTCACGACAAAGGCAAAGTCGCGCCGGATCGGCGTCAGGTCGGCTCGGGTCAAAACAGGTTTTGTTTTGGTCGCTTTGGCTTTCATTTGCGGCAGAGCATTGAGATTGAGCTCAAACGCATAGACCGGGCCTTCAACATCAAGCGCTTTTAACACGCGCGGATGTAGCGCGCCGAAATGCGCAACGGTCACTTTCGGACCGAGCTTCAAACTCGCGGCTTGGCCAGGATGCCAATGGGGCTGTCTCGGTTCCCCAATCTGGAAGCGAGCAGGGGGTTGTCCCAAGGCCTCCAACACGGCGTAGAGGTCTGCCTTGGCGGCATAGCCGTCATAGCTTTCTGCGCCCTGCCAGTGCCGACGTTTTGCCGGGCGCACCAAAGCCGCAACCACCGAGCGCTGATCTTTTGGACCATCACCTAAATAGATTGGGCCGGCCTCGAAGAAGCGCAGATCGCGTTCGCCATAGTCCGATCCGCGCTGCGCGGCGGTCGCGAGATTGCCGAGAATACTCGGGCGCATTTGGTTGAGCTCACTGGCAACGGGATTGGCGATGGTGAGCGCGTCCTCGCCACCGCCAAATAGCTCTGCATGGGCTCTTGGCATGAAGCTCCATGTGACCGTTTCCAAGAAGCCGCGAGAGGCGAGCGTGCGACGCGCGGTGCGGATCCGGTCTTGGATGGGTGTGGTGACCACGCGCTTACCGCCGCTCGGGGCTGGCAGCGATGTGGTTGGCAGGGCGTCAAAACCTTCGAGGCGCGCAATTTCTTCAACAATATCGGCGCTTTGTTCCATATCGAAGCGCCAGCTCGGCACTTTCAGAAGCCACGTTTCGCCGGTGTCCTCGATCGAGAAACCGAGCGATTTGATGATCTTCTTCATGGTTGCGGGTTTGATATCGAGCCCTGTCAGCCGTTCGACATCGCGCTTGAAGAACTCAATCGGTTCCTCACGGCGCGGCGCTTCGCCGGCGACCCGGACTTTGGAAGCAACACCGCCGCCATATTCAGTGATGAGGCGGAGCGCCAGGTGTACGCCTTCAACACAGGACATTGGATCGACACCGCGTTCGAAACGGTAGCGCGCGTCCGAGATGATGCCCGTGGTCCGGCCTGTGCGCGCGGTTCGTAGCGGGTCGAACCAAGCGCTTTCGATGAACACGTCGGTCGTCTCGTCAGACACGGCAGTGCTTTCGCCGCCCATGACGCCGCCAAGGCCGATCACGCCGCTATCATCGGCGATGACACACATTTCAGCGGTCACAGGATAGGTCTTGCCGTCCAAGGCTTCACACTGTTCGCCGTCTTTGCCGAGGCGAGCGCGAATGGTTCCAGCCACTTTTGCCGCGTCGTAAGCGTGCAGTGGGCGCGCGCGGTCGAGAGAGATATAGTTGGTGACATCTACCAATAGAGATTTCGGTGTGATGCCCACGGCTGTGAGGCGCGCTTGGAGCCAGTCTGGCGATGGTCCGTTTTTAACACCGCGCACCATAGCGCCTGCGAAGACAGGGCAGGCGTCTGGATCGTCTAGCGCGATCTCAATCGGGCACTCATAAGTACCACTGACTTTTCGAGCGGGATCGTCAATGAAGCCACCGGCACCTGCAGCGGCGAGGTCGCGGGCAATGCCTTTCACGCCAAGCCAGTCTGGGCGATTTGGGGTGACTTCAAAGTCAATGACCGGATCATCTAAACCAAGGGCTTCAGCGGCCGGGGTGCCGAGCGCGTACGCCTCATCCAGGTCTGCGATACCGTCATGATCTTCGCCGGCATTTAGCTCTTTGGTGGAGCACATCATGCCCTGGCTTTCGACGCCGCGAATCTTGCGGGGCTTTTTGTCCAAGCTGAAATCCAAGCCTGGAATATACGCGCCCAGTGGGGCGTAGATTGCGGTCATGCCAGCGCGCGCATTGGGAGCGCCGCAGACAATTTGCTTTTCGCCGTCAACGGTATCGACGGTGCATACGCGCAACTTGTCGGCGTCTGGATGAGGTTCTGCGGCTGTGACTTTGCACACCGTGAAGGCCTTCAAATCCTCAGCAGGGTTCGACACGTCTTCGACTTCGAGCCCAGCCTTCAGCATATAGCCCATCAGCTCGTCGAGCGAGGCTGTGGTGGCGAGGTAGTCTTTCAACCAGGATAGGGGGAATTTCATTCTGATGCCTCTTCGGCTAGCTCTGAAGCGAGCTCTTGATTCAAGTTTTCCAGACCAAGCTGTTCAAAAATATCAACTTCCTGCGGAACACACTCGTCGACGGGTGTCGCGCGGGATCGACCAATTTTGCGGGTTTTCCAGCAGCGTTCGAAAACGGAGCAGTAGCAAATCTCAAGTTGCCAGGTTTGGGCGTCTTCGCTGATATTCCTAATGTCTTCCGTGTCTAAAACATCCCTGGCCCAGACCATATCGACGGGGTTCACGCTCTCGCCGGGAGCAAGCGCTCGACCGACCAGCGCAGACCAAGAAAGCTCGAAACCATCTGGGAGCGAGGTCAGCTCTCGGGTAAGGCCATCCGTCTTCTCATCATTGACGAATAGCTCGACCGATTCAATCAGCGCAGGTCCAACGCCGCTATTGCGGACGGAGATGCCCACCGCTGTTACGTCTGAGCGATTGTTGACATAGCCATCCACCTGCAAAACGGGATAAACGGCTCCATGCTGCTGCGCGCGCATCACTCGGCCTTGATCCCAAGCGATATAGACGGCCATCGCTGACGCGACCAAAGCGCAAATGGCAACCAGGAATTCGACTTTGTTGCCATTACCCATCGATGGTCTCCAGCGCATTGTATCCGTTGGCAATCGCCTCACGACGTTCGGCCTTAAGCGCGTCTGGTGCCGATGCGGCGAAGGCTTCGTCCAAAATGCGGGTTACTTTGAACGTTTCAAAAATCACGTTCATGTCTTCTGCCCAGGTCCCTTCGCGCTTGTAGTATTCGATGTGCGCCTCGCGCCAATAGCGATAGGATAAGTCTCCCTCACCTTCGAGTGCTGCCATTTCATGCGTTACGGCTTCGAAGGCGAGGGTTTGCATTTCAACGGTTTCAATCTCGCAGACGGGCGTTCCCGCGCTGTTTAAACAGATTTGACGTTCGCCGACCTCAGCGTCTGGCCCGTGAACGGCCGCAGAGCATGTTCCGGTTTTCACGCCCGCGACAACAAGCGCAGCCAATCGATCCGCCAGCTGATCGCTGTCGCCGAATCGAAAGGTCTTCAGACCCTCATATGTGGTCTGGCCGCTCATTAGCTCAGGCCGCCGCTTACGCTTGGCGTCAGCCATGGCCGGAAGCCATAATGCCGGGTCCAAGCCGCATCTGCTTCGAAAT